>JBDQFW010000176.1:0-7756 GCA_040265735.1 Planctomycetota bacterium | reverse complement strand
CCCCTAGATCCGCCCCATGGACAAGCTCCTGTCCTACATCGCCCGGACGCAGCTCTGGAAGTCGATCATCCGACACGGCTACCCGGACACGCCGCGCAACCGGACGCTGGCCGTCCTGTCGAACGTCGTCCTGCACCTGCACCCCGTCAAGGTGCGCCGGAGTGGCATCAAGCTCTCCTACACCTGGTGCATGGGAGGCCTGACCTTCTTCCTCTTCCTGATCGAGACCATCACCGGTCTCCTGCTGATGTTCTATTACCGGCCCACTGCGGAGCTGGCGTACCAGGACATCTTCGCCCTCAGGGAGCACGTGCCCATCGGGGTCATGCGCGAGGTGCACCGCTGGTCCGCACACCTCATGGTGCTGACCGTCTGGCTGCACATGTACCGCGTGTTCCTGACGGGCTCGTACAAACCGCCCCGGGAGTTCAACTGGAACGTGGGCGTGATCCTGCTCGTGATCACGCTGCTGCTCTCCTTCACCGGGTACCTGCTGCCCTGGGACCAGCTGGCCGTGTGGGCCATCACG
Source organism: Planctomycetota bacterium (assembly GCA_040265735.1). Lineage (GTDB taxonomy): Bacteria > Planctomycetota > UBA1135 > UBA1135. Next base: position 7,227 of record JBDQFW010000176.1, on the reverse strand, counting down.
GTGGGCACGAACATGGCTCGAGCCACGCCGTTCCTCGGTCACGAGGGTCCCGGCGCAGCCCTGCTGCAGTTCGGCGGCCTGGAGTTCGTCCACGCCGGTGACGATGTGAGGTTCGGCCTGCTTGCTGGCCGCTTCGTGGGGGAGGGCGCGCTCCTGCGCTTCTACGTCCTCCACTGTCTGGGCTTCCCGCTCGTGGCGGCCTCGCTCATGGCCCTCCACTTCTGGCGCGTCCGCAAGGACGGCGGCATCTCCGGACCTCTCTGATCCCCAAGGACCGCTCCCATGCCGCAGTTCATCAAGGACCTGGTCGACGCCATCTCGGCGCCGATCCCCTACACCCTGCTGACCACCGCCCTCCTCGGGGTCGTGCTGGTCTTCCGCAAGCAGGTGACCCACCCGGTCGTGTTCTCGCTCGGCTCGGCGCTGATGGTGCTGTTCTTCATCGGGGCCTTCCCCGACCCGAACTTCAACCAGATCGTCACCAAGCCGGACAACGTCCCGATCGTGATCCTGATCGCGACCATCGTGTTCTTCACCTGGCTCTCCCTGCGCCGGGCGGTGATCAACGACGAGCGCATCAAGAAGGGACTCCCCACCCTCGAGGGTGAGGCGGCCAAGAAGAAGGTCTTCACCTGGCCGGACCTCGTCTACAGCGAGTTCATCTGCATGCTGCTCTTCCTGGCGGCGCTGATGACCTGGTCCCTGCTGATCCAGGCGCCCATCGAGGAGCCGGCCTCCCAGGCCCGGACCCCGAACCCCTCCAAGGCCCCCTGGTACTTCCTGGGGCTGCAGGAGCTGCTCGTGTACTTCGACCCGTGGATCGCGGGCGTGCTGCTGCCCAGCTTCATCGTGGTGGGCCTGATGGCCATCCCCTACGTGGACACCAACCCCAAGGGCAACGGCTACTACACCTTTGAGGAGCGCCCCTTCGCGATCACCTTCTTCCTGGTGGGCTTCCTGCTCCTCTGGGTCTCCCTGGTGATCATGGGCACCTTCCTGCGCGGCCCGAACTGGTCCTTCTTCGGACCCTTCGAGTACTGGGACCACAACAAGCTGGAGCCCATGGTGAGCGTCAACCTCTCGGACTACGTCTGGGTCAAGGCGCTCGGCCAGCCGCTCCCGCAGAACCCCCTCATCCGCGAGGCCCCAGGCTTCGCCTTCCTGGGCTTCTGGTTCGTCGTGCTGCCGACCCTGCTCGGCAAGACGGTGTTCAAGCGAATGGCCGAGGAGATGGGTGCGATCCGCTACCAGGTGTTCATGCACCTGTTCCTGTGGACCGCGCTGGTTCCGCTGAAGATGGTCCTGCGCTGGACCATCGACCTGAAGTACTTGGTCGGGATCCCGGAGTGGTTCCTGAACGTGTGATCTCGACGCCGGGCGCGGAGCCGCGCCCGGCACCTGCCGACGCCCACTTGGGCACTCAAGACCTCTACCGGCACCCCTGACGCCAGCCCCCCTCTGCCATGGCTGATCGCGGCGACACTCTCTATCACATCCCCACGATGAACCGCTGGTTCCTGTTTGCCAGCGCCTTCTTCACCCTGACCATGGTGTGGACGGTGCTGGACGACTCCAGCGCCGAATGGAAGGACTACCAGCGCGAGTTCCGCGCCATGGAGCTCGAGATGGCGGAGGAGGCGAAGGCCACCCTCGCTGCCGAGGGCCTCGTGGACCAGCGTGACTCCCTGGTGGAGGCCGTTGCCGCTGCTGAGGCCGCGCTGGCCGCGGAGGGCGACCGACAGGAGGAGCTCGAGACCGCGGTCTACAACGCCAAGGACTCCTTCCGGAACGACGAGACCGCCTACAAGTCCGTCGTCGCCGAGTTGAAGTGGCAGATCTTCAACTTCGAGCGCGAGGCCTCGGTGAAGGCTCCGGCCGAGGTCGAGGCGCAGCAGAAGCTCATCGACGAGCTGACGGCCGAGAGCGAGGCGCTCGCCAAGACCGTCGAGGCGGCCGCCGCCAAGCGCGTGGAGGCCGAGCAGGCCCTCACCGAGTACCGATCGGGCGTGGCCGAGGCCGAGAAGGCCCTCGCCGTGGCCTCTCGCGACCTCAAGCGCGTGGAGGAGAAGATCGAGTCGCTCGATCCGAGTGACCTCGCGACCGCCGTCGCAAACCAGATCCGCGACTTCCCGGGCCTCGACTTCATCGGCCCGAACCTGAAGGTCCAGAAGTACGTCCTCGACGGCATCGACCTGGACCTGAACTTCACCAAGAAGCCGCGCATCGACATGTGCACCACGTGCCACATGGGGATGGAGCGCGCGGGCTTCGAGGACGCGCCCCAGCCGCACACCACGCACCCGCGCCTGGACCTGTTCCTCTCGAGCAAGTCCCCGCACCCGGCGAAGGAGTTCGGCTGCACCGCGTGCCACCGCGGCTCCGGTGAGAGCCTCTCCTTCCAGCACGTGGACCACCGCCCCAGCGACGCTGCCGAGGAGGAGGCCTGGGCCGACGAGTACCACTGGCACAAGCAGCACCACTGGGACTACCCGATGCTGTCCAGCGAGCACACCGAGGCTGGCTGCGTGCAGTGCCACACCACCTCGATGGAGCTGATCGCGGAGGACGCCCCGGTCGTCACCGAGGGATACCGCCTGGTGGAGCGCCACGGCTGCTACGCCTGCCACAAGATCGAGTGGTTCCCGACCAAGCGTCGCCCCGGCCCGAGCCTGCTCCAGATGAAGGGCAAGCTCGCCAAGGATTGGGTCGAGTCGTGGATCGCCTACCCGCGCGACTTCCGTCCGACCACCTGGATGCCGCAGGTCTTCCACCTCGAGAACTACGGCCACGACGAGGTCGTCGTCCAGAGCAACTACGGCCAGGGTCGCCCGATCCTCGGCAAGGAGTGGAACGACAACGCGGTCGCCGCGATCACGCAGTTCCTCTACGCCAACCACCAGGACAAGCAGTTCCCCGAGCTGCCCGTCCAGGGTGACGCGGAGCGCGGCCGCGAGGTCATGAACCTCGTGGGCTGCTACGCCTGCCACAACACCGCGCCGTACGAGGGCGAGGAGTCCATCACCAAGAACCTCAGCGAGGAGCCGGGCCGCTACAACCAGCACGGGCCCAACCTGCGCGGGGTCAACACGAAGATCACCAAGGAGTGGCTCTTCGCCTGGCTGAAGGACCCGCAGGCCTACTGGGCGGAGACCCAGATGCCCAACCTGCGCCTGTCGGACCGCGACGCGGCCGACATCACCGCCTACATCATGGACGACCCCGACGGGGTCTTCGGCGACACCCCCGACGGGTGGGCCCCGACGGCCAACGCCATGGACCGCGAGGTCCTGGAGGAGCAGGCGCGCTGGTTCTTCCAGAAGGAGGGTCGCGCCGGCCTGCAGGCCAAACTCGAGGGCGAGTGGGCCGACGACGGAGCGCTGGCCGTGGCCGTGGGCAAGGCCTACGTCATGAACCAGGGCTGCTACTCGTGCCACGAGATCGACGGCATGCAGGACATGATGCCGATTGGCGCGGAGCTCACGAAGTGGGCGTCCAAGACGGTGGACAAGCTCGACTTCGGGCTCGCCTATAAGCACGACGAGGGCCAGAAGAACCCGCGCCTGCCCGACAACGTGGTGGCGACGGCGGTCAACCAGACCGAGCAGACCCTGCCCTGGCTGGACCACCACTACCACGACGGCTGGCTCAAGCGGAAGCTCGCCCACCCGCGCTCCTTCGACCTTGGCAAGGTGAAGAACCCCAAGGAGAAGCTGCGCATGCCGTGGTTCGACTTCACGGACGCGGAGATCGACTCGATCGCCACCTTCGTCCTCGGTCTGGTCAATGATGACGTGACCGGCAAGAAGTGGCACCCCAGCGAGACCGAGCTGGCGGCGGATGCTGGTGCCCGCGCCGTGCGCCAGAAGAACTGCGCCGCCTGCCACGTGATCGACCAGCCCCAGATCACCTTCGAGGACGAGGACGGCCACCAGCACACGGTCGCGGCCGAGTTCCTGGCTCTCCCCGACGAGACCCTGCCCCCGAACATCAAGTCCATGGCGGACTTCGTCCGGGTCAAGGCGAGCTGGGAGGAGTACTGGGAGGAGGACCTCGAGTCGATCATCGTGCGCCTCACGGACGTCCACCCGGACGTCGGCGGGCCCGCGGAGACGGTCGAGATCCCCGTGGACAAGCTCGTTGACGTGGTGCCGTCCAACGGCGGCGACTTCGTCCGCCAGATCACCTCGTACTACCGCGGCGGCGTCTGGGTCGAGAACCCCGACCACGACCCGAACGACGAGGACAGCTACCCGACCGATCCCTGGACCTGGCTCCTGGACGACGACGGGAACCCGCTGGTCGAGGATGTGGATGGCGTCGGTCGCTTCTACCAGGACACCGAGTACGACAAGCTCCGCTGGACCTTCGCCCCGCCGGTCCTGACCAACGAGGGCCACAAGCTCCAGCGCGACTGGTTCTACTCGTTCCTGCACGACGTCTACCCCCTGCGCCAGCAGATGCGGGTCCGCATGCCCTCGTTCTGGTTCTCCGACGGGGAAGCGGAGTCGATCGCCGACTACTTCGCCAAGAAGGCTCAGGATGAGTGGGCGCCGCGCTACGCCCGTACCGCGCGTCTCGCCCTCGGCCGCGAGGCCCGGGACGGTGCCGACCAGGGCACGCCTAATGGCTGGGACCTGCCCGAGGACGTCCGCGAGTGGCCCCTGACCACCTTGGTCAGCGGCAGCGGACCCGGCCTCTCCACGGAGGCCGCGGCCGAGGCCTCGGGTCTCACCGAGGACCAGATCGCCTCCATCGAGGCGGGCTATGCTCCCGAGGTCGCCGCCAACTTCGCGCGCATCCACGGCTGGGCCATGGGTGAGGGCTTCCAGATGACTGGCATGGTGCCGGCCGACTACGAGAGCATCGTGCGCCGCAGCGCGTCGCACCTCGAGGAGTTCGCCGAGCGCATCCCCGTGGGCGAGAAGGTTGCCGCAGAGGGCGTCAACTGCTTCCAGTGTCACCCCAAGCCGGATGGCAGCTTCGCCCAGGATCCGATCGCCTGGGCCCCGTCCCTCACCAACGTGCAGTACCGCCTGCGTGAGGAGTGGGTTCGCGAGTGGCTCTGGAACCCTGTGGCCATCTACCCCGGGACCTCGATGCCGCAGAACTTCGCGGCGGACGATCCCCAGTACCAGGAGCAGTTCCCCGGCTCGTCGAACGCACTGCAGATCGACGCGGTCATGGACTGGCTCTACAACATGGGCGGCTCCGCTCCGACCCAGTCCACCGCCTCGGTGGACCTGGACAGCCTGGCGGACGACCAGCTCCTTGCCCTCCTGCGGGCGCGGGGTCTCGAGGTCGCCGTGGGTGACACCGCGGCCGGCCCGATCGAGGTGATCGAGGTCGGTGAGGCCGTCGAGCCCCCCGCCGTCGTGGAGGAGCCGATGGAGGTCGAGGAGCCCTCGGCACCCGTCGAGGAAGCCAAGCCTCCGGTCGAAGAGCCTCCGGCTCCGATGGCCGCCGGTGACGGCTCCCTCGCAGGGCGCATCGTCCTCGACGGCGACCGTCCCGAGGTGAAGGCCCTCAACATCAAGGCCGAGCAGGCCGCGGGCTGCTGCGAGGCGGGGGACACGGTGGACAGCACCGACCGCAGCCTCATGATCAGCGCCGCTGGCGGCATTGCCAACGTGGTGGTCACCATCGAGGTGGACGGTGCGAGCGCCGCCATCCCGACCGAGCCGATCCTGATGGACCAGGCCAAGTGTCGCTTCGAGCCCCATGTGTCCGTGGTGCCGGTCGGGGCCAAGATCGCGTTCGGCAACAGCGACGCGGTCTCCCACAACATCCACACCTACGCCACCAAGAACGGCAGCCTCAACAAGACGGTCGCTGCGGGCGGGAGCCTGGAGATGACTGCGGAGAAGGCCGAGCCGATCAAGGTCGCCTGTGACATCCACCCCTGGATGCTCTCCTGGGCCTATGTCACCGACGCCACGCACTGGGCCGTCACGGATGCGGAGGGCAACTTCTCGATCGCGGGCCTGCCTCCTGGCGAGTACACGGTGGAGCTGTGGCACGAGACCCTTGGCAAGTCCAAGGAGAAGATCACGGTCCCGGCCACCGGCGGAGCTACCGCGGACTTCAAGCTCAGCGCGGATGGCGGCGGAGGCCGCCGCCGCCGCCGCTGACCCGCGAGGCGAGTGCGCCGTCCCCAGGACGGCGATGGAGGGGGGAGCCGTGGGGCTCCCCCCTCCCGTTCCAGGTGCGGCCAGGCGCCGCTGGGAGGTCCCTTACGAGCCCTTCTCCCAATTCCTACGGCCTCTGGCCTACGGGAGCGCGGCTCCCTGTGCGATAGACTCTTCCGCCCTTTCGGAGCCGGATCGTCTCGGTCACCGCCTCCGCGAGACCCGGGCCGCGCGGCCCGCCCCCAAGCCAGTCCCAACCAGAACCTGCCCCACAGCTCACCATGAAGCTCACCACCCCCCTCGCCCTCACTGCCCTCGCGGCCGCGGCGGCCACCTTCGCCACCGCGACGACCGAGGCCCCGGCCACCGTCGCTGGCAAGGTCCACGGGAAGATCGTGTTCGACGGCGATGTGCCGGAGACCAAGCCGCTGACCATCAAGGACGACCAGGCCAAGGGCTGCTGCGCCGACGGCGAGAAGGTCGACAGCACCGATCGCACCATGATGGTCGCCAAGGACGGGGCCATCGCCAATGTGGTCGTGACCCTCACGGTCGCCGACGCCAAGGTCGAGGTCCCCAAGGAGCCGATCGTCATGGACCAGTCCAAGTGCCGCTTCGAGCCGCACATCGCCATGGTCCCGGCCGGCGCCACCATCGCGTTCCTGAACAGCGACTCGGTCAGCCACAACGTTCACACCTACTCGGTCAAGAACGATCCGCTCAACAAGACCGTCGCCGCGGGCAGCAAGCTCGAGATGAAGGCGGAGAAGGAAGAGGCCATCAAGGTCGCCTGCGACATCCACCCCTGGATGCTCTCCTACGCCTATGTCACCGAGGCGACCCACTGGGCCATCACCGGCGCGGACGGCATGTTCACCATCGAGGGCGTGCCCGCCGGCGAGTACAAGCTTGAGATCTGGCACGAGACCCTCGGCAAGGCCAAGGCCGAGGTCACCGTGGCCGCCGACGGTTCCAGCGAGGCCGTCGAGGTGAAGATGGGCGAGAAGAAGAAGGGCGGCCGTCGCCGCCGCTGATCGACGCATGATCCCAGCGCCGGGCCCTGCCCGGCCCGGGAGCTGGACCGGGGGGGTGCCGAGAGGCG
>JBDQFW010000175.1:0-7767 GCA_040265735.1 Planctomycetota bacterium | reverse complement strand
CTCCTGCTCGGCCCCCTCGCCCTCGCAGCGGCCTGCGCCTCGACCAAGGCTCCCGAGCGGCCGGCGGGCCCGCTGGCCCTCCCCGCTCCGCCGCCGAGCTGGAACGCCATGCTGGCCGCACAGGCGCGCCGCGGAGACCTCTCCCAGCGCGCCGTCCTCGAAGAGCTGCTCGGAGCCGAGGACGCAGCCACGCGCTCCCGCGCCGCCTTCGTGCTGGGGATCGACCACCCTGGATCCTTCGAGGCCGTGCTCGCAGCAACCAAGGACCCCGCGGGCCTCGTACGCGCGGCGGCCGTGACCGCCTGCGCGCGCCTGCGGCCCGCCGAGGCCATCGCGATCGTGCGGGGTGCTCTTCAAGACGAGGACCCCACCGTCCGGGCCGCTGCCGCCAGCGCGGCGTTCCTGCTCCCCGTCGGCGACGAGGTCCCCGTCGAGCTCGACCAGGACCTCGTAACCGCCGCCGGAGAGGACGAGGACACGGAGGTTCGCTGGCGCGCGCTCTTTTCCCTCTCCCGGCGCGGCGTGGATCACCTTGCCACCTACTCGAGCGCGGCCCTGCCCGACCGCTCCCCGTGGGAGCGCCTGTTCGCCGCGCGCGGGCTGGCACGGACGCTTGGGGGCACCTCCGTCCCCGCGGGCCAGGCCGACGGCCGCGATGCCCTTGCGGTCCTCGAGCCGATCCTCGAGGACGCGGACTGGCGCGTCCGCTACGAAGCCGTCCGGGCCCTGATCCCGCGCAGCGAAGGGCACGCCACCGCTCTGGCCGTCCGCGCGCTGGAGGACCCGTCCTTCCATGTGCGCGCCATGGCGGTCGAGGTCCTCGGCCTGGCGCGCCGGCCGGAGGAGCGCGCGACCCACGCGGAGCGCCTGCTTCCGCTCCGCGAGGATCCCTCCCGCACCGTGCGCGCGGCGGTCGTCACCGCGGAGGCGCGCCTGCTCGGCGCCGCCGCGGAGAAGCGCGTCCGCGCCACGGCGCACAGCGACGACCCGGTGCTCCGCGCCGCCGCCCTGGGCGCGAGCCTTGCCGTCGGCCCCGCGGTGGCGGTGGAGCTGGCCGAGGGCCTGCTGGGCGACACCAACGCGCGCGTGGCGGGCACGGCCGTCGAGACCCTCGGGTCCATCCTGAGCGACGGCGAGGTGGGCGAGCGGGCGCGCTCTGCGCTGCACCAGATCCTGGGCAGCGACGACAACGGCTTGCGCCTGGCCGCGGTGGTTGCGCTCGCCCCTGAGGTCCGCCCAGGCGAACTGGCGCGCCTCGAACAGTGCTTCGACGGGGTCCAGGGCGACATCGCGCCCGAGGTCCAATTCAACGCGGTGCGCGCGGCAGCCAAGCTGGAGGGCTCCGAGGCGTTCCTGCGGCGCGCCCAGGCGAGCACCCACCGCCATGTGGCCCAGGTCGCCCAGGACGCCCTGCTCGCGCGGGAGGTGGACCTGCGCACGCTGCAGCCGCTGCCGCCGCCGGCAGACCCCCTGCCCGGCCAGCTGTTCGCCTGCGAGGACCCTCTCGTGCGCCTCCACACCTCCGCCGGGGACCTCGTCGTGCAGCTGTTCCCCCACGAGTCTCCGCTGCATGTGGCCTCGTTCCTGCAGCTCGCGAGGGCCGGCCACTACGACGGCCTCGACTTCCACCGCGTGGTCAGCGACTTCGTGGTGCAGGGTGGGTGCTACCGCGGCGACGGCAACGGCTCGGGAACGGCCTGGGGCCAGGACACCGCACTCCCCGCCGAGTTCAACCCGATCCCCTACCTGACCGGCGCCCTGGGGATGCCGCGCAACGAGGACCCCGACTCCGGCGGCTCGCAGCTGTTCTTCACCCACCGGCCGACGCCGCACTTGGACGGGCGCTACACCCTGTTCGGGCAGCTCATCGGCGGGTTCGAGGTGCTCGAGCGGCTGGAAGTCGGCGATCGCATTCTGGGGGTGACGATCCTGGACGAGGTCGCGCCGCACGCGGCTCGCTGAGGGGCAGCGCGCCGGCATCCGGGCACGGCCACTGCGCCCGCGGGGCCTCGTCTCACTTCGGGACGGGGGCCCCACTGCAACCGGGGTGACTCCGGCGGCGTCCTCAGGGGGGCCGATAGCGGGAAGGTCGGGAGGCCGTAGCCGCCCGGCGCGTCCCCCCACGATTGCCATGACCCGCCCCCTGATTGCCGGGGCCGTCCTCGTCGCCGTAGCGGCTGTGGGCGTCTCCCGAGTCACCCACCTGGCGTCCCAGGTCGCCTCGCTGCGCGCTGGCCAAGACACCTTCGTGGCGTCGACCCAGCCCCCTGCGGGCACCCTGCCCACCGCGCTGCTCGAGCGCGTGCACGACCTGAGCGCGGGGGTGAACGCCGCCCTGTGCGAGCTGGGCGAGCTGCGCAACGAGATGCTCCGCGAGTCGGCCAACATCAGGCGGGAGCAGACCGCCGTCCTGGCCTCACCCGCCCTCGAGCTGGCCCGGCTGCAGGCCGAGCTGGGCGGCCTGCGGGCCGAGCTCGCCGACCTGAACCGCCAGACCGAGCAGCAGGCCGACGCGCTCACCGCCGTGGACGCGGTGCGCGACGAGGTCCAGGCCGAGGTCGCAGAGGCCCTCCAAGCCCTGCGCACCGAGGAGGAGCAGCGCTGGAGCGGGCTCTCCGAGGCTGTTACGGCCGCGGCCCACAAGGCCGAGCGGGTCGGCGGGCAGATCGCTCACCTCGACGCACGGGTCGCCCCCGCCAGCCCCGAGCTCCGCTGGCGCGAGATGGTGGCGCCGACCGTGCGCCTGGAGGGTGTCTCGACCGTCGGCTCCGGCGTCGTCCTCGCCTCCCACCCCCACCCGGACGGACGCGGACACCGCACCCTGCTCCTCACGGCCTGGCACGTGGTCCGCGACATCCAGGCCGACGCCATCGGTCCGGACAAGCTGGTCCCGGTGGAGCTGCACCTCGCTCACAGCACGCGCCATGAGCTCGCCAGCCTCGTCGCCCGCAACGTGGAGCTCGACGCGGCCCTGCTCGAGCTGCGCACCCGCGACGCCGTGCCCTTCGGCGCTCGCCTCGCGAGCCGCGCAACGCTCGCCCAGAGCCGGGTCTTCGGCGAGGTCTATGCGGTGGGCTGCCCGCTCGGCAACGAGCCGATCCCGACCCGTGGCGAGATCGCAGATCTCGACCACGCCCTCGACGGGACGCGCTATTGGATGATCAGCGCGCCCACCTACATCGGCAACTCCGGCGGAGGCATCTTCGACGGCGAGCGCCACGTGCTGCTGGCCCTGTTCTCGAAGATCTACACCCACGGCACGATCCGCCCCACGGTGATCCCGCACATGGGCCTCGCCTCTCCCCTCGACGCCGTCTACGACTGGCTCGAGAACGGTGACATCGCCCGGGTGGTGCCGGACGAGGACGGCCTGGCCGTCCACCTCGAACTCTCCGGGCGCTGAGCCCTGAGATCCCTCTCTCTCGTGACGCGAGGCCCGCGCCCCCTCCTGGGAGCGCGGGCCTCACGCTTGTGGAGTCGCTCCACGCGGCGGGGCGGTCTCACGCCGCCCTAGTGGCGGAAGTGGCGCGCTCCGCTGAACACCATGGGCACGCCCTTGGCGTCGCAGGCCGCCACGACCTCGTCGTCGCGCACCGAGCCACCAGGCTCGACCAGCGCCACGACGCCGGCCTCGATGGCGGCCTCGACCCCGTCGGGGAAGGGGAAGAAGGCGTCGCTGGCCAGGACGCTGCCCTGCGCGCGGTCACCCGCCTTGTGGGCCGCGAGGCGCACCGAGTCCACGCGGCTCATCTGACCGGCGCCCACGCCAACGACCGTCCGTCCGGAGGTCAGGACGATGGCGTTCGACTTCACGTGCTTCGCGACCTTGTTGGCAAAGGCCAATTCGGCGAGCTGCTCGTCCGTGGGCGCAGCCTTGCTGACGGTCTTGAAGGACTCCTCGCCCTCGGCGGTGAGGTCCCGGCCCTGCAGCAGGAAGCCGCCGACGATCTTGCGCACCTCCACATCGGCCTCGGCCCGCGAGCCGGGTCCGAAGGCGCCAATGGCCAGCAGGCGCACGCTCTTGCCCCACTTGGGCTTGCCCGTGAGCAGGTCTAGGGCGTCCTGATCGAAGCCCGGAGCCACGATGGCCTCCACGAAGCGGTTGCCCTCGACGAGGAACTCGGCGCAGGCAAGATCCAGGGGCCGCGTGAAGGCCAGCACCGACCCGAAGGCGCTGATCGGGTCGCCCGACCAGGCCTGCTCAAGGGCCTCCCGGATGCTGCCCGCCGCAGCGGCGCCGCAGGGGTTGGTGTGCTTGATCACGCAGGCGAAGGGCTCCTCGAACTCCTTGGCCAGCGCGAGGGCGGCGTCCAGGTCGACCAGGTTGTTGTAGGAGAGCGCCTTGCCCCCCAGCACCTCGGCCGTGGCGACGCAGGGCTCGGTGATCCCGCCCTGGGTGTAGAAGGCCGCCGTCTGGTGCGGGTTCTCGCCGTAGCGCAGATCGAGCTGCTTGGTGCCTGCGAGGGAGAAGGTCTCCGGGTACGGACTCTCTCCGCCGTCCTGCTCGAAGATCCAGCGGCTGATGGTCGCGTCGTACTGCGCCGTCCGTGCGAAGGCCTTCTGAGCAAGGCGGGCGCGGGCAGGAGCTCCTTCCACTCGTCCTCGGGGCCCTCCGGCGGGATGTCCACGGGGCCATGGTAGAGCGGGCAGCGCGGCGCAGGGACAGGCGCGAGACCGTCCCCGACCCTAGGGTGGAGCCATGAGCCTGCTCCTCGCCTGCACCCTCTCGATCCTGCCGCACGCCCCCGCCGAGGCTCCTCGCGAGCCGGCTCCCCGCGTGCGCGTGGTGGTCCTCGCCGGCCAGTCGAACATGGAGGGCAAGGGCTTCCCCGACCCGGTGGCGTGGCAGGTCGGTCAGGAGGCCTATCGCGACCGCTGGACCCGCATCATCGAGGACGGCGACCACGCGGAGTTCACCCGTGTCCACGCCGCCTCCCTGGAGCGGGACCCCAAGCGCCCCGAGTACCGCTGGTCCAAGCGCGACGATGTGCTTGTGCGCTTCCTCGGCAAGCGCGGACCGCTGACCGTGGGCTACGGCGTGCCGGACAAGGCCTTCGGCCCGGAGCTATTCCTTGGCCAGGTGCTAGGCGAGCACTTCGACGATCCAGTGCTGCTCATCAAGGCGGCCTGGGGAGGCAAGACCCTGGCCATCGACTTCCGTCCGCCCTCCGCCGGCCTCCCGTCCGACGAGGCGCTGGCGGCCCGGCGCGAGCAGCACAACGCCGGCGTGCAGCGTCACAACGAGAAGAACCCTGACCGACCGCGCCCCCTCATGACCGAGGCGGAGCAGCGTGCGGCCTTCGGCCACTTCTACCGCCAGATGATGGATCAGGTGAGCGACACGCTCACGAACCTCGACACGCAGTTCCCGGCGCTCGCCGGGCACGAGCCGGTGATGGAGGGCTTCGTGTGGTTCCAGGGCTGGAACGACCAGTTCGAGGAGTGGGGCCAGCAGGACTATGGCCGGCTGCTGGCCTGCCTCGGCTCGGATGTACGCGCCGCCTGGTCCACTGCCGATCTGCCCATCGTCGTCGGCGTCGTAGGCTTCGACGGCCCGCGCAACCAGCCCCTCAAGAACGGTGAGAAGACTCCCCGGACCCTGATTCAGGAGGGGCAGCGGGCCTTGCCCACCCTCGAGGCGTTCGAGGGCTCGGCGGCCGCGGTGGAGACCGCCCCCTTCTGGGACCTCGAAGCAGACGCCATCTTCCATGGGCCCGGCGGCTGGAGCGCCGATGTGGCCCGCTGGCAGCAGTGCGGGACCGACCGCCCCTCCCACTACCTGGGCAGCCCCTGGTTCTTCGCCCAGGCGGGAGAGGCCTTCGGGGAGGCCCTGGTGCGCCTCTCCACCGCCCGGGCTCGCTGAGGGCCGGCAGGGCATTCCCGACACGATTCGGTCCTGAACACTCGTTCGGGTGGGTGAGGTAGAGTGAGAGGGTGAAGTCCCTCTCCCTCCATGCCCTCGGCCTCGTCGCCCTGGCCGCGCCCCTGCTGGCTCTCCACGACGACGACCCCAAGGCCCTCTACCGCCGCGCCCCTTACGCGGGGGCGGGCTGGCTGCGCAGCAGCGGCGCGGCGCCTGTCTTCCAGCCGCCGGGGAGCGCGGGGATGCCCATGGTCGGGAGCGGCCTGCAGCTGCTCTCGTGGCTGTCGCTGAGCGACCTCGGCGTCTCGGCCGGCCTGCTGGCCAACGACTGCTGGGGCTATGTCTCTCCGACCGGCCGCGAGTACGCGATCCTCGGCACCGAGGAGTCGACCCTCTTCATCGAGGTCACCGACCCCTTCAACCCGAGCCTGGTCGGCGGCATCCCCGGCCCGGTGGGCATCTGGCGCGACATCAAGGTCTACGACGAGTACGCGTACTCGGTCTGCGAGAGCGGCTGCGCCGGCATCCAGGTCATCGACCTGCACGGCATCGACAGCGGGGTCATCACCCTGGTCAACACGATCAACGGCGCGGGCACGGGCTCGAGCCACAACGTCGTCATCGACACCGACTCGGGCTTCCTCTACCGCAGCGGCGGCGGCGGCCTGGGCCTGCGCTTCTACGACCTCAGCGATCCGGCCAACCCCACCTTCGTGGGCGAGTGGAACGACCGCTATGTGCACGACGCGCAGGTGGTGACCTACACGGGAGCTGGCCCCTGGTCCGGCAGGCAGATCGCCTTCTGCGGCTCGGGCTTCAACAGCGGCTGGGTCTCGCCGGGCGTGACCATCGTCGATGTGACCGACAAGCAGAACCCGGTCCTCTTGAGCGAGATCCAGTACCCGGGCGCGGTCTACTCGCACCAGGGCTGGCTCACCGAGGACCGGCAGCACTTCCTGCTCGGCGACGAGCTGGATGAGGGCACCCTGGGCGTCACCTCGCTGACCCATGTGATCGATGTGAGCGACCTGGCCAACCCGGTCATGGCGGGCACCTTCACCAACGGAATGAACTCGGTCACCCACAACGGCTACGTGCTGGGCGACCGCTTCTTCCAGGCGAACTACACCAGCGGCGTGCGCGTCTTCGACATCTCCGACCCGGTCAACGCGGTCGAGGTGGGATCGTTCGACACCTACCCGCCTGACGACGCGGTGAGCTACAACGGCTGCTGGAGCGTCTATCCGTACATGCCGAGCGGCGTGATGGTCGCGAGCGACCGCCAGCACGGGCTCTATGTGCTCTGGACCGGGGACGACCTCGTGGGTCAGCCCTACTGCAGCCCCAACGCCGTGAACTCGACCGGCCTCCCCGGGCGCCTGTGGGCCACGGGGAGCGACTCCGCGGCCGCGAACTCCCTCGAGCTCTCGGCCCTGCTCCTGCCGCCGAACCAGTTCGGCGTGTTCCTGACCTCTCAGACCCAGGACTTCACGCTGAACCCGGGCGGCAGCTTCGGGACCCTGTGCCTTGGCGCCCCCATCGGGCGTTTCAGCTCCCAGATCCAGAACTCCGGCGCGGCCGGGGCCTTCTCGATCACGGTCGATCTGACGGCGATGCCCCTCACTCCGACCGTGGGCGTAGCCCCGGGCGAGAGCTGGAGCTTCCAGGCCTGGTACCGCGACAACAACCCCACGCCCACCTCGAACTTCACCGACGCCTCCACCGTCACCTTCCAGTGACGCGCGCGCCGGGGCGGGTTCGCAGGGCCCTCGGTGCGCCGCGGCGGACGCTTGGACTGGCTCTCGTTGCCCTAGCGTCCTGCGGCGCAGAGGAGGCGGGGACCCTCGTCCTGCGTCCCGGTCTCGAGGGGGGCGAGCCCTTCCGCACCACGCGCGGTGCGGAGC
>JBDQFW010000174.1:0-7806 GCA_040265735.1 Planctomycetota bacterium | reverse complement strand
GGAGGAGCGCTATGTGCTCCACCTGATCCCCTCAGGGATCCTGCACGCCGGGACCGTCAACGTGATCGGCAGCGGCGTCGCCATCGACCCGCTCACGCTCCTCGAGGAGATCGCGGGGCTGCGCGAGCGCGGCGTGGCCGTGACGCCCGCCAACCTGCGGGTCGCCTCCAACGCGCATGTGATCTTCCAGCACCACCGCCGCATCGACGGTCTCAGCGAACGCTGGCGCGGGGACGGGCGCATCGGGACCACGGGGCGCGGCATCGGCCCCTGCTACGCTGACAAGGCGGCTCGGACAGGGCTGCGGATCTGTGACCTCCTGGACCCGGGCCGGATGCGCGCGCGCCTCACGGCGGCCCTGGCCGAGAAGAACGCCCTGATCGAGCGCGTCCACGGCGAGGAGCCCATGTCCCTGGACGAGGAGCTTGCGCGCTACGCCGAGGTCGGCGATCAGCTGCGGCCCTTCGTGGGGGACACCGGTGCGGAGGTCCGCGACGCCTACGCGGCGGGCAAGCAGGTCCTGTTCGAGGGGGCCCAGGGCCTGATGCTCGACCTGGACCACGGCACCTACCCGTTCGTCACCTCCTCGAGCACCGGAGTGGGGGGCGTGGCCTCGGGCGCCGGGTTCCCCCCGAGCCGCCTGGACCACGTGGTGGGGATCGCCAAGGCCTACTGCACGCGCGTGGGCGAGGGGCCCTTCCCCTCCGAGCTCGACAACGAGACGGGCGAGCGCCTGCGCGCCATCGGCCAAGAGTTCGGGGCCACCACCGGCCGTCCCCGTCGCGCTGGCTGGTTCGACGCGGTAGCCGTGCGCTACGCCCTCGAGCTGTGCGGCGCGGATGGCTGGATCGTGACCAAGCTCGACATCCTGAGCGGCTTCGACACCCTATGCGTGGGCACGGAGTACGCCGTGGACGGCGAGGTCGTGCAGCGCTACCCGGCGAACCGTCCCTCCGTGGAGGGGGTCGAGGTGCGCTACCGCGAGGTCCCGGGCTGGACCGAGGACATCTCCGGCGTGCGGCGCTGGGAGGACCTGCCCGAGCGCGCCCGCGCCTATGTGGACCTGCTGGAAGACCTGACCGGGACGCCGGTCGAGATGGTGTCGGTCGGTCCCGAGCGGGACGCCGTCATCCGCCGCCCTCGATGAGCCGCCCCCCGATCCAGCGCCCCGACCTCGGGGGTCCCTTCCCGGAGCACCTGGCCATCGTGATGGACGGGAACGGGCGCTGGGCGAAGCGGCGCGGCCTGCCGCGTGTGAAGGGGCACAGCGCTGGGGTGGACTCGGTGCGCACCATCACCACGGCCTGCGCACGGATGGGGGTCCAGTCCCTGACCCTCTACGCGTTCTCCGTCGAGAACTGGAAGCGCCCCTCCGCGGAGGTGCAGACCCTCATGCGCCTGCTGCGCGTGTTCCTGTGGCGCGAGCGCCGCACGCTGATGGACAACGGCGTCCGCCTGCGCTGCATCGGGCGGCTCGATGACCTGCCGCCGCGAGCCCTGCGCACCCTGCGAGAGACCGAGGAGCTGACCTCCGCGAACGACGGCATGCTCCTGCGCCTGGCCCTGTCCTACGGCAGCCGCAGCGAGCTCGCAGACGCCCTGGCTGGCGCCGCGCGGGACGTGCGCGCCGGCACGCTGGATCCGGAGGCGATCGACGAGGAGACCCTGCGGGCCTACCTCTACGACCCCGAGACGCCGGACCCCGACCTCGTCATCCGCACGGGCGGCGAGCTGCGCCTGTCGAACTTCCTGCTGTGGCAGGCGAGCTACTCCGAGCTCTTCGTCACGGACCTGTGCTGGCCCGACTTCCGCGAGCCCCAGCTGCTCGAGGCCCTGCAGGCCTACTCCAGCCGGCGCCGACGCTACGGCAGCCTCCTGCCCGACGAGGCCGACGACGCGCCCGCGGCCGAGCGAGGCGTCTCGTGACGACCCGCGCCCAGAAGATCCTGCGGCGGACCGTGGTGGGAGCGTCGCTCGTGGTGGGGCTCTCCGTCCTGCTCCACTTCGCCGAGGGGCCCGGCGGCGAGCGCCGCGTGGAGCTTGTGGGCTGGGTCCTGGCCCTGCTCGCGGTGGGGGGCAGCCTCGAGGCCGCGCGCATGGGGCCGACCCCGCCCGTGCGGGCGCTTCCTCAGCTCCTGGGCGCCCTCGCGGCCGTTGCGGTCGTGCGCGTGGCTCCTGCCGCGCTGCCGGGCGAGTTCGCCCCTTTCTCGCGCGCGCTCTTCGCCGCGGGCGCGGTCGCAGGAGTGCTCGGCCTCCGCGACGGCCTCCCCGGCCTCCGCGCGAACCTGCTCCGCGCGGTGTGGGTGACCCCGCCCCTGATCGCGGTCGGAGAGGTCTTCGAGGGCGGAGGGCGTGAGCACCTGATCGTCCTGCTGCTCCTCAGCAAGATCGGCGATATCGCGGGCTACTACGTCGGCAACGCCATCGGGAAGCGGCACCCCTTCCCGAACCTGTCGCCCGGCAAGACCGTCGCGGGCTGCGTGGGCTCCCTGGTGGCGGGGGTCCTGGCAGGCGTGGCCTGCGCGCAGGGCGGCCTGCTGCCGGGCCTGGTCCCGGCCGCCCTTCTGGGAGGCGTGCTCAACATCGCTGCCCAGGCCGGTGACCTGCTGGAGAGCTGGTTCAAGCGCACCGGCGGGGTGAAGGACTCGGGCACCCTTTTTGGCCCCTCGGGCGGGGTCCTGGACGTGGTGGACTCGCTGCTCCTCACGGGGCCAGTCTTCCTCGTGGTCCAGCCGCTCCTCTTCCCGTCCGTCTGACGCATGTCCACCCGCGATTCCAGGGTTGACGCGCGCGGCAACTCGATCAATCCTCCCAGTCCGTGACCGAGCTCACCATCCCGCTCCGCTCCCAGGACGAGGCCATCCTGGTCCTCGGCCCCTATGACCGGTTCGCGAAGCTGCTGCGGCAGGCCCTCGAGATCGACATCTACGCGCGCACGGGCAACCTGCGCCTGAAGGGCGCGCCCGCGGATGTGGAGGAGGCCAAGCGCCGCATCGAGCACCTCCTCGGCAAGGCGCGCAAGGGCAAGCATCTCGACCTGCGCGCCATCGAGGGGATCCTGTCGGGACGCGGTGAGGACACCGGCCCGGGCGCAGGCACGAACCCGATCGGGCGGCAGGGCGGTCGCGGCCCCGCGCCCCTGCCGCGCTCGGTGCTCTCCTTTCGCGAGCGCCCGGTGGAGCCGCGCACCGAGAACCAGCGTCGGTACTGGGACCTGCTCGAGGAGCAGCCCCTGACCTTCGCCCTCGGGGCGGCCGGAACCGGCAAGACCTTCCTCGCGGTCGCGGCCGCCGTGCGCGCCCTGCGGCGGGGCGAGGTCCGGCGCCTGATCATCACGCGCCCCGTGGTGGAGGCCGGGGAGCACCTGGGCTTCCTGCCCGGGGACCTGCAGCAGAAGCTGAACCCCTACATGCGTCCGATCTACGACGCGCTGTTCGACCTGCTGGACCCCGAGGCGCTCTCCCGGCTCGAGGAGGCCGGCGTGATCGAGGTCGCGCCCCTGGCCTACATGCGCGGCCGCACCCTGGCGAACGCGTTCGTGATCCTGGACGAGGGCCAGAACACCACGGTCGGCCAGATGAAGATGTTCCTCACCCGCATGGGGGAGGGCTCGCGCGTCGTGGTCACCGGTGACCCGAGCCAGAACGACCTCCCGCGCTCGGCCCGCAGCGGCCTGATGGACGCCGTCCTGCGCCTGCGCGGGCAGGAGGGGATTGGGGTCCAGGAGTTCTCCGCCGCCGATGTGGTCCGCCACCCGCTCGTGGCGCGCATCGTCAAGGCCTACATGCAGCCCAGCCCGCGCGGCGCCGAGGACGACGCCCCCCATGGGGATCGAGCTCACCTGGACCGTTGAGGCCCGTCCGCTTGCGGACGAGGCGGTGGTCGCGGCCGTGGAGGCTGCCCTCGCACACGGCGGCCGGCCGGGCCTGGCTGTCGAGGTGGTCCTGGTGGACGACCCGACCCTGGCCTCGCTCCATGAGCAGTGGCTGGGCGACCCCAGCGTCACGGATGTGATGGCCTTCGACCTGGGCGAGGAAGGCGAGGGCGCGGCCGCCGAGGTCTACGCCAGCGTGGACCGTGCGGCGTCCCTGGCCGCGGAGCGAGGCGTGGAGTGGGCGCGGGAGCTGGCGCTGTACCTTGTCCATGGAACCTTGCACCTGTGCGGGTTCGACGACCACGAGGACGAGGAGCGGGCGGCCATGCGCGCGGCGGAGGCCGAGGTCATGGCGTCCCTTGGCTACGCCCCGGACCCGCGTCCCCACGACCTCGAGGGGACCTAAGGGGGCGCGGCGCCCCTGTTCAGGGACAGAAAATGCGGCGCCGTGGGAGCGCTGCTCGCACATTGCGACCTGGAACGATGGGCTCGAAGGGGCGGTCCTTCTTGGGTTCCTCGGGTCTCGGGCTCCCCGGCCGGAGAGCGCCGCCCGGTGCCGCGGGTCGAAGGGTCTTGGATTCCCTGGTCGCGATCGGTAACTCAGGGCTCAGGAGACGCCCTCCCCGAGGCAGGCCGACCCCCAGGGGTCGGACGGGGGCGGAAGGGCGAGGGCATTGGACGAGAACGCAACAGCACAAGGTGCGGCCCCTGAGGCCGTGGACCCGGCCGTCGAGGCCGTGACCTCCGCTGGGGACCCCGCGGCGGCTGCAGCGGCCCCTGAAGAGGGCGCCAGCGAGGGATCGGCGACCGGCAAGGCCGAGGAGTCCCCGGAGGCCGAGGACGCGCCCCAGCTCTCCCCGGCCGAGGCGGCACAGGAGGCCCGCGCAGCCCTCTGGCTCGCGTTCCAGGCCGAGCGCTCGGACGCGGGGCGCAACGCCCTGGTGGAGGCCTATCAGGACCTCGTGAAGGAGATCGTCCGGCGCTTCGGCCGCCGCCTCCCGCGCAGCGTGGACCCCGGCGACCTGATGACCGCGGCGAACGTGGGCCTGATCTCGGCCGTGGAGGGCTTCGACCCGGAGAAGGGCGTGCGCTTCGAGTCCTACTGCGAGCTGCGCGTGAAGGGGGCCCTCCTGGACGAGCTGCGCGCCCAGGACTGGCTGCCGCGCCCCTGGCGCCAGCGCATCGAGCTGCGCCGCCGCACCACCGAGAAGCTCCGCAGCCAGCTGGGCCGCGAGCCGGACGACCAGGAGGTCGCCGAGGGCATGGGCCTCTCGCAGGCCGACTTCCGGCGCTACTTCGGGGTGGGCGTGCCCACCAACCCCTCGGGCTCCATGCCCCAGGACGACGGGGGGGACGAGATGGCCCCGACCCTCGAGATCGTGGCCGACGACTCCGGCGACGCCCCCGGCGACCGCCTCGGCCGCGACGAACTCCTGGCACTCGTGACGCAGAAGCTCACCGAGCAGGAGTACCGGATCGTGTACCTGAAGTACTGGGAGGAGCTGCCGATGCGCGAGATCGGCCAGCTGACCGGCCTCTCCGAGTCGCGGGTCTGCAAGATCCACACGCGCCTGATCGACCGCCTCCGCGAGCGCTTCCGGGTGGACCTGCCCTCCTGAGGGGGAGCGCGAGCCGACCCTGGAGCCCAGCCCGGGAGCCCAGCCGTCAGGCAGGCCTCGCGCCGGCGCCGCTATCATCGCAGCCCGAGCGGCGCGATGGTTGCGTGGCTCCCCACGCGAACCATGCTGGCCGCCCTCCTGCTCTGCGCCTCGTCCGTCTCCGCAGCTTCCGCCGCATCCACTGAACTCCCCCGGCTCGTCGTTCTGGTGAGCGTCGACCAGCTGCGGGAGGGGCAGCTCGACCGGCTGGCCGAGCACCTCGATGGGGGGCTGGGGCGCTTCCTGCGCGAGGGGCACCGGCTGCACGGGGCCCTGCTGCCCTACGCCGCGTCCGAGACGGGCCCGGGGCATGTCTCGTTCGCAACCGGGTGCCTCCCCGTGACCCACGGGGTCGTGGGCAATGAGTGGACCCTGCGCAAGGACGGCAGCAAGGTCTACTGCGTCGGCGGTCCTTCGGGCCTCGTCGCGGCCTCGGGGCCGGTGGCCGGCTCGGGGCGCGACGCCTCCAACCTCGAGCGCGCAACCCTCGGAGACCTCATGCGCCAGCGCTGGCCCGAGGCGCGGGTCGTCGGGGTGTCGGGCAAGGACCGGGGAGCCATTGGAATGGCCGGAGCGCGCGCCACCACCGCCCTTTGGTGGGACCGCGGCGGGCGCGGCTGGCTCTCGAGCGACGCCTACGGCGAGCGCCTGCCCAGCTGGGCGAGCGACGCCAGCGCGGCCTGGCCCGATCTTGCCGCGGGCTGGACCTGGACGCCGGGATTCGGCGCCGAGGACGCGCCGCGTGGCACGGGCCCGGACGCGCGGGCGGGCGAGGGGAGGCTGCCCGGAGGGGACGGCACCCTGCCCTGGACCCTGCGCGCTCCCGAGGGAGAGGCGGACGCCAGCGCCCTCGCGCGTATGGGGAGCCAGGTCTACTCCACGCCGCTGATGGACGCCCTCACCCTGGACCTCGCCCAGCGTGCGGTCGAGGGGGCGGACCTCGGAGGGGACGCCGTCCCCGACCTGCTGACGGTCTCCCTCAGCGCCTGCGACGCGGTGGGCCACATGGCGGGCCCGCTCAGCGTGGAGGCCACCGACACGATCCTGCGCGCGGACGACGGGCTGGGCGCGCTGTTCGCCCTGCTGGACGCGCGCGTGGGGGAGGGGCGCTGGGTGGCGTGCCTCTCGGCGGACCACGGCGTGGTCGACCTGCCCGAGCACCAGGCCGCGCGCGGCGCCTACGGCCTGCGCATCACCGGAGCGGACCAGCGTCCCCTGCGCGCCGCCCTGCGCGCGAAGGCCGAGGAGCTCTACGGCAGCCCCTGCGGCGTCACCATCCAGTTCCGGGAGGTCCGGCTCGACGAGGCCGCCGTGCGTGAGGCGGGCGGGGACCCGGCGGTGCTGCGGCGCGAGCTGGCGCAGGTCGTGCGGGACCAGGCCTCCTGGGTGGAGCAGGTGTTCACCTACGAGGAGCTCATCGGCTCCGGCGCGGCCGGGGTCCTCGGCATGTACCAGCGCAGCTCGCGGCCCGACTCGGCGCCCGACCTCGAGCTGCACACGCGGCCCGGCGTCTATGTGGGCTTCGACACGGGCACGAGCCACGGCTCCGCGCACGCCTACGACCGCTCGGTGCCGCTGGCGTTCCTAGGCGGCGGCGTGGCGCCGGGGCTGCGGGACGACCCGGCCTCGAGCCTGGACGCGGTGCCGAGCCTGTTGGCCCTCTTGGGCTGGTCGGCCGAGGAGCTCGCGGCCCTCGATCTCGATGGTCGGGATCTCGGCCTGCAGCGCTGAGTCCGCCGCGGGTCCTGTGGGCGAGCGGCGCGCCTGAACCGGCGGCTCAGGCGCCCGCGCCCAGGGGCGCGCGCGGGAGTGCCGCGTGCAGGGTGAGGAGCTCCTCGAGCACCTGAGGGAAGGCGTCCAGCTGGATCATGTTGGGCCCGTCCGAGGGCGAGGAGTCCGGGTCGGGGTGGGTCTCGAAGAAGAACCCGTGCACCGAGCCGGTGGCCAGCGCCGCGCGCGCGAGGACCGGCGCCAGGGTGCGGTCGCCGCCGGTCGCGGTCCCGCGGCTCCCGGGCTCCTGGACCGAGTGGGTCGCGTCGAACACCACCAGGTGCCCGGTGTCCGCCATGGAGCGGAACCCGGTCATGTCCACGACCAGGCGCCCGTAGCCGAAGCTGGTCCCACGCTCGGTCAGCAGGACCCGCTCGCAGCCCGAGCCCGTGAGCTTGGCCGCCACGTTCTTCATGTCCCAGGGCGCGAGGAACTGGCCCTTCTTCACATTCACCACCGCGCCGGTGGCCGCGGCCGCCTTGGCCCTGGCCCTGTCTCTTATTA
>JBDQFW010000173.1:7672-7945 GCA_040265735.1 Planctomycetota bacterium | reverse complement strand
GGGTTTGGTTCCTATCCCCAGAATTCCAGCCACGCCGGCCTCGCCCGCGAGGAGCTGGAGGCCTTCCTGACTCCGGCCCAGCTCAAGGAACTGCGCCGTCAGGCGCCCGCCAAGTGAGGCCCTGGCCTCAGCGGCCCGTGCGCTCTCGATAGAAGGCCCAGGCCTGATGCGCGACGGCCCGACCGAGCTCCAGGCCCGCTGTGTTGTCCGCGGGGATGTGGTAGCCGCCGAGGACGCGTGAGCGGCCGGCCTCCTCCGCCGTGCCCGTGAGCG
>JBDQFW010000173.1:0-7662 GCA_040265735.1 Planctomycetota bacterium | reverse complement strand
AAGTGAAGGGTCACCGGCGGGTCCGCGTGCTCGGGGTCCGTCAGCGCACCCGGCGTGAGGGTGACGGAGAGCCCGAAGCGATCGCTGCCCGTCCAAAGGCGCAGGGCCTCGGCGCAGGCGCCGCTGACACAGCTGTGGCCAGAGACATAGGACGGGAAGGGCGGACAGAGGAAGAAGTCCGGGGAGTAGGGGCGCCAGGCGCGCCCGGGCAGCTCGACGGTGCCCTGGCCGAGGCCTCCCCAGCCCCGGATCGTGCGATCCCCGTAGTGCGCATGGATCAGAGGCATCGGGCGCGCCGAGTCGAAGTGCATCTTCGCGTCCCACGCGGCAATGAAGGCATCCATCGCCGTGACCTGGTTCAGGAAGAACATGAGGACATCCTCGTCGAGCGTGTGGCGGTCGCGCTCCGAGAGCTCCAGCGCGACGAGCAGCCAGTGGCCCGCCTGCTGGACGGACTGGGGACCGTCGCGCATGAACTCCACCAGGGCCTTCTCTTCGGGTGTGAGGCCAGCCTGGAGCGCGACGACCTGCTCGAGCTCCTCTGCCATCTCGGGGGTCCCGAACTGCGGCGGCGGGCCCGGGCGGAACTGGTCTGCGCGCTCGAGGGTCACGGGCTCCACGAGCCCCCAGTGGGGAGTCAGGCAGCCCGGCGCGAGCTGTGCCCCGCCGGGCAGGGTGAAGGTCTTCGGCTGCCAGCGATCAGGGTCGAGCACCGCACTCGGCGGATTGACCGGCGCGTAGCCGGTGGTGTCCGCGTAGGGGACCTCTGCGTCCTGGTTCGAGCCGTCGTCGCGGCGCGCCTCCAGCACGGCCGCCGCGGCCTGGCTGCCGACCCACGCCGGCGTTCCCACCTCGTCCGGATGGCCGCCCTCCGCTAGCGGCAGCCCGGCCAGGAAGGCATCGAAGAGCGCGCTCTCCTCGGGATAGACGGCGCACAGGGCCCGGTGAGCCGCGTGGCTGATGGCAGCCTCCTTCGCAGCGCGCGTCCTCGCCGCTTCGGGCACGCGCGCGACGCCCGCAAGGTGCACGGGCTGGGCCTGCCCGTCGAAGCGGGTCCAGGCGTCGTAGACCGCGAGGAAGGTGAGGCCCAGGCAGCGCGAGGTGATGGTGGGGCGTGCGCCCGCCCGGTCCGTGTCGCGGGCCGTGGCCTCGAGTGCGACCTCGGCCCACTGGTGGGCGAGGTTGTTGTCTCCGAGGGGCTCATCCGCGCCGAGCCGCAGAGGCGCAGCGCACGAGAAAGCCCACAGGCCGCTGAGGAGGCCCAGGGCTCCAAGGATCCGGCGCGGCCGCATAGCGGCGAGAATAGGTGCGGGCCCGTGCGACCGGAATACGCAGCTTGGCCCGCGGGGACCCGCTCCCTAGCGTGTGGCCATGTGGCGCCGCCTCGCCTTGCTGTCCCTCGCGTCTTGCGTGGCCGCGCGCTTCGGGGGCACCCCCCCGAGCAGCAGCGCGATGGAGGAGGCGAGGCCTCCGAACCTGATCGTCGTGTTCATCGACGACATGGGCTGGTCCGATCTCTCCTGCTTTGGGAACCAGGAGGCCTCCACTCCGGCCATCGACTCCCTGGCCGCTGAGGGGCGCGCCTTCGAGCAGTTCTATGTGAACTCGCCCATCTGCTCGCCCTCTCGCGTGGCGCTGACCACGGGCCAGTATCCGCAGCGCCTTGGGATCACCTCCTACCTGGACCACCGCCGAAGCAACGAGGCGCGAGGCATGCGCTCCTGGCTGGAGCCGGCCACCCCGACGCTTCCTAGGGCCCTCCAGCGAGTGGGCTACCGCACGGGTCACTTCGGGAAGTGGCACATGGGAGGACAGCGCGATGTGGACGATGCCCCGCCGATCACGGCCTATGGGTTCGACACCTCTCTCACCAACTTCGAGGGCATGGGTCCCAAGCTGCTCCCCCTCACACGCAGGCCGGGGGACGCGGAGCCTGGGCGGATCTGGGCCGGGGCCGAGCGGCTTGGTCCTGGCGCCGTCTGGATGCAGCGCTCGGAGATCACCGGGGGATTCGTCGACGCCGCGCTGGAGTTCATCGATGAGGCGCAGGCCGAGGGTCGGCCCTTCTACCTGAACCTCTGGCCGGACGATGTGCACAGTCCTTACTGGCCTCCCGTCGAAGACTGGCGCGAAGGCAAGCGCGGACAGTACCTGGCGGTCCTCGAGTCCATGGATCGCCAGCTGGCTCCGCTCTTCGAGCGTGTGCGCTCCGACCCGGAGCTCTGCGCGCGCACTCTGATCGTGCTGTGCTCCGACAATGGTCCCGAGCGGGGTGCGGGCAGGTCCGACGGCCTGAAGGGCTACAAGACCCACCTGTACGAGGTAGGCATTCGCTCCCCGCTCTTGGTGTGGGGACCTGGCCTGATGCAGGCCCACGCCCGCGGCACGCGGGACGCCGACTCGGTCCTTACTGCGATCGACCTGGTGCCGACCGTGCTCGAGCGTGGTGGAGCGGAGCAGCTGCCCGGTCTCGACGGGGAGTCCGGGCCCGGGACCCTGCTGGGGTCCTCCCCCGCCTCGCGCGAGATGCCGCTCTTTTTCGCGCGCCCGCCCGATCGCAAGAGCTTCTACGGGTTCGAGGATCTGCCGGACCTGGCCGTGCGCCAAGGGCGCTGGAAGCTCCTCTGCGACCGTGACGGGTCGCGACCGGAGCTGCACGACCTGCTGGTGGATCCCGGGGAGCGGAGGAACCTGGCGGGGGACCATCCGGAGCGGGTGGCGGAGCTGCGGAGCCGCCTGCTGAGCTGGGCCGAGGGCCTCTGAGGGGGCTCAGGGGAGGTTCGGCCAGGAAAATAGGTCACAGAAAGTGACTTGTGACCAATAATGGGACTTCCTTGTGGCGGAGCTCGACCGCCCGTTCCAAATTGGGACATCGAACCATGTCTCGGACTGAGACCTGGCCTTCCGTACCGATGAACCCCGTCTCTAGTCGCCTCCTCCTGGCTGCCGCCCTCTCAGCGGGCTCGGCCCTGGGCCAGAGCGGCTCCGCGCCCTTCGGACCCGCCTCCAGCTTCGATGTCTGGGGGACCACTGGCGTCCACCTGCACTCCGCGGCACTGCCAGGCCGCGTGTGTGGGAACAAGTTCGTGGAGCTGCACCACTTCGTGGTGGGCCAGAATCCGAGCCTGACGGCCGGCCAGGATGTGGTGATCTCTGGGGGCCTGTTGCGCATGCGCAGCGGGACGGTCAGCAACGGTCAGGCGGTGTACGGGACGCTGCTCGATGTGGACCCCACCGTCCAGTTCCGCAATGCGGCCCAGGGCCCGCGGCTCGAGAACCTGTTCGACGACGAGGCCCTGCGGCGCGTCCTGCGCCACCAGTCCGTCGAGCTTGGCCTGCGTCCCGCGACAGGGGTCGTGAGCACCTTCGGTCCCCACCTCGAGCTCCAGGGAGCCGAGACCGACCTGAACATCTTCCAGCTCACGACCGAGCAGCTCGAGGCCGCTTCTCAGGTGGTGCTGAGCGTCCCCCCTGGCTCAGCGGCCCTCCTCAACATCGAGGGCGGCGTGTGGGAGCAGAGCTCCTGGACCCTGCAGCTGACGGGCCTCGAGGCGAGTCGCGTTCTCGTGAATGCCTTTGAGGGGTCCAGCCTCACCCTGTCCAACGCCCAGCTCGACGCAAGCCTGCTCGCTCCTCGGGCGGTGCTCGACATCCAGCGCATGGGGGTCGCCGGCAACATCATCGGCCGCTATGTGCAGATGACCAGCGCGCACACCCTGGGCCAGCACCTCGCGGGCGACGAGTGGCTCACGAGCGGCGCGGGCTTCGAGGCCGATGAGACCGGTCACGACGCCGCGACCTACAGCCTCGTGTGGACCGAGCAGGCCCCCGGGGAGCAGATCGAGGTCATGGCCTCGGGGCCCGAGACGCTCGAGCTGATCGTGGACGGCACCTCGCGGCTCGAGGTTCGCCGGGACAGGATCTCGCGGCTGGTGCTGGTGGGCCAGGGCTCGCCAGCCACCACCACCGTGGATCCCTCGCTTGGGCTGCCCGTTGAGTGGACCCGTCTGGCCCCCGTCGCATTCGACGACTGCGTCGCTTTGCCTCCGGGCGCGAATGCGGTCGAGGTGGACGCCCTTGAGAACGACCTGGGCCAGGGTCTCGATCCGGCCACCGTCGAGCTCATGAGCCCGCCGCTGGTGGGCAGTGCTTCGGTGGATCCGAGCACCGGGCGCATCCGCTACGAGCTCCCCACGATGGGGCCTCTGGCCCAGCTTCCCTGGCGTCACGCGGTGCTGTGGTATCGCGTTCGAGATGCCCGCGGCGTGGCTAGCTCGCCCCGTCGCGTGCTCGTGGCCCTGGAAGCAGCGCGCGGTCTTCGGCTTCGCTGAGGAAGCGGGGCCAGCGGTCCCGTAGGGTCGGTGCATGGCCGATCGCTCTGCTTGCGGAAGGAGCCGCCTTGGGATGCTCTTGCTCCTGGCTGGCGCCCTCCTCGTTGGGATCTCGCTCGCGCTGACCTTCCTCAGCGGTGAGGAGCTGGGCGAGTTCCCGCTCCCGGAGACCGTGGCTCAGGGACAGGAGGAGCGCGTCGTGGTGGAGCTCGATCCGTCCATGAGTCCGCTGGCAGTCTTCTTCGACTATGAGGTCGAGGCAGAGGCCGGCCTGCGCACCCTCGTCGAGGCGCAGGCCCGCGTGTTGAACCCCGGCGGAGAGGTCGTGGTGTCCAAGGCCCTCGACATTACCCAGACGCGCAAGCAGCGCCGCAGCCTCACGACGCGCGTCTTCGGCGGGGATCGCTCGGGGAGCAAGACCTTCGAGACCTTCGAGGTCGAGCAACAGGGGCGCTTTGCCTTCGTCTTCGTCCCGGGGTCGGGGGCCGAGCGCCTGGAGGCGGCCTCATGGCGCATCCGGCGCAATGTGACCCGTCCGCCGACCTGGCTGCTGCTGGCCGGTATTGCCCTCTTGCTGCTCGGCGCCCTGGCGCAGCGAGTCCTGCGCTGAGCCGGCGGGGCGGGCTTCACCGCTGAGTCTCGCGGGGATCTCGACAGCTGAAGTTCGCGGCTCAACTCCACAGCCGAGGCTCCGGACTCGACACCAGCCCGGCGCGCCTCATCCGCTCAAGCCGACAGGCCGGGGAGGCCGCCCTCGGCGTCGCCGAAGCGGGCGACCGGCGCGCCAAACGCCCTCAGCAGGTCCACATACACGTGGCACAGGGGCGTGTGCATCGGGCTCGCCAGGTGCTGTCCCGTGCGCAGCGCCCCCGAGGCGCCTCCGACCACGGCGATGGGGAGGTCATGGGGCGAGTGGGCGTTGCCGTCGCGGAGCCCCGAGCCGAACAGCAGCGCGCAGTGATCCAGCACGGTCTCTCCCTCCGGGCCCTCGGGGACGGCGGCCAGCCTGTCCGCGAGCCACGCCAGCTCCTCGATGTGCCAGCGGTTGATGCGCGCGTACTGGGACTGCTTGGCGGGGTCCTTCTCGTGGTGACTCAGCGAGTGGAACCCGCTGGAGACCTCGTCGAGGAAGGAGAAGCTGCGGCCGGAGACCGCGTTGCCCCACATGAGGCTCGCCACGCGCGTCGTGTCCGTGATGAAGGCCTGGGCCAGCAGCTCCAGCATCAGGCGTGCGTAGGCCGGATAGGCATCCGGCAGGTCCCGCTCGGGTCGCGCGCCCGCGGCCACGGCGAGGCGGTCCGCCTGCGCGCGCTCCGCGAAGGCGACGACGCGCTGCTCGAGGGTGCGCACGCCTTCGAGGTACTCGCTGACCTTCTCCCCGTCCTCCGAGGATACCTGCCGCTTGAGACTGCGCGCCTCGCCGCGCACCAGGTCCAGGATGGAGGCGTGGCGGGGATCTGCGCCAAGGCTCGATGCTCGGTAGAGGCGGTCGAATACGGCCTGCGGCCGGCGCTCACGGGGAACGGGGCGGTCCGGCGCGCTCCAGGAGATGTGAGCGCCGTAGACGGTGCTGTAGCCCATGTCGACGATGTTGCGCACGGGCTCGAGGCTCAGCTCGAGGGAGGGCAGGGGCGTCAGGTGGCCCCTCTGCTGCGCCGCGACTTGGTCGATGGTGGTCCCTACGCGTAGGTCTCGTCCCCCCGTCTTCCGCACGGGTGCTCCCGAGAGGAGCGCGGTGGTCTTCACATAGTGCCCCTCCCCCGAGAGGCTGTTCTTGTTGCGCAGACCCGAGAGCACGGTGAGGTGCCTGCGGTGGGGCTCTAGGGGAGCGAGGGTGCTCGAGAGCTGGAACGAGGCGCCCTCGCCCTGGACCTGCCACGCGCTCGGCAGCACGCCGTTGGGCATGAAGAAGAAGCCCAGGCGAACGGGCGGCGCAGCGGTCTCGCCTCGGGCTTCGGCCCAGGACCCCAGCCACGGAAGGGCCAGGGTCGCTCCCGCTCCGCGGAGGAGCGCGCGACGCGATGCGAGGGGGGAGGGCCGGGCCACGCCTCTACGGTAGGGCATCTTCCCGACCTGCGCGAGCGGGGGCCCCGGCGGCCGCCTCAGCGGGTCGAGGCGGGGGTGCTCGGCGCACCCTTGAAGGGATCACGCACGAAGGGATCCACCTGCTGGGCCAGGAAGCCGCGGGGGAAGGCCGCGTCGTCGAGCCCGGTGCGCTCCGGCCAGGCATCGCCAGGGGCGTAGTAGGTCCCGAAGAGGCGGTCGATCCAGGGGAAGTGGACGCAGAAGTTCTTGTCGTACGCCGCCGGATCGTGGGCGTGGTGCCAGTGATGGATGCGGGGCGACACGACAAACCACTCCAGCCATCCGTAGCGGAGCCGAGTGTTCGTGTGGTTGAGAACGGCGTGCACGGCCACGATCCCCACGTAGGCGTAGAACACCCCAGGGGAGAACCCGAGGACGAAGAGGGGCAGGTAGACGAACACGCGCGTACCGACCACATCGACGAGGTGCTGCCTCGACCCCGCCAGCCAGTCCAAGGAGCGCGTGCTGTGGTGCACGGCGTGGAACCGCCACAGGTAGGGGACCGTGTGGAAGAGCCGGTGCAGGGCGTATTGGCAGAGGTCGGTGGACAGCAGGGCCAGGAAGAGCTGTACGGCGAACGGCAGGCCCCCGACCGTCGCGCGCAGGCTGTCGAGATCGTCCGCCAGTCCGGTCAGGAACAGGCGCACGGGTCTCTCACTCATGGCCGCGATCCCCTGCACGAACAGGTGCGCCATCACGAAGTAGGCCAGGTCGGTGCGCCACTCGGGGTGGAACCGGGTCTGGTTCCCTCGCTGGGGGAAGAACAGCTCGAGCGGGACGAAGACCAGGGCCATTGCGATCAGGTCGAGCAGCAGCCAGTCCAGGCTCAGGTAGAAGCTGCTGTCCCCGACCGCCTCCACCTCTACACCGGCGCCACCCAGCAGGAGCGACAGGGTGGCCAGACCACCGCCGATGAGGCCCGCACGCTTGCTGGGGTTTGCGATCAGGCTCCGCAGAGCGCAGGCGTACGCGAGGAACAGGCAGCCTCCAAGCAGGCTGCGCAGGAAGCCCACCTCGTACTGCTCACGGAACTCGGGCGTCGTGAGGGCCTCCGGGAAGTGGAAACAGAGCACGCCTCCCAGGGCGATGGCACCAAACACGATCGACACGGCGCCGCTGATGCGGCCCTCGCCGATCTTCATGCGCGCGGGCATCTGCGGGTCGGTCATGGGGATTGCGTTCGAGTTCGGCTGGCGCGCGCTGGGGCTTCTCGCGGCCCCCAGGGCCTGGCGAGGTCGATCAGGAG
>JBDQFW010000172.1:0-7992 GCA_040265735.1 Planctomycetota bacterium | reverse complement strand
GTGGTGCTCTATCCCCATGTTCGGATCGGCGCCCGCTGCGTGCTGCACGCTGGCGTGGTCCTCGGCAGCGGAGGCTTCGGCTTCGCGCCCACCCCTGAAGGGTGGGTCCCGATCCCCCAGTCCGGCTCCGTGGTCCTCGGGGACGACGTGGAGATGGGCGCCAACTGCGCGGTGGACTGCGCGCGGCTCGGCGTCACGCGCGTGGGCAACGGCGTGAAGCTCGACAACCTGGTCCACATCGCCCACAACGTCCAGATCGGCGATCACTCCCTGATCGTCGCCCAGTCCGGCGTGGCGGGCTCCGCGCGCCTCGGCCGCGGGGTCGTCCTGGCCGGCCAGGTGGGGATCAACGGTCACCTCACCCTGGGCGACGGCGTGCGCGTGGGGGGGAAGTCGGCGGTGTTCAAGGATGTGCCGGCCGGTCGCGAGGTGCTGGGGATCCCGGCCACGGACAAGCGGGCCGCGATTCGCAACATGCGCACCCTGCCCCGTCTGCATGAGCTTGATCGCCGGGTCCGCCAGCTGGAGGCCCGCCTGGCCCGAGAAGGAGACTCCACATGAGCCGTCGTCAGAGGACCCTCCGCAACCCGGTCGAGACTCGCGGTGTTGGCCTGCACTCTGGTGAGGAGGTTCTGGTGCGCGTGCTGCCCGCACCGCCGGACACCGGCATCGAGTTCGTGCGCACGGACCTCGCGGACGCGCCCTCGGTGCCCGCGCACATCCGCTACCAGGTCATGCGCGAGCGGCGCACGCGTCTCGTGCGCGACGGCGTGGAGGTCGAGACCATCGAGCACTTCCTGGCTGCCTGCCGGGGACTGGGCGTGGACAACCTGCGCGTCGAGCTGGACGGGGCAGAGTTCCCCGGCGGCGACGGGTCGGCGCTCGAGTTCTTCGAGCTGCTGAAGCGCGGCGTGCCCACCGAGCAGAAGGCTGCCCTCAAGACCTTCGAGCTCGACGAGCCGGTCTACGTACGGGAGGGGGACGCGACGCTGGTCGCGCTGCCCGCAGACGAGCCCGGCCTCACGCTGCAGTACGTGGCCAGCTTCGACGATCCGGAGGTCGAGAGCGGCTCCTTCGCGTTCCGCCTCGAGCCCGACGCCTTCGCCGCCGAGCTCGCCCCGGCGCGCACCTTCTGCCTGGCCTCGGAGGTCGAGGCCCTGCAGGCCGCGGGGCTTGGAAAGGGCGCCACGCGCGAGAACACCCTCGTCCTCGGGGATCCCGACACGGTCGAGCGCCTGCCCAACGAGGCCATCCGCCACAAGGTCCTCGACCTGCTGGGGGACCTCTCGCTCCTCGGGGCGGAGCTCTCCGCCCATGTGATCGCGACCCGCTCGGGCCACAGCACCAACGCCCTCCTCGTTGGGCGCCTGCTGGACCTGATGCAGGCACGCGAGACCGGCGGGCTCGTCCAGCGCGAGTCGGGCATGGACATCCGGGAGATCCTCAAGATGCTCCCGCATCGCTACCCGTTCCTGCTCATCGACCGCGTGATCGAGGTCGAGGGCTACCAGCGGGCCGTCGCGATCAAGAACGTCACGATCAACGAGCCGTTCTTCCCCGGCCACTTCCCGGAGATGCCCCTCATGCCGGGCGTGCTGCAGCTCGAGGCCATGGCCCAGCTCGCCGGGATGCTGCTCCTGCGCAAGCTCGAGTACTCGGGCAAGCTGGCCGTCCTCTGGTCGCTGGACAAGGTCAAGCTCCGCGGGGGAGTGACCCCCGGCGACCAGCTCCGCCTCGAGGTCGAGACCATGCGCATCAAGGGTGAGACCGTCCAGGTGCGCGGGCGCGGCTCGGTCGCGGGCAAGGTCGTCTGTGAGGCCGTCCTGATGTTCACGATGATCGACGCCTGACAAGGCCCTCCATGACCGTCCTGATCCACCCCACCGCGGTCGTCGAGCCGGGCGCCGAGCTCGGCGTCGATGTCTCCGTCGGCCCTTACACCGTCATCGGGCCGCGCGTGCGGGTCGGTGACCGGACCCGCATCGGCGCTCAGGTCGTCCTCGACGGCGTCACCAAGATCGGCGAGGAGAACATCATCGTCGGCCAGGCGAGCATCGGCGGCCCGCCCCAGGACCTCTCCTATCGAGGGGAGCCCACTGAGGTGGTGCTCGGCAACGGCAACACGGTGCGCGAGTTCGTGACGATCAACCGGGGCACCGTGAAGGGCGGTGGCGTGACCCGCGTTGGCGACGGCTCCCTCCTCATGGCCTGCTGCCACATCGCGCACGACTGCGACCTGGGCAACCACATCATCATCGCCGGCGGCGTGCAGCTCGCCGGGCACACCCTGATCGAGGACCACGCCAACCTGTCGGGGATGGCCGGCGCCGTGGCGTTCTCCACCATCGGGGCCTATGCCTATGTGGGCGCCAAGACGCGTATCTCGCGCGATGTGCCGCCCTTCATGATCGTCGAGGGCCATGACGCGCGGGTGCGAGGGGTGAATGTGATCGGGCTGCAGCGCGCGGGCTTCTCGGAGGCGGACATCGTGGCCCTCCGGGACGCATACCGGCGGCTCTGGCGCTCGGACCGGCCCCTGGCGGTGGCCTTGGAGGAGCTCGCCGAGGCGGCCGGCCAGAACCCCCACGTGGCACGCCTCGTTGCCTCACTCGAGCGGACCGAGCGTGGCCTCAAGGGCCGCTACCGCGAGAGCCTGCGTGAGCAGTTCACCGAGGAGGGGCGCCAGCGCATCCTCGGAGCCGCAAGCCCTGACGCCTGACCGACACTGCGACCATGCGAATGCGCACCGTCTCCCCGGAAGTCTCGTTCCCCGAGCAGGAGCTGACCCGCCTCGACCGCTGGGACGAGCAGGGCGTGTTCCAGGCGAGCATCGACCGCAACCGCGGCGCGCGCCCGTTCGTGTTCTACGACGGTCCTCCCTTCGCGACCGGGCTGCCGCACTACGGGCACCTCGTGGCGAGCGTGCTCAAGGACATCGTCCCGCGCTTCTGGACGATGAAGGGGCACCCGGTCGAGCGGCGCTGGGGCTGGGACTGCCACGGCCTGCCCGTGGAGAACGAGGCCCAGAAGGAGCTCGGCCTCGCCGACGCCCGCGCCGTCGACGAGCTCGGGGTAGAGGCCTTCAACGAGGCCTGCCGTGGGATCGTCCTGCGCTACACCCAGGAGTGGCGCAGCACCATCCGACGCATGGGGCGCTGGGTCGACCACGAGGGCGGCTACCGCACCATGGACGCCTCCTTCATGGAGTCGGTCTGGTGGGTGTTCAAGCGCCTCTGGGATGAGGGCCGGGTCTACGAGGGCCACCGCGTGCAGCCGGTCTCGCCCGCGCTCGGGACACCCCTCTCGAACTTCGAGGTCGCCCTTGGTCCGCAGGAGCGCGATCCGGCGACCAAGAAGGACGGCCACCGCCGTCGCCAGGACCCCAGCCTCACCGTCCGCTTCGCCCTGGAGGACGAGGACGCCAGCCTCTGGGCCTGGACCACCACGCCCTGGACCCTGCCGAGCAACCTCGCGCTGGCGGTCAACCCGGGCGTGGCCTACGCCCGCGTGCGGGTGGTCGAGACCGGTGAGGTGGCCTACGTGGAACCCGGTCGCCTTGCCGACTACCAGGCGCGCGGGCGCGTGGGGGAGACCGAGGAGCTTGGCCGGGTCCAGGGCTCCGAGCTGGTGGGGCGCCCCTACCGGCCGCTGTTCCCCTACTTCGCGGAGCACGCAGAGGTCGTGGACGGGCGGCGCCCCGCGTTCCGGGTGGTGGCCGCCGAGTACGTGGGCACCGATGCTGGCACGGGCATCGTCCACCAGGCGCCCGCGTTCGGCGAGGACGACTACCAGACGGGCGTACGCGAGGGCCTGCCGCTCGTGAATCCCCTGGATGTCCACGGCGTCTTCGACGAGACCGTGCCCGACTTCCACGGGCAGTTCGCCAAGGACGCGGACCGGGACATCATCGCTCGCCTCAAGCAGGAGGGCAGCGTCGTCGACCAGGACACCCTGGTCCACCCCTACCCGCACTGCTATCGCACCGAGCAGCCCCTGCTCTACATGGCGATCTCGAACTGGTTCGTGCGGGTCGAGGACCTGCGCGACCGGCTCGTCACGCACAACGACAGCATCCGCTGGGTGCCGGAGGCCGTGGGCTCGGGCCGCTTCGGGAACTGGCTCGCCGGAGCCCGGGACTGGAACGTCTCTCGCCGGCGGTTCTGGGGCACGCCGCTCCCGATCTGGCGCTGCGACGAGGACCCCACGGACATGGTCTGCGTCGGCTCCGTGACCGAGCTCGAGGCGCTCGCCGGTCTCGAGGCGGGCACCGTCACGGACCTGCACCGGGACCGTGTGGATCACATCACCTTCCCGTCTGCACGCACCGCGGGAGGCACCATGCGGCGCGTGCCTGAGGTGTTCGACTGCTGGTTCGAGTCGGGCTCGATGCCCTACGCCCAGAACCACTACCCCTTCGAGAACAAGGAGGCCGTGGAGGCCTCCCTGCCCGCGGACTTCATCGCCGAGGGCCTCGACCAGACGCGCGGGTGGTTCTACACCCTGACCGTGCTCGCGACCGCGCTCTTCGATCGCCCCGCGTTCAAGAACGTGATCGTCAACGGCATCGTCCTCGCCGCGGACGGCGAGAAGATGTCGAAGAGCAAGCGTAACTTCCCCGACCCGAACCTGGTCCTCGGCAAGTACGGAGCGGACGCGCTGCGCATCTACCTCATGGACTCGCCCGTGGTCCACGCCAAGGACCTGCGCTTCGAGGAGGAAGGGGTTCTCGAGAAGGTCCGCTCGGTCATGCTGCCGCTCTGGAACGCTTACTCGTTCCTGACTCGCTACGCCGAGGTGGACGGCTGGGAGCCCGACTTCGTGGACCCGGATCCGCGCCTCGGTGAGCTCGACGGCTGGATCCTCTCGCGCCTCCAAGGCCTGATCGCCACGGTGGACGAGCGCATGCAGGCCTATGAGCTCTTCCGCGTGGTGCCCGCGCTGCTGGAGTTCATCGACGACCTGACGAACTGGTACATCCGCCGCAGCCGCCGTCGCTTCTGGCGCGCGGCCGACGGGGACGAGGCGGACAAGCTGAACGCCTACCGGACCCTGCATCGGGTCCTGCTCGAGCTCTCGCGCGTGCTCGCGCCGTTCCTGCCCTTCGTTGCGGAGGAGCTGCACGAGAATCTGTCCCAGGGAACGGGCGCGCAGAGCGTGCACCTCGAGGACTTCCCCGCGCCGCGCCCCGACCTGCAGGACCCCGCCCTCGAGCACTCCATGGCCCTCGCGCGGACGGCGGTCTCGCTTGGGCGCTCCCTCCGCGAGCAGCACAAGGTGCGCGTGCGGCAGCCCCTGGCTTCCATGACCCTGGTGTGTGCCCAGGAGGCGGACCGCGCGGCCCTCGAGTGCATGGCCGCGCTGATCGCGGACGAGCTCAATGTCCGCGAGGTGGTCATCAGCGAGGATGAGTCGGCCCTCGTGACCTACGAGGCCCGCCCGAACCTGAAGCTCCTGGGGCCGCGGCTCGGCAAGCAGCTCGGCGAGGTCCGCAAGGAGCTCGGGGCGCTCACCAGCGAGCAGCTGTCCGTGGTGGTCGCAGGAGGCTCGGTGCCCTCGGCTGCGGTCGAGGGGCTCAGCTACGACGCCGAGACCCTGCTCGTGGACCGCCGCTCGCGGGAGGGCCTGGCCGTGGCCACGGAGGCGGGCGTGACCGTCGCCCTGGATCTCGAGCTCACGGAGGACCTGCGCCTGGAGGGCCTCGCTCGCGAGGTGGTCAACCGGATCCAGGGCCTGCGCAAGGAGCGCGACCTGGCTCTCGACGACCGCATCGCGCTGGGGCTCGAGGCCGAGGGGGAGCTGGCACGCGCCCTCGACACGCACTGGGACCTGATCGCGGGGGAGGTCCTCGCGACCCGCCGCCTCGCGGAAGCGGGCACCGATGCGGTGGCCTTCGAGGTGGAGGGTTCGACCCTGCGAGCCTCGCTGGTCGCGGAGGTCTGAGTCCCACCCCTGGATCGCTCGCCGATCCAGGGGTGCATCCGTCGCTCCAGCGGGCTACGCTCCGCGCTCCTGGCCCCGCAGGTGACCCACCCAAGTTCCCTGGAGCCGAATGACCATCATTGAGGGCCCTTGAGTCCCCCGCGACAGCATCGCGGATCTTGCGGCCCCCCTGGAACCCTGTGGTTCCGGGACAAGGTGCGCACGGCGGGGCTGGGTCCCTCTTTCTCGCAGGGCCCGCGGCCCTGCTCCCTGCCGTCCGCCGCGGGTCAGGGTGCCAGCAGCTCGTGAGGCCCGATCCGGCGTCAGGCGGACTGGCACCTCTCGGCCAGGTACGGCCCGAGGGGCATCGTCCGCGCTGCCCCTCGCGGCCGCGGCTGCTCAGAGCCCCGCCCGTGGGACGCATCTTGCCTCGGATTGGATCGGCAAGGGGCGCTTGCTAGCATCCGATCGGGAGTCGTGGACGGCGTTCCGCGTCCCCCGAGAACGCACGATGAGGGGATTTCTGCTGCTGATTGCGGGTGCCGGGCTGATTGCTCTCGGCTTCATGGGGGAGACGGAAGGCACGGGAGGCGCACCGCCGATCCGCGAGGAGGCTGAGGCCTCGACGCCTCCCGTCGCAGATCCCGCCTCACTGGTTGCAGAGGCTGCCGCTCCCACCCCCGCGGAGCCCGAGTCGTCCGCCGTGAACGGGGTGACCGAGGCGATCACGGGGGAAGCGGCGGTACCCACGGCGCCTCTCCTCTCGCAGGCGGCCTCCGCCTCAGCCAGCGCGCCCGCTCCCGAGCGGGGCCCTGCGCAGACCCCGGAGCCCGGCCCGATGCCGGCCGGCGCGGTCCTCTCGGAGCCCCAGCAGACCCCGGTCTTCGAGCTCGTGGGGCCCGGCGAGGACCCGGTGGAGCTCGGCAGCACCCTGCTCGAGGCCTGGGTCCAGCGACGCGCGGACCTGCTCGGGGCCTATGTGAACGGTGAGGCGCGCGAGCGCATCCCCGAGGGCCGGCGGATGCTCGTGGCGGCGTTCTGGCAGGCCATGGCCGGGGATCGTGAGCGCTCCCTCGACACTCGGGCCCAGCTCTTGGAGCGCTCGGACTATGTCTCCGGCGAGCTCGTGCTCCTGGATCAGGCCCTCGACCCGAGCAGTGCTCGCGCGCGCCCGGCCTCCCGGCGCCGCCGTGGTCCACTCGAGCACGCCATGGAGATGGTGCTCCTCGAGGACCAGGCCGCGCGCGCGGAGAGCGCTGGGGCCCCAGCCGCAACGCGTGCCACCCTGTGGTCGAGCCTGATCCACCTCGAGCTGGAGGCCGCCTGGGCGCCCCACCGATCGATGCTGGAGGGGTGGGCGGACAGCCTTCGGGTGGCTCAGGAGAGCCATCGCCTGTCTGCGGGAGGCGACTGGCCGTCCCACTCGATCGAGGTTCAGGGGGGGGACAGCCTCACCCTGGTGCGCAAGCGAGCCCTTAAGCAGCAGCCCGGGCTTGTGACCTGCACGGGTCTCATGCGC
The DNA here is from genome assembly GCA_040265735.1 of Planctomycetota bacterium. Classification (GTDB taxonomy): domain Bacteria; phylum Planctomycetota; class UBA1135; order UBA1135. Next base: position 554 of record JBDQFW010000172.1, on the reverse strand, counting down.
CGCGTGAACGGCGTGAAGAAGTACATCCACCCGGGGCAGGTCCTGCGGGTGCCCACGGAGCTGCCCAATGTCCTCGTCGACCTGGATGCGCGCCTGGTGGTCTACCGCCACGGCGAGGAGGCGGTCCTGGCCTGGACCTGCGGGATCGGCAAGGAGGGCATGGACACGCCCGTGGGGACCTATGTGGTGGGGGAGAAGCTGGAGGAGCCGACCTGGTACCCGCCCAACGCCCAGCCGGTCCCCTTCGGCCACCCGGACAACGCTCTTGGGGATCGCTGGATCGAGTGGTTCTTGGACGGCAAGAAGACCAGCTTCGGCTTCCACGGGACGAACGACGAGGCCGGAGTCGGTCAGCGCGTGAGCCGGGGGTGCATTCGCTTGCGCAATGACGACGTGCGTGAGCTCTACGAGCTCCTGCCTGTTGGTGCCCAGGTGATCGTGCAGCCCTGAGCTGCCGCCAGGGCGCTCTTCCCGCTCTCGGCCGAGGGAGGGCTGGACCCGGGCAGGGAAGTTGAGAGGGCCACCACGCCGCGGGCGAGGTGGCCCTCTGGTTT
>JBDQFW010000171.1:0-8001 GCA_040265735.1 Planctomycetota bacterium | reverse complement strand
TCTGCCCTGGGTCGTCCCTGTGCGTCGGGGTGGCTGGCCCGATCCGGCCCCCCTCGCGGAGGTCCGGACCGGAACGCATCACGCCAGGATCTTGGCGTCGCGGCCCGCGCCGACGGTGCGGCCGCCCTCACGGATGGCGAAGCGGAGCTGCTCCTCCATCGCGACGGGGGTGCCGAGGGTGACCTCGAGCTTGACGTTGTCGCCGGGCATGCACATCTCTGCGCCGCCGAGCAGGTTCGCGGCTCCCGTCACGTCAGTGGTGCGGAAGTAGAACTGCGGGCGGTAGCCGGAGAAGAACGGCGTGTGACGGCCGCCCTCGTCCTTCGAGAGGATGTAGACCTCGGCCTCGAACTTCTTGTGCGGGGTGACGGTGCCGGGCTTGGCCAGGCACATGCCGCGCAGGAGGTCCTTCTTGTCGACGCCGCGGAGAAGGACACCGACGTTCTCGCCGGCGCGACCTTCGTCGAGGGTCTTCTGGAACATCTCGACGCCGGTGCAGGTCGTCTTGCCGATCTCGTCGCTCATGCCGACGATCTCGAGCTCGTCACCCACGCGCACGATGCCGCGCTCGACGCGACCGGTGCCCACGGTGCCGCGCCCCTTGATCGAGAACACGTCCTCGATGGGCATGATGAACGGCTTGTCCACGTCGCGCTCGGGGAGCGGGATGTAGCTGTCGATGGCGTCCATCAGCTCCTTGATCGGAGTGAAGGCCTCGTTGTCGTCGCTGTAGCCGTCGCCGTCGAGGGCGTTCTGGGCCGCAAGGGCGGAGCCGCGGATGATCGGAATGTCGTCGCCCGGGAACTCGTACTTGCTGAGCAGCTCGCGGATCTCCATCTCGACGAGGTCCAGCAGCTCGGGGTCGTCGACCTGGTCGACCTTGTTCATGAACACCACGATCGCGGGCACGTTCACCTGGCGAGCCAGGAGGATGTGCTCACGGGTCTGGGGCATCGGGCCGTCAGCGGCCGAGCACACCAGGATCGCGCCGTCCATCTGGGCGGCACCGGTGATCATGTTCTTGACGTAGTCGGCGTGACCGGGGCAGTCCACGTGCGCGTAGTGACGCGTCTCGGACTCGTACTCGACGTGCGCCGTCGAGATCGTGATGCCGCGCGCCTTCTCCTCGGGCGCCTTGTCGATCATGTCGAAGTTCATCGCCTTGGCCAGGCCACGGGCGGCCTGGGTGCGGCAGATGACGGAGGTCAGGGTGGTCTTGCCGTGGTCGACGTGACCAATGGTGCCCACGTTCACGTGGTCCTTCTTCCGCTCGAAGACTTCCTTGGCCATTGCAGGATCCTCTGTCTTTCCGGGCCGAAGCCCTGTTTGCTGGGTGGTTGGGGGATGGATGGCCCGGGAGTCGAGCCGAGGGGTGACCCCGCTTGCGCGGAGCCTGCCGACCCCGCGAGCGAGGCCGACGACCGTCCCCCGCCTTGGGGCGGGGTGCGGTGATTGGGGTTTGAAGTGAACGAGGATGGAGCTGCTGACGGGACTTGAACCCGTGACCTCTTCCTTACCAAGGAAGTGCTCTACCACTGAGCTACAGCAGCTCGGGCCAGGGGCGCGCGCAGGGCGTACATCCCAGGCCTTTGCGGCGATCACGAGGCCAGTGGCGGCTGTCGAACTCCCGTCAAATCGGGGAGCGAGCGCGACCGGAGGGCTCGGGGCGAGGGTGGGCTGGAGCGGGTGAAGGGAATCGAACCCTCGTGTGCAGCTTGGAAGGCTGCCGTTCTACCATTGAACTACACCCGCCCTCTGTGGACCCATGGGGCGGGCATGGCGGGTGCCTCGTGTGCGCGCGCCGCGCGTCAGGACCGGATCGGAACCTCGACCGGATCGGGGCCGGCAGCGCAGAGCTGCTGTCCCCCACTCACACGCCTGCGCTGAGCAAGTCAGCTGAGCGAGTCGGGCCACCCGTGCTGCGGGCGTGAGGCCCGAAGGGGGGTGGTGGGGAGAACAGGATTCGAACCTGTGAAGGCAGTGCCATCAGATTTACAGTCTGACCCCTTTGGCCGCTCGGGAATCTCCCCGTGTGGATCCGGATCGGGGGACCGGTGCTGGCGCACGGTTCAAACCCTCGAGACCGGCAGGCGTCCTGACCCCTCATGGGGCCGGCACCTCGTGACCCTGGTCGGGTCACGGCGCATGACCTCGTGGGGTCACGGCGCTCGAGCCTCGGGGGCCACGGTGCTCCCGTGTCCTCCTCGTGATCGGTTCGTGTTTCCAGTGAGCGTGCGGCGAGCCGCATCAGCGGGCCTCGGGGGAGGCGCCGCTGGAGCCAGCGGCGGGACTCGAACCCGCAACCTGCTGATTACAAATCAGCTGCTCTGCCAATTGAGCCACGCTGGCGTGCAGCAGGGCCTTCCACACCTGGGGGGACACGGAGGTCATTGACGAACCTCCAGGACCCTGGTCCCGGATGAGGAGCGGACAGGATAGGGGCGCGCCCCCGTCCGTCAAGAGCGTGCTGGGGATCTTTTTGCTGCCGGGGCTGCCGCCCTGGCCCGTTCCCCCGCCAGTTAGAGGTCCCGCAGCTGCCCGCGGTGGTGCTCGAAGGCCGCCTCGACCTGCTCCATCGAGTCCCCGCCGTACTTCTCGAGGAAGGCCTCGGCTAGGGCCAGGGCCACGACGGCCTCCGCCACGACGCTCGCCGCCGGCACGCTGGTGACGTCCGACCGCTGGTAGGTGGCATCCCGGGGCTCTCCGGTCTCCATGTCCACGCTGGGCATGCCCTGACGGAGGCTCGGGATGGGCTTCATGGCCGCCCTGAGGACCAGGTCCTCCCCGGTGGTGAGGCCCCCCTCGAGGCCCCCAGCCCGGTTGGATCCCCTGCGGAAGCGTGTCGGGGAGCCGGCCTCGGCGGGCAGGATGGGGTCGTGGACCAGGGAGCCGGGCCGGCGCCCCGCCTCGAAGCCAAGGCCAACCTCGACCCCCTTGATGGCGGGAATGGAGAAGAGAGCCGCCCCCAGCCGGGCCGTGAGGCGGTCGGGAGGCGACTGATAGGAGCCCAGCCCGGGTGGCAGGCCGGTCACGCGCACCTCGAAGACCCCCCCGAGGCTGTCCTGGGCAGCCCTCGCAGCGTCCACCGCGGCCACCCAGGCCCCCTCGAGGGCGGGGTCGAGGCCGTGGAACGCGCTGCAGGCCCGGATCTCGTGGCGACGCTCCCCGGCGGCCTGCCACTGGGCCTCACCGTCCGGGGGAGCCTCGGGGACGCCCCCCACCTCGAGGACGAACGCGAAGACCTCGATGCCGAAGGCGCCGAGCAGCTGACGGGCCACGGCTCCGGCAGCCACCCGCGGGGCGGTCTCGCGCGCACTGGCGCGCTCGAGGACGGCGCGCCCGTCCCGGTGGCCGTACTTCATGCAGCCCGCCAGATCCGCGTGCCCGGGCCGGGGCGCGGCGACCTGGGGCAGGCGCTCGATCACGGCGTCGCGGTTGCGTACCAGGAGGGTCAGGGGCGAGCCCAGGGTCACCCCCCCCTTGAGGCCGCTGAGGACCTCCACCTGGTCCCGCTCGATCTTCATGCGGCCGCCCCGGCCGTAGCCCAGCTGCCGGCGGGCAAGGTCCGCATCGACCGCCGCAAGGTCGAGGGCGAGTCCGGCCGGCAGGCCCTCGAGGGAGTAGGCGCCACCGGGTCGGCTGAAGTCCCGGCTGAAAGAGCGCAGGGACACGCCCGAGGCCGCCGTGACCTCGATCCGTGCCCGACCGACCGGCTGCCCGGCCCCATCGCGGCAGGTCCCCTCCACGCCGCCGGCAGGGGGCAGATCGAGGTCGAGGACCAGCGCCTCCTCCCCCAGCACCACGCCCTCGCGCAGCAGGTGCCCCGCGCGCTGGTCGCCTCGCCGGGAGTCGGCCACGCGGATCGTGTACGAGCCCGGCGAGACATTGGGGAACACATAGCCGCCGCCCGCGTCGCTTGTCACGCGGCGCACCCCCATGAAGCGGGCGTTGCCCCCCTGGCCGTTGTTGGCGTCGGGGGTCAGGGTCAGAGTTGCCTCCGCCACGAGCTCTCCGCCCGCGCCGCGCACGACTCCCGAGATCGAGAGCGTCGGCAGCTCGAAGTCGAGGGAGTGCGAGGCGCCGGCCGGCACCTCGCGCGTGAAGACGCTCTGGCTCTGCCAGTCGCGCCCCACGAGGAAGCGGTACTCCCCGGGCTCGTCGATCATCACCGAGTAGGCGCCAGAGGCGTCGGCCTGGATGGCGGCCACGGGGTCGCCCCCGCCCGCGGGAGTCACCGTGAGGGCCGCATTCCCCACGGGCTCTCCGCCCGAGGTGACGCGCCCCGTAACCTGCACGGCCGTGGGCGAGGGCTCGCCGAGAACCACCTGCACGCGCTGCTGGTCCGCGAGGCTCACCTTGACCTTCTTCTGGTTCGCCATGCGCTGCATCCACCCGCGCCCGCCGAAGTCGTCTCCGCCTGCAGGCTGGAGCGTCACCTCGTAGTCACCGGGGTCCAGGCCCTTGAACACGACCTTGCCGTCGGCATCGGTCTCCTCCATGCGCCAGCCGGAGCCGTTGAGCTGCACGCTGCGGCCTGCGATGGGAGCGGCCGCAGGGTGCACGAGGACCGTCAGCTCCCCACCGCGACGCAGGTAGACCACCAGGTCGTCTCGCTCCTCGCCGGCGGCCAGGACCACCTCAACCGGGGAGCTCTTGGCCCAGCCGCCGCCGCTGGCGCTCACCTGAGCCACCCCGGGGTTGAGGCGCGGAGCGCTGAACGCGCCCTCCTCGCCGGACTGGGTGCGGGCGGTGTTCCCCGCCCCGTGCTCCACGGTGACCCAGACGTCCTCGACGGGCTTCCCGTCCGGATCCAGCACCTTGCCCGCGAGCTGGCACTCCCTGGGCAGGACGATCTCCACCGGCTCATCACGCGGCGCGGAGACCTCGACCTCTGCCCCGTCGCCGTACCCAAGGCCGCGAGCCGTCACGACCCACTTGCCCAGGGGCAGGCCCTCGAGCACGAAGGAGCCGTCCTTGGCGCGGAAGCGATCCTTGACGGCCTTGCGCGCCGAGGTCGACAGGATGTCGTTCTCGCTCGGCGTGGCGATGATCTGGAAGGAGCGCACCGGCTCGCCGGTCTCGTCCACCACGCGCCCCGCGAGGGCCGTCCCCTCCGACAGATCCATCACGAGGTTCAGGGTGCCGGGATTCACATCCGCCGCGACGGCGCGCCAGAGCGGGGGCGGGTCGAGGAGGCGCTCGCGCAGGCTCGCGTCGGCAGGAGGCTCGTAGCCCCGCTCGAAGCTGCTCGCCTGCAGCTGGCACATCCCATCCAGCAGCGCGCTGAACTGGAACCGGCCGTCCTCACCGACCTTGGTCTCCCCCATGATCCGCTCGACGTCCCAGCCGCCGAAGCCGCCGCGCTGGGAGATCCGAACCAGCGCACCCCGCGCGGGGGAGCCATCCGGCCACTGGACGACGCCAGCCACGAGATTGCCCCTGTCCAGGCGCACCTGCAGACCCTCGCGCCGCTCACCGTTGCGCACCTCGCCGAGCTCGTAGCGCCCCTCGAGGTAGCCATCGGCCTCGATGATCAGGACCATCTCGCCGGCGGGCACGCCCTCGAGGGCGAAGGAGCCGTCGCCCTCCTCGCTCTGCTCGTCCACCTTCTCGTTCATGAACGGGTTGCGGCGGCTGGCCTGCTCGGTGGTCATGGCGAGGACCCGGGCCTGGGGAATGCGCTCCCCCTCGGCGTTCAGGATCTCACCGGCGATGGTCGCGCCGAGGTCGAAGGAGACCACCACGAACTGGGTCTCACCTGCCACCACCTCGATCCCCTTGGTCTCTCCGTTCGCGTACTCGGGGTGCCGTGCCTCGGCGAGGAGGGTGGTGTCGGGGTCGAGTCCCCCGACCGCGAATCGGTTCTCCTCGAGTCGCAGGCCGTCCTTGGGCGGGACCTGGGACCAGCGCTGGTCCGCCCGGACCTCCACGGTCACCTCGTCGTAGAACGAGGCGTCCCCCAGGGCGACGCGGGGCGGCACCACCTCGACCTCCAGGCGCCCCCCGAGGGATGGCTCGAGGACGACATCCGCGATCTCCTCCTCGGCCGTGGGGTCCACGACCACGGGACGACTCATGTAGGCATACTTGGCGTCGACCCAGAGGCGCCCCTTGCGCGTGCCGTTGGCGAAGGCCACCCGGAAGCGGCCCTCCCGGTCCACCGCGCCCATGTACTCCTCGGGCTGGCCACGCAGGGTGCGGAAGCGCCGCCCGCCGGCCACCACGCGGATCTCCTCGTCGAGGGGCGTGCCATCCGGGAAGGTCACCCGGCCCTCGACCCAGTGCGAGTCGCGCGGAACCTTCCCCTGGACGCGGGCGCGGGCACGCCCCGGGGCGTCGGGGTCCTCCGCCGCGGCGAAGTCGTCCTCGGCGATGGAGCGGACGGCGGCCTCCGGGGAATCGCCGCCGGCGGCCGGCCCAGGGCCAGTGAGCTCGGCCACCTCGCCGCCGTCGGAGGCCGGTCCAGCAGCCGGCCCCTCCAGGCCGCCCCCGAGGGCGCTCGGCTCGGCGGGCGGGTCGCCCCCCAGGAGGAGCACCCCCACGGCCCCGAGGACCAGGAGCGGCAGGGCGAGGAGGAGCAGGTTGCGCTGGGGACGAGCCATGGGTGGAGCATCCTACGCAGGACGCCTCCCATTCTTTCGCGCGCGGTCGCGTGCCGGATGCCCGGCGGACGCAGCTCGGGCTAGCGCTCGTCGCCCCCGGCGTACCCCATCTGCTGCATCCACTCCAGCAGCTCGCCGTCGATGGCCACCTGCGAGCCGCTGGCGAGGGCGCGGAACCCTGCGAGAGCCCGAGACAGGCCCTCCGCCAGCCGCTCCAACTCGGCCGGGGAGTCTGCGGCGCGGTCCCGGCGCTCGGCCGGATCCTCCGCCACGTGGAACAGCCGGTCGCGGCCGGGCTCACGCACGAGCTTCCAGCCGCCCTCCCGCCAGGAAGTGAGAGCGGGCCCCCACATGTTCCCCTGGGCGAGCACGGGGCGAGCGTCGAGGGGTCCACCTCCGAGGCCCGTGACGAGGCTGCGTCCCACGAAGCCGGTCGCAGGCGCGAGGTCCGCGAGCTCGCACAGGGTCGGCGCCAGGTCCACATGACGAACATCCGTGGGAACGACCCCGGGCTCGAATCCGGGGGCGCGCAGGAGCAGCGGCACGTGGGTCAGCTCGTCGAAGAGCGTGTGCCCGTGCTCGAAGCCGCCGTGGTCCCCGAACTCCTCGCCGTGGTCCCCGGTGATCACGACGACGGTGTCCTCGGCAAGGCCTGCGGCGGCTAGGCCGTCGAGGAGCCGCCCGAGGGCCGCGTCGGTGTACGCCACCTCGCCGTCATAGAGCGCCTCCGCGCGGGTGAGCGTACGCTCGTCGAGGCGGAGCTGGCCCGCACGCAGGGCCATCATGTGCTGGCGCGTCCCGAACACCCACGAGCTGTCGTCCCGATCCTCGGGCTCCGCGAAGTTGCGGCGGAAGGGCTGCGGCGGGTCGTAGACGGCGTGAGGATCGAAGTAGTGGACGAACAGGAAGAACGGCTCGTCCTCCCTGCGCTCGCCCAGCCAGCTCAGGGCGGCGTCCGTCGTCGGCTCCGCGCGGCGCACCTCCGTGTTGGAGTTGAAGTGCACGGCGTCCAGGCTGCCGAAGTCCCGGGTCACCCCGAACTCCTCCCCGAGGAACGCGACGTTCACGATCGCGTGCGTGGCGTAGCCAGCAGCGCTGAACACGCCAGGCAAAGTCTGCACGCCCTCCGCAAGGCGGCGCATGCCCTCTGCGAGGCTCCCCCCCGCGCCGTGCTCCGCGGGATGCCGGCCGCTGAGGAGCGCTGCGCAGGAGGGCAGGGTCCAGGGCGCGTGGGAGTGACACGCCTCGAACCGCGTCGCATCGGCCGCGAAGCGCTGCAGGTACGGCGTCGTGCCCCGCTCCTGGCCCAGCTGCCCGACGCGGTCCGCGCGCAGGGTGTCCACGACGACGAAGAGCACATTGGGACGCTTCGGTTCCGAGCAGGCGGCCAGCGCGAGCG
>JBDQFW010000170.1:0-8108 GCA_040265735.1 Planctomycetota bacterium | reverse complement strand
GCCCCGACCTCACCCAGTGGGACTTCTGGTGGGGCTTCAACAAGGAGCCGTACCTGAACCTGAAGAGCCACATCCATGACGGCAGCATCCAGACCGGCTCCGATGACTTCTTCCTCGGGCACGGCCAGCAGGACCAGGCCAAGGAGACCCTCCGGCCGACCAAGGAGCAGATCGAGAACGTCGTGGTTCCCGCCCTCCTCGAGGTGCTGAACAAGGAGCGCTCGAACGACATCGTGACCGGCGCCCTCGTCGCGCTGGCGAAGATCGGCGATGCCCAGGACGAGAGCGGCGAGTCGCGCTTCCAGAAGGAGATCGCGAAGTTCCTGTCCGACTCCAGCCAGGAGATCGCGGAGACCGCCGCCGTGGCGCTCGGCATCCTCGCCGACGACCGCAGCGTTGACCTGCTCGTCGAGCTCATGAACGACGGCCCGGAGGGACGCAAGGCCGTCGGCTCGACCCAGGTTCAGCTGCGCACGCGCGCGTTCGCGGCGTACGGCCTCGGCCTGCTTGGCTACCGGACCAGCGACAACGAGCTGCGCAAGCGCATCGCCGAGCACCTGGTGGACATCCTCGAGGCCCCCACCTTCGCCTCGCGGGACATCAAGGTCGCGGCGATGATCGCCTTCGGCCTGACCAAGGTGGACGCCGTCGAGGGCGAGGTGGCCCTCAGCGACGACGAGAAGAAGTCCAACCTTCGCTGGTGCATCTCGCGTCAGGCCCAGGTGCGGTTCCTCCTCGACTACTTCGACGAGGCCAACCAGCGCGCCAACAAGGAGACGCGCCACTGGTTCGTGCGCTCCCACGCGCCGCGCGCCATGGCCATGCTCCTCGACGGGCTCCAAGGCGAGGAGGCCGATGCCCTGCGGACCAGCTGCGCCGAGATCCTGATCGAGGCCAGCGGCGAGCGCTCGGACTACTCCCAGCGCGAGCTGCAGATGTCCGCCGCCCTGGCCCTCGGCCAGATCGGCACCTGTGAGGACGACGGGGGACGCGGCATCAACAGCAAGATCCGCAAGACCCTGACTGAGGTCGCCGACAAGGGCGAGCAGCAGGCCCGGCGCTTCGCGCTCATCTCCCTGGCTCAGATCGGCGCCCGCCCGGGCACCGGTGAGAAGCCCTGGGGCGGTCGCGACGAGATCAAGGAGGCCCTGACCAAGACCCTGGGTCGAGGCAAGGTCCAGATGAAGCCCTGGGCCGGCCTCGCCATTGGCGTCCAGGCCTGGGACCTCGCTGAGGCGGGTGAGGCTCTCGACAGCGGCACGGTCCTGGCTCTCCAGGCCGCCACCAAGGACTGCCGCCGCCCGGCGGACATGGGTGCCTACGCCCTGGGCCTTGGCATGTCGAAGAGCGTCGATGCGATCCCGACCCTGGTTGAGAAGCTCGACTTCTTCACGGGCTCCGACGAGGCCCGTGGCTACTGCTGCGTGGCCCTTGGCCTGATCGGCGATCCCCGTCCGGTCGAGCAGATCCAGCAGCTGATCGAGGAGTCCAAGTACCGGCCCGACCAGCTCACGCAGGCGGCCATCGCGCACGGCCTCCTTGGCGACAAGCAGATCGTGCCCAAGCTCGTCGACATGCTCGGCAACGCGAAGGGCATGGCCACGCAGGCCGCCATCGCCAGCGCCCTGGGCCAGATCGGCGACCGGAACTCGATCGAGCCCCTGGTGGACATGCTCAACTCCAGCACGATGACGGACAGCGCCCGCGGCTTCGCGGCCGTGGCTCTGGGCATCGTCTGCGACAAGGAGATGCTGCCCTGGAACACCAAGATCGGGCAGAACATCAACTACCGCGCGAACTCCAGCACCCTGACCGGAGCCGGCACCGGCATCCTGGACATCCTGTGAGCAGCGCCCCCTGAGGCGACGCATCAGGGGGAACCAAGACCGAGGGCCTGCCCGCGCTTGCGTGGGCAGGCCCTCGCGCATGGATCGAGGGAGGGCCGCACCTGGAGGGATGATCGGGATCCCTCGGCACAGGGTCCTTCGGTGGCACACGGCCCACCGCCGGCACAGGATTCCCGGGGGGCACAGGATTCCCGGGGGGCACAGGATTCCCGGGGGGCACAGGATTCCCGGGGGGCACAGGATTCCCGGGGACGCAGGACCTCACGGACGCCCCGCGAGGCGCCGCCGTGGCCCACAAGGGCTCACACCATCAGCGATGACCTAAGTGCCCTGGCCGGGATCAGTCCTCGATCGCCCGACCCCTGGGGGGTCGCCTGAGCCCGAGAGCCGCCGTGGCCACCAGGATCAGACCCACGGCCGCCACCGCGAGGCCGCGGGTGCGGCGCTCAGCCCCTTGGACCCAGACCTGCCACTCGAGCCCCTGCTCGGCCTCCTGGCGAAGCGCGTGCGCCCGGCCGGCGTAGAAGGCCTCCAACTCGCCGGTGAGGTTGCCAGCCTCGCTCTGAAGCGCCTCGGCGTGCCGCAAGCCCTCCTCAGGCAGCAGCAGCTGCGTGGCGAGCTCCGACGCCAGCAGGAGCAGCTGGGGATCCCTCGGGTGATCGTTCAGGGCCTCCCGAGCGGCGCTCATCGCCCCGGACAGGTCCCCCGCCCAGAACCGGCTCTCCACCCGCGCCACGCGGCCGTCACGGCCATCTGGGAGGCCGTCGGCCTCGATCACGGCGCGCACGAGGTCGCCGCTCGCAATGAGGCCGCGCACGCGAGCCAGCCCGTCCTGGGCGGCCCCCGAGAGGTTCGCTCTCGGGCCGGCTGACAGAGCTGCGTGGGCCCGTGCCAGCGTGGGGTGGGCACGCTCCTCGCGAGCCTCCGCCGGGCCGGACGGGCGCAGGCAGAGGTCGCTCCCCGCGCTGAAGGCCGCCTGGGAGCTGAGCACGACGATCAGGAGGGGCAGAGCCGCCCCTGTCGCAGAGAGCGGTCGCCTCTTCACTCGCCGGCGTCCCCCACCGCCCAGCGCCGCCGTCCGGCCCGGACAGAGGCGCGCTGCAGGTGCTCCAGAGGCGCATGGGCGTCGGTCAGCGGCGCCTGGGCGGGTTCGAGCCAGGCCCAGGTGCCGGGTGCTCCCCAAGCTCGCGTGAGCGTCTCCGCGAAAACCGCCACGGTGGCCCACTCCAAGGAGCCCGGCTCCGGCACCTGGCCAGCCTTGCGCCCGATCAGGGCCACGTTGCGGCTGAAGGGCACCTCCACGGCGAGCACCCGTGACCCCAGAGCGGTCGCCAGGGTGCGCCCGACGGCCTGCACCACCGGGTCCTCTGATCCGAACCCGCCCGCGTTGACGCTGATCCAGCCGCCCTCCCGCAGGACCCGGCGGGCCTCCAGGAACAGCTCGAGCGTGGCCAGATGCGCGGGGACCTCCATGTTGTTCGCGTAGCAGTCCACCACCACCTGATCCCAGGAGGCATCAGGCTCGAGCCGTAGGGCAACACGAGCGTCGAGACCTGCCACCGCGCGGGAGCCCTCTTTCAGTTCGAACCACTCCACCCCCAGGCGGACGACCTCGGGGTCGAGCTCGACCCCGCGCCAGTCGAGCGCTCCGGGGTCACCAAGGCAGCCCTCCAGCACCCGAATCGTGGTGCCCGCTCCCAGCCCGAGAACGAGCAGGCGCCAAGGCGCAGGATTGGAGTCGTCGGGCCGTGCCCAGGCCACGGGGAGTGCGAAAGCGTCGTAGTAGTGACCCGAGCCAAGGAGTCCGGCGCGCGGAATCCAGACGCTCTGGAAGGAGTCGCTGGCCTCGTTGGCCGCGAGCCAGCGGCGGAGGCTCTCGCCCTCCCCGGTCTCGAGCACCCTCAGGCGCTGGTAGGGGGACTCGACCTGGGCCAGCAGCCGCGAGCCGTCTGGCAGGGCGCCATGGGCTGGATCCTGAAGAGCAGTCCACGCAAGGCCCGGACCCGCCAAGGTCACGAGTGCGGCGGTGAGGGGGCGCCCGCCCAGGAAGAGGATCGGGAGCGCAAGCAGGAGCGCCGCGGTGCCAAAGGTCCAGGGCAGACCCAGGTGAGCGATCAGCACATGGGTCGTGCCGAACACCCCCACCAGGCTGCCCAGGGTCGAGCAGGCCAGGACCCGGCCGCCAACGGTCCCCGCAGACTGTCCCGTGCGCCGAGCCAGCAGCTCGGTGACCACGGGCGAGACGGTGCCCAGCAGGGCCGCAGGGGGCAGGAAGAGGACCAGGGACGCCACCAGGCTGCTCCAGGTGAGGAGCGAGGGCGCTTCGTCGAGGGCCGTCACGCGGGGGACCAGCAGCTCAGCCAGGGGGCCGGCAAGCCAGGGCAAGATCCCGACCCACAGAGCTGCTCCCACCAGCGCGCCCCGCAGGCCGCGCGCGAGGACCTGGGGTGCGTCCCCATGGTCCGCGGCGGCCCGTGCACCGCCCGCGTACCCCAGTGCGAGGGCCAGGAGCACCACGCCGATCACGCTGGTCCAGACGGCCTGGCTGGCCCCGAACCAGGGCGCGAGGAGCCGCACGGCAGCAAGCTCCACCGCCATGGTCCCTGCGCCCGCGAGGGCCGCAGTGGCCAGCAGCGCCGGTGCGCCACCGCGGGCAGGGGACTCAGCGGCCGGTTCGGCGGAGCGCGCCCCGGCCGCGGGCCCGCCGCGCTCGGGACGCGCGTCCGTCACTTGGAGGCGCGCGCCGGAACGGCGTAGGTCTTCGAGGCCACGAACACGCGGCCGGGATCACTGGTCCCGCGGAAGATCAGGTTCAGGCAGGTCCGGAAGCTGCGGGGCAGCTGGTCTTCGTTCTCCACGCCGTTGACGATGACCTTCACCGGCTTGGAGAGGTCCACGAGCTGATCGTTGAACAGCACCGTGACGCGCGGGACCACATCCGCCTCGATGGTGATTGTGTTGGTCGCACGGTCGACGCTGGCCTCGACGCGCGCGCCCTCCTCGTCCCCGGCCTCAACCTGGATCCAGTAGGAGCGGGTCGGGAACGGACGCCCGGGAACCAGGATCACCTTCTCCGGAACGCTGGGCCGGCGCACGCCGTCCATCCAGGCGAGGATCTCGGCCTCGCGGCCGTCCGGAGTCACCGTGCAGTTCTCGAAGCCCAGCTCCTTGATCTTCTCGGCCCAGGCCGTGACCCCGGCGCCGCCGCCCGCGAACCAGGTGGCCACGTTCGAGAAGTTGCCGGGGTCGGCCGCGCCGGCGTCCCCCGCGCGCCCAATCACGCCGGAGAAGCGCTCGGGGAACTTGCCCGCGATCGAGAGAGCCGCCTCGACGCCGGCCCCTCGCCCCGCCAGGTAGACCTGGTCGAAGTCGATCGCCCACTCCTCGTAGATCGTGCGGAACAGGATCAGGGCCGTGGCCACTCCCGGCGTTCCCAGCCAGTCCGCGCTGTTCGCAGGCATCTCCGGGCAGGCGAGGATCACCTGGTCGCGCAGGTCGCTGCTCTCCCAGTTCTGGAGGAGGTGCTCGCGGGGGGTCTCCCCCTCGTCCGGGATGCAGAGGATCAGGGGCCAGGACTTGGACTTGCCCTTGTCGTAGCCGGCGGGCGCCAGCATCGTGTACTTGAGCGGGCTGTCCTTGGTGAAGGGCCCCTGGACGGCCTCGAGATCCTCGACCGAGCCGCCCTTCACCCGGGCCTTGTCGTAGCCGTAGGAGAGCCACAGAGCCCGTCCAAGGTCTGCCGGGGAGGCCAGGATGTCGTCCACCGGCGCCTTGCGCAGCTTCTTCGCCAGCTTGTCCATCTCCTCCTGGACGTCGCTCTCGGCCTCGAGGACCTTCTCCTGGGCCACGCTGGCCTGGATGTAGTCGTCGAGGGCCCCCGCCAGCTTCTTGAGGTCCGAGTCCTTCAGGAAGGGCTCAGCGTCCTGGGCGAAGGGGATCGAGAGGGCACCGGCGAGGAGGAGGGAGAGACGCAGCATGGGATTGGGGTCGGGACCCCTACAGGATCGGGAGCGAGGGCCCCCCGCGCAAGGACGGAGCCCCGACGGCGGCGACGGACCTCCAAGGCGAGGTTCCGGGGCGCTGACCCTGGTGTGACTCCGGCTGCGGATCAGCCCTCGAAGGCCGGGCTCTAGTCACGCTGCGGCAGGAGAGCCACGCCGAATCCACGCTGGGCCCACGGGGCAGGCGAGGCGCTGGCCACGCCCAGGGCATCTGCAGAGAGGAGCGCGCCGAAGTGGGCCGCAGCCTCGGCGCGGGCCCCGCGCCGCAGAGCCTGGAGGCCGAGCATCTGGGCCCCGTCCGCTCCCCCGGTGGCAAGAACCGCGCCCAGATGGCGCCGGGCTAGGTCGAGCCGCCCCTGCCCCCTCGCCACGATCGCCCTGCGCCCCGCGCGGTCGGCGCGCTCCTGGCGCTCTGCGGCGCGAGGCAGCTCCCCGAGTGCGGCGGCCGCGCCGTCGAGATCCCCGGTCCTCCGCAGGATTCCCTCCAGGCAGAAGGCGCTCCAGGTGGCCCGGGCTTGCCGGTGCAGTGCCCGGGCGAGAGCGGTTGCGAGAGGGCCCTCGAAGGCGCGCTCTGCCGCCACGAAGGCCCTGAAGCCCTCCTGCAGTCGCTGGGGAAGGAGGTCCGCGTCCGCCCCGGGGGCGAGGGCGTCCACGAGGGCCCACGCCCGGTCCGGCCCCTGGGGCAGGAGGCGGACCACCACGCCGGCGGCAGCGGGCGAGAGGGACGGCCAGTCCGCACGCGGCACCCCGAGGGTCGCATCGAGCCCGAGACCCGCCCGCGCGAGGGAGAGTTCGAAGGGCCGAGGGCGCTTGCCGCTGCCCAGGTCCACTCCGAACTCCGAGACCATGCGCGCGCGCTCCCCCACTGGCAAGGGCTGCTGCAGGGCGCGCCAGAGCGCCTCCCAGTCCGGCGCCTTCTCATCAGGGTCCTCACTCGCCGCAAGACCGGGGTCCTGGGCAGGCGGCCCAGGCACCAACCGAGTGCCGCGCGCGGCCGTCGTCGCGGCGAGCTCGCTTCCGGCCCCAAGGGCAGCCCCATGGCCGTGTTCCCCGGCGGGGTTCCCCCGTGCGGGGGGCGGCAACAGGAGCAGCGGCAGGAGGCCAGCGGCGAGGAGGCGGGTTCTCAGGCCCACCGGACCCGGCCGCTTCCGGCCTCCGTGACGCCGAGGTCCACCACGGTCTCGCCCTGCGCCTCGAGGTGGGCGCGCACGGCACCCTCCTCGCTGGACTCCACCAGCAGGACCATGCCGATGCCCATGTTGAAGACCCTGTGAGCCTCGTCAACATCGAGGCCGCCAGCCTCCACGAGCAGCCTGAAGAGGGGCGGCCGCTGCCAGGAGTCGAGCCGGATGACGGCATCGTGCTCGCCCAGGACGCGCGGGAGGTTGTCGCGCAGGCCGCCCCCCGTGATGTGGGCCATGGCCGCGATCCGCTGCTCCTCGAGCAGGGGCCACAGGAGAGGCTGGTAGCAGCGGTGAGGCGCGAGCAAGGCCTCACCGACCGACGCGCCGCCGAGGGCCTCGGGGCGATCGGTGACCTCGTGCCCGAGGCGCTCGAAGAGGATCTTGCGCGCCAGGGAGTAGCCGTTGGTGTGCAGACCGCTGGAGGTTAGCCCCAGCAGCTTCTGACCCGCGCGGACCTTGGAACCGTCCAGAACGCGGTCACGATGGACGGCGCCCACGATGAACCCCACTAGGTCGAAGTCGCCCGCCTGGTAGAGCCCCGGCATCTCGGCAGTCTCGCCCCCGAGCAGAGCCACGCCCGCCTCGCGGCAGGCCGTGGCGCACCCGCCGATCAGCGCGCTCACCACCTCGGGGTCGAGCCGGCCCGTGCCCACATAGTCCATGAAGAACAGCGGACGGGCCCCCTGAACCAGGATGTCGTCGATGCAGTGGTTGACCAAGTCCTGGCCGACGGTGTCATAGATCCCACAGCGCTTGGCGACCTCCAGCTTGGTGCCCACGCCGTCGGCACTCGCCACCAGGATCGAGTCCTGCTCCCCCATCTTCGCGAGGTCGAAGAGGCCCCCGAACAGGCCCACATCGGAGACGACGCCCGGGTTGAAGGTGGACCTGATGGCCTGCTTCGCGCGGGCCAGGGCCTCGTCCTGAGCGTCGATGTCGACGCCGGCGTCACGATAGGTCAGACCACCAGGAACTTGGCCCTCAGAGGAGGCAGAATCAGCCATGACGAGCATTCTAGAACGGCGCGCGCCTTTTCCGCTTGCCTGCGCTGACCTATCTTGGAGAAGGGCATGTCT
>JBDQFW010000169.1:0-8111 GCA_040265735.1 Planctomycetota bacterium | reverse complement strand
CGGTCATCACGCACTGGCACTCCGAGCGCAGCCGCGAGGCCCTCGCGCGCGGAGTGGCCGAGGTCGCGGACGCCGCCTGGCTGGAGGCGCAGGCGCTGCTGGGCCTCGAGCCTGCCGCGCCCGAGCCGGCCGTGGCCGTCGAGGTGCACCCGGATCGGCGGGCGTTCGTGCAGGCGGTCCTCGGGATCACCGGCCAGCGGCCGGGTCCGCGCCAGTCGTGGACCGACACGGCCTCCGGCAGCACGCTCGTGGCCATCAATCCCTCCCAGGGGGAGCGGGTGTACGAGGCCTTCGGCCTGCCGCCGGCGTGCGTGCGCCTGGCGACGGAGGGGGCCGTTCGCACGGCCCTTGCGCGCCGCCTCCCGAACCTCGTGCGCGAGGCGCCCTGGTTCGCCGAGGGCCTCGCCGTGGAGGTCACCCAGCGGGCGATGGTCGCCGCGGGCAAGGCTCGCGAGACCGCGGAGGAGCCGCGCTTCTCGCGCCTGCGCAGCGACCTGCTGCTCCTCGAGCTCGGGGATGGGAACGCAACCGGCCTGCCGGACCTGGCCACGGCCCCCGGAACGAAGGAATGGACGCCCCTGCACGACGCCCTGGCGCACCTCGTCGTCGAGCGCGTCCTGGGCGACGGTGACCTCGCGGGGTCGTTGACTCAAGAGGGCGCGGCCGCGCGCCTCGGTGTGTTTCTGGCCGCGGCCCGGGAGAATGGCGAGCTGCTCACCTGGGTGATGGACGGCCTCGGCGCCTGGAACGTGCAGGAGCCGGACCTGGCCGGCACCGCGGCGGGCTGGTACCAGACCTCGCAGATGGGCACCACCGCGCTGGCCTTCCGGCGCGAGCCCGTGGGGCTCGAGGCCTACCGCATCACCGGCGAGGTGATGCTGTTCCCGACGCCGCGCCAGACCTGCCAGATGAACGTGCTCTTCGGCCTCGCGGCCGACGGGAGCTACTTCTCCCTGGCGCTCACCGAGACCAATGGGGCGCATGTCTTCTACTACAGCCCGGAGAAGGAGACCTTCCTCGAGCTCGAGTCCAACCTCGAGATCCCGATCCGGCCGCTGGAGCCCACGCGCTTCGTGCTGGAGCTGAAGGAGGGGCGGCTGTTCGCAGTGGTCAACGGAGTCTCGATCCCCGTGGTCGAGCTGGGCGGGCGCGATGTGAGCGGCCCCTGGGGCCTCGGCGCCCAGCGCACCGGCGCGGGGCTTTGGCTCTCGCACGAAGTCAGCGCCCTCGACGAGTAGCCTGCGGGCTCAGGCGCGCGGGTGGTGCAGGCGGTGGAGCGCGCGCACCTCGTCCGCATCCACATGCGTGTAGATCTCGGTCGTGCGGATCGAGGCGTGGCCGAGGAGCTCCTGCACGGCACGCAGGTCCGCGCCCCCCTGGAGGAGGTGCGTCGCGAAGGAGTGGCGCAGGGCGTGCGGGTAGACGCGGCCGCGAATGCCCGCGCGGGCGGCGGCGGCGGTGACGCGGCGCCAGGCCGCGGCGCGGCCCAGGGGCGTGCCGCGGCGTGAGAGAAAGACCTCGTGCGCCCGCCCGTGGCGAGCGAACTGGGGGCGTCCCTGGCGCAGCCAGGCCTCGAGGGCCTCGCGGGCGCGCGCGCCCAGGGGAACCAGCCGGGTCTTGTTGCCCTTGCCCAGCAGGCGGACGGTGGAGAGCTCGCGCTCGAGGCCCTCGGTGGACAGGGTCACGGCCTCGCTGATGCGCGCGCCTGAGGCGTAGAGGACTTCCAGCAGGGCGCGATCTCGCTGCATGAGGGGGTCGGGGCCGTCGCAGGCTCCGAGCAGCTCCCCGACCTCCTCGGGCGTCAGCACTCCGGGCAGGTGGCGGCGGAGCTTGGGCGCGGGGACCCGGGCGGTGGGGTCGCGCTGCAGCTCGCCCTCGGTCACGAGGTGCTGGAAGAGGATGCGCAGGGACACCAGGGCCCGGGCCAGGGAGGCCGGCGCCCGACCCGCGGCCCGCAGGCTGCCGAGGTAGGCCACCAGGTGATCGGGCTGGACCTCCTCCGGGCGCCTGAGGCCGGTCGTCGCAGCCCAGCGCCCAAAGGCGTCCAGGTCGCGGCGGTAGGCCAGCAGGGTGTTGCGGGCCAGGCCCGCCTCCACGCGCAGGGCGTCCAGGAGGTCCTCCTGGGCGACTGCGAAGGCGCGCGGGATGGGGGCAGGCTCGCTCACCGGAGCCAGCCTAGGAAGACCGCTCGGTCCGTTTCCACGGGTGCCGGGCCCCTTGGAGTGCGGCTCGGCCGTCGCTAGACTCCGCGCCCCAGGTGACGCGCAGTCAGGGCCGTAGAGGCCCGCGACTCCGTGACCCGGCCCTCACAACCTCACCTCCCGGGTCCTCCTGACCCTGGCCCCAAGGATCTGACTGCCATGGCCCGAAAAGCACTCACCGCAGCTGACCTCAAGAAGTACGAGGCCGCCCTCCGCCACATGCTGGGGGTCGTCACGGGCGACATCGACGTGCTGGCGGAGGAGACCTCTCACGAGGCCGGGCGTGATGTGAGCACCGAGGACGCGGGCAGCGAGATCGCGGCCCTGGAGCTCTCGCTGGAGCTGCTCGGCAAGGACGAGCAGACGGCCCAGGAGATCCTCGACGCGCTCGACCGCATCAAGGCCAAGGCCTACGGGGACTGCGAGGAGTGCAGCGAGCCGATCCCGAGGGGGCGCCTCGAGGCCATGCCCCACGCCCGCAACTGCATCGAATGCCAGCGGGCCCTGGAGAAGGGCTCCTTCTGAGCCGCCGGCGGCGACTTGGCTGCCGGACGGGCCGGCCGGGTGGTCGTGGGCATACGCCCGTGAGTTCCTGCGGTTGACCTCGATGGGAGCAGGGCGTGGATCGCTGCGGCCCCTCGGCCCTGGGCGGTGCTAGAGTCCGCGGCCGCCGCGTGGCCAGCAGCCATGGATTCCGCAGCCAAGACCGAGGACGCCCAGCCGAGCCTGGCCCCCGCATCCGCGGAGCAGCCCGCCCAGCGCCCCGGCTGGAGGCTCGCAGCCTTGCGGCTGCTCTGGGTCGCGCTCCTCGTTGCGGCGGACCTGGGCTCCAAGGCGGCCGTGATGCCCTGGCTGGAGGCGCGCATGCCCCAGTTCCACGAGGTCTACCAGCCCGATGCCGTCCCGGCCCTCGAGCGAGACCACCACGGGCACCTTCGGTACCTGCTGGTGGGGGACTCCGTCGCCCTGATGCACAACCTGAACTACGGGGCGGCCTTCGGGCAGCTCGACTCGATCCCCTGGGTCCTGGTGGTCGGGCGAGCGATCGCGGCGGTGGTGCTGACCCTTATGGTCGTGCGCGCGGCGCCCGGCGGCGGGCTCGGACTCGTCGCGCTCGTGCTGGTGCTGGCGGGCTGCCTGGGGAACCTGTGGGACAACCTGACCTACGCCCCGCTCCAGCCCCTCGACGGCATGCCCTTCGGGCCCGTGCGCGACTTCATCGACGTGTACTTCGCCTGGTGGGACTGGCACTTCCCGACCTTCAACATCGCCGACTCGGCCATCACCGTCGGGGCGGTGCTGCTCTTCCTGGGTGGCGCGCGCAAGGAGCCTGCGGACGCCGCCTGAGCGCGCGCCGCGCTTCGCGGGACCGAGGGTGGTCACGGCTGCGCGCTTCGGTCTAGAGTGTGGGCAGCGAGCCTCCCATCCATGGCGAACCTGCGGACCGTCCTCGCCGGCCTCGAGCTGGTCAACCCGATCCTGTCGGCATCGGGGACCTTCGGACACGGGGTCGAGATGCGCCACATGGTGCCCCCCGGCTCCCTGGGGGCGTGGGTCAGCAAGACGGTCACCCTCTCCCCGCGCGGCGGCAACCCCATGCCGCGGATCCATGAGACCGAGGCGGGGTTCCTGAACTCGATCGGGCTCGAGAACCGGGGGCTGGACGCGTACCTGGCGGACACCCTGCCCGAGGCGGCCGCGACCCACGCGGTGCTGATCACCAACATCGGGGGCCACACCGAGGAGGAGTTCGCCGTGGCCGCGGCGCGCCTTGACGAGCGGAACGAGGTGGCCGCGATCGAGGTCAACCTCTCCTGCCCGAACGTGGACGGGGGCAAGCTGCCCTACAGCACCGATCCGGCCACGGCCGAGCGAGTCATGGCGGGGGTCCGGGCCGCGACGACCAAGCCGATCCTGGCCAAGCTCTCGCCGAACGTGACGCGCATCGATGAGATCGCCGCCGCGTGCGCGGCCGGCGGGGCCGACGGGCTCACCGTGATGAACACGGTCCTTGGAATGGGCGTCGACTGGCGCCGCGCCCGGCCGCGCCTGGCCACCGTGGTGGGGGGCTACTCCGGCATCGCCGTGAAGCCCATCGCCCTGCGCTGCTGCTGGCAGGTGCGGCAGGCCGTGGAGATCCCGATCGTGGGCTGCGGTGGCATCGCCTCGGCCGAGGATGTGCTCGAGTTCCTGGCGGTGGGCTGCACGGCGGTCCAGGTGGGGACCTCGAACTTCAGCGACCCCGCGCGCCTTGCGCGACTCGGGGACGAGGTGTCGGCGCTCCTCGATGCGGAGGGACTCTCCGGAGTGGACGCCGTGCGCGACCGACTCCACCACCAGCTCGTGGCGGCGCACCAGGCCTGAGGACGGGGCGGGGAACGGCGATGCGCATCGACAAGCTGACCCCCGCCCATGTCCGGCGCGCCGTGGACCTGTACCTGGAGCACGCCTGGCCCGAGGGGCGGCCGCCTCTGGACCTCGAGCCCCTGCGGGCCGCCACGACCCTCGAGGAGGTCGCGCGCCAGTTCGAGCGGCCGCGAGAGGATGAAGAGGTGTCCTGCGCGCGCTTCACCCTGCGCCTGGGGAACTGGCGCTACCCGTTCATGAAGCTCGTCGTGCAGGAGTACCTGGTGCGCGACGAGTACTTCTTCTCGGTGGACACCCACGACGACCTGCGCGTGGACCCGTCCATGCCGGACTACCAGGCCTGGTGCGAGGTCCGCGAGGGGAACCGCCAGCTGAAGGAGCGGATCGAGGAGGCCTGGGCCGCTGAGGACCTGCCGACCCACGACGACCTGGCGCTCCTGAGCGAGGAGATCGCTCGGGTGGAGCGTGCTCCTGGGGCCGGCCACCGGATCCTGCTCGTGGACGACGAGCGCGCGGTGGCCCGGGGCCTCGGGGCCCTGCTGTCCGCGCGGGGGTACCGGGTGGAGCTGGCCCACGACGGGCGGGCGGTGCTGGAGCGCCTCGCCGAGGATCCGCTCCCCGAGCTCGTGATCCTCGACTACGCGATGCCGGAGCTGGACGGGTGGGAGGTGCTCGAGCGGCTGCGCGGCGAGCCGCGGACGGCCTCGCTCAAGGTCCTGCTCGCCACGGCGACCGACATCGACCTGGGGATGCTGCAGCGCTGCAACGCCCTCCTGAAGAAGCCCTACCCGCGGGAGCTGCTGTTCGGGATGCTGGACAAGCTGCTGCCGTCCCAGGGGCCGGGCTGAGCGGGCTGGGGGTGCTGAGGGCGGAGGGGCCGTGATCCGGCTTCCAGCCTTGGCAGTGATGTTGCCTCCAGCCTTGGCCGTGATCTGGCCTCCGGCCTTGACCGTGATCTGGCTTCCAGCCTTGGCAGGGGCCGCCCCCGAGCGGTTCAATGGTCGCCCGCCGCGCTGGTGGGGGGCCTGATCCCCCCCGCCTCGGGGGGGAGCAGCAGCATGGACTGGGAGAAGATCACAGACCGCTTCGGCGTCGTCGGGGAGCGGGTTGGCCGCGGCCTCAAGCGCGTCTTCGGCTCGGAGAACGAGCGCTTCCTGCGGACCCTCGAGCCCATCGTGGGGGAGGTCCTGGCGCACGAGGAGTGGGCCCAGGGCCTGGACCGTGAGGCCATCCAGGCCCAGGTCCAGGAGTGGAAGGACTCGGTCGCCCGCGGTGAGACCACGGTCGACGACCACCTGACCCGCATGTTCGCTCTGGTGCGGGAGGCCAGCCAGCGGACCCTGGGGATGCGTCACTACGACGTGCAGATCGTCGGGGGCTTCGTCCTGCACGAGGGCAAGATCGCCGAGATGATGACGGGGGAGGGCAAGACCCTGGTCGCCACCCTGCCGCTGGCGCTGAACGCCCTGAGCGGCCGGCCGTGCTTCCTCATCACGGTCAACGACTACCTGGCCAAGCGCGACGCGAACTGGATGCGGCCGGTGTACGAGTACCTCGGCCTCTCGGTCGGTGCGATCCAGTCGACGATGGACCCGTGGACCCGCAAGCCGGTCTACGAGTGCGACATCATCTACGCCACCAACAACGAGGTCGGCTTCGACTACCTGCGCGACAACATGAAGACGCAGGTGGACGCCCAGGTCCAGAAGGACCTGTACTACGCCATCGTCGACGAGGTGGACTCGATCCTCATCGACGAGGCGCGGACGCCGCTGATCATCTCTGGGCCTGCCGAGGAGCACATCGGTCGCTATGTGGAGGCGGACAAGGTCGCCCGCGCCCTGGTCCGCGACGAGCACTACGAGGTGAAGGAGAAGGAGCGCGCCGCCTCCATGACCGAGGCCGGCATCGTCCGCGCCCAGGAGCTCCTGGGGGTGGAGTCGTTCTACGAGCCGGGCTTCGAGGACTGGCCCCACTACATCGAGAACGCGATCCGTGCCCACGGCCTCTACCAGAAGGACAAGGAGTATGTGATCGAGGAGGCTGAGGACCCGCGCACCGGCCAGGTCGGCACCGAGGTGGTCATCGTCGACGAGTTCACGGGCCGCAAGATGTCGGGCCGGCGCTGGTCGGACGGCCTGCACCAGGCCGTCGAGGTCAAGGAGGGGCTGACTCCCAAGCAGGAGACCCAGACCCTGGCCACGATCACCTTCCAGAACTACTTCCGCATGTACGACAAGCTCGCGGGGATGACCGGAACGGCCATCACCGAGGCGGGCGAGTTCCACAAGATCTACGGCCTGGACGTCGTCTCGATCCCCACGAATGTCCCCATCTCGCGCCAGGACGACGACGACATCGTCTACCGCACCGAGAGCGAGAAGTGGAACGCGATCTGCGACGAGATCGAGGAGGTGCACGGCACCGGGCAGCCGGTGCTCGTGGGCACGGCCTCGGTGGACAACTCCGAGAAGGTGAGTGCCCTGCTGCGCGAGCGCGGGCTCCGCCACGAGGTGCTCAACGCGAAGAACCACGAGCGCGAGGCTCAGATCATCGCTCTCGCCGGCGAGAAGGGCTCTGTCACGGTCGCCACCAACATGGCCGGCCGCGGTACCGACATCAAGCTGGGCGGCAACTTCGAGTACCGCCTGGAGCAGGCCCTCGCCGAGCGGGGCCTCGAGCTCGGCGATCTCGAGCATCTTGCCGAGATCGACCGCATCCGCGAGGAGGTGCGTGCACGCTGCGACGCGGACGAGGAGGAGGTCATGGGCCTCGGCGGCCTCTACGTGCTCGGCACCGAGCGCCACGAGGCGCGCCGCATCGACAACCAGCTGCGCGGCCGCTCCGGCCGCCAGGGCAACGCCGGCCACAGCCGCTTCTTCCTGTCCCTGGAGGACCCGCTGATGCGGATCTTCTATCGGGACTGGGTCGTGAACGCGATGGAGAAGCTCGGCATGAGCGAGGGCCAGCCGATCGAGTCGGGCATGGTCACCCGTGCCATCGCCAAGGCCCAGCGCAAGGTCGAGGACCGCAACTTCGAGATTCGCAAGTCGCTGCTCGAGTACGACGAGGTCATGGACCAGCAGCGCAAGACCATCTACGGCGTCCGGCAGGACGTCCTGGAGAAGGCCGAGCTGCGAGAGAAGGCCCTGACCATGGTGGAGAACACCCTGGGCCGCAGCGCAGGGGTCTACTCCGGCGACGCGCCGGGCTTCCGCGAGTGGTGCCTGAAGACCTTCGGGGTCGAGGTGCCGGAGGACGCCGCCAGCGCGGCCACCGACACGGACGAGCCGGACTCCGGCGCGGTCCTGGACCAGGTCGGGGCGCGCTACGCGGAGCGCGAGGCTGAGCTCGGGGAGGAGCTCGCCCGGCGCGTCGAGCAGTACCTGATCCTCAACGCGATCGACTCCAAGTGGAAGGACCACCTCAAGGCGGTGGACGCGCTCAAGGCCGGCATCGGCCTGCGGGGCTACGGCCAGGAGGATCCCAAGACCGCCTACAAGCGCGAGGGCACCAAGCTCTTCCAGGAGCACCTCCTCCCGG
>JBDQFW010000168.1:0-8120 GCA_040265735.1 Planctomycetota bacterium | reverse complement strand
GTTCAGGATCCCTCGGTAGGCGTCCGTGCCCCGATCACCCTCCATCAGGCCGATCCCCGCCTGGTGCGAGTACAGGCCGGTCAGCAGGGCGGCTCGCGTGGGGCAGCACCGGGAGGTGTTGTAGAACTGGGTCATCCGGACGCCGCCCGCCGCAAGGGCGTCTAGGTGCGGCGTGCGGATCTCGCTGCCGTAGCAGCCGATGTCCGTGTAGCCCATGTCGTCCGCCATGATCAGGACGATGTGAGGGCGCTCGGCATGGTGCCCGGCCGGCGCCTCGGGCGGCGCGGAGCAGGCCGCCGTGAGGATCAGGGCCGCAGCCAGCGGCGCCAGACGCAGCGTACTCATCGACGGACCTCGAAGCGCTGGCGCCACGCGGCCGGCCGGATCGACACATCGCTGGTGTCCCCGTACTGCACGCGCAGGTCCAGCAGCCGGCGCTTGAGGTCGCGGGTCTGGCTCTCCAGGCCCGGGCGGCCGTAGAGGTTCGTGAGCTCGTCGGGGTCGGCCTCGAGGTCGAACAGCTCCCACTCGTCGAACTGGTAGTGCCGGATCAGCTTCCAGCGCGCGGTGCGGATGCCGTAGTGCCGCGCGACCCGGTGGATGCTGGGGAAGGCGTAGTAGTGGTAGTAGATCGCGTCGCGCCAGCCGCCGGGGTCCTCGCCTCTGAGCAGCGGGGCGAGGGAGCGCCCTTGCATGTCGGCCGGCGCCTCCACCCCTGCCAGCTCCAGGAAGGTCTGGGCGTAGTCGAGGTTCTGGACCAGGTGCTCATCGACCGCGTTCGCGGGTACGACGCCCGGCCAGCGCACGATGAGCGGCATCCGAAGGCTCTCCTCGTACATCCAGCGCTTGTCGAACCAGCCGTGATCGCCCAGGTAGAAGCCCTGGTCCGCGCAGTAGACGACGATGGTGTTGTCGGAGAGTCCGGCCTCGTCGAGCCGGTCGAGCACCCGACCCACGTTGCGGTCCACCCCGGCCACGCAGCGCAGGTAGTTCTTCATGTAGCGCTGGTACTTCCAGCGCACGAGGGCCTCGCCCTTCAGCCCCGCGGCGAGGAAGGCGGCGTTCTCGTCTGCATAGGCGGCGTCCCAGGCCGCGCGCTGCTCCGCCGTCATGCGCCCCAGGTTCCGGAACCCGCTGCCGTCGTTGGCGAAGCCCGCCTTGGGGTCCCAGCCCTCCCACGGGTCCACGAACAGGTCGTAGACGAGGCTCATGTCCCGGTCGATCTCCATCTCCTGCAGGCGCGCCGGCGAGGCGTCGTCCTCGTGCCGGTCGAACAGGGTCGCGGGCTCGGGCAGCTCCACCCCGTCATAGAGATCCAGGTGGCGCGGAGCCGGCATCCAGTTGCGGTGCGGGCCTTTGTGCTGCGCCATCAACAGGAATGGCTTCCGCTTCTCGCGGCGGTTCTCCAGCCAATCGATCGCCAACTCGGTGATGATGTCGGTGCAGTAGCCCTCGACCACGCGCTCGCCCTCCGGACCGATCAGCTTCGGGTTGTAGTAGTCGCCCTGCCCCGGCAGCACCTCCCAGGCGTCGAAGCCCTGGGGAGTCGTTCCCAGGTGCCACTTCCCGAAGAGGGCCGTGTCGTAGCCCGCGGCCTGGAGCAGCTTGGGGAAGGTGGTCTGGTCGCCGTTGAAGCGGTCGCCGTTGTCGCGGAAGCCGTTGCGGTGGCTGTGCTTGCCGGTCTGGATGACCGCGCGGCTCGGGCCGCAGATGCTGTTCGTGCAGAACGAGTTGCGGAACAGCATTCCCTCGCTCGCGAGCCGGTCAATGTGGGGGGTGGGATCGAGGGCGGCGTAGGGCGAGCCGTAGGCCCCGATCGCATGGGGCGCGTGGTCGTCCGTGAAGACGAACAGGATGTTGGGCCGTGAAGGCTCCTCCCCCGGGGAGGCGGCCGGAGCCGCGGCGTTCAGGAGGAGGCCGGCAGCGGCCAGGGCGCGGAGCAGCGGGGCGCGGGTCATCGCCGCACCGTAGCAAGGGCCCGCGAGGCGGAGGGTGAGTCGCCGCGAGGGCACCCGATCGCCCAGGCGCTTGGGGCCCGGGGAGGGTCGGCGTACAGTGCTCGCATGACGGCCAAGACCGACGCCGCGCCGGCCAACGGCGGGCTCCTCGGCCGGATCGAGTGGCTGGGCAACAAGCTCCCCGATCCGGCGACCCTGTTCCTCCTGGGCACCCTGTTCGTGATGGCCCTCAGCGCCGTGGCCGTGGGCTCGGGCTGGGAGGTCGTCCACGAGCTGCCGCGCGTGCAGGCGGACGGCAGCGTTCGGTGGGAGGTCGTCCAGGAGGCGATCACCGGCGCGGACGGGGCGGAGGTCCTGCAGGACAAGGTCTCTCGCCCCACCAGCCTGCTCACTGGGGACGGCCTGTTCTGGCTGCTCTCGACCCTCGTGAAGAACTTCACCGGGTTCGCGCCGCTGGGCGTGGTGCTCGTGGGGATGCTCGGGATCGGGCTGGCGGAGCGCGTGGGCCTGATCGCGGTGCTGCTCAAGTACCTGATGCAGTGGGTGCCCGCGCGGTTCCTGACCCCGGCCATGGTGTTCCTGGGCGTGATGAGCTCGGCAGGGATCGACGCCGGGTATGTGGTCCTGCCGCCCCTGGCGGCCGCCGTGTTCCGCGCGGCTGGCCGCTCTCCGGTCGCCGGCATCGCCGCGGCGTTCGCGGGGGTCTCGGCGGGGTTCAACGCGAACCTCCTGATCACAGGGCTCGACCCAATGCTGGCGGGCTTCGCCACCGAGGGGGCCCGGGTCCTGGACGCGGGCTACTCGGTCGCGGCCACCTGCAACTGGTACTTCGCCATCGCCTCGACCTTCCTGATCACCGCGGCCGGCTGGTGGACCACCTCGATGTTCGTGGAGCGAAGGCTTGCCGGCAAGGGGCCTGACGAGGGCGGCCCCGTGCCGGTCAGCGCCGCGGCGCTGGCCGACCAGCAGGTGCGCCCCGAGGAGCGCGTCGCCCTGCGTAAGGCCCTTGGCGCGATCGTGCTCCTGCTCGTGATCTTCTTCACTGCCGCCAACCTGGACGGCTGGGCCCTTCAGGGCGAGGGCGCCCACTTCGACCGCTGGGTCGAGGTGATCGTCCCGCTCCTGTTCCTGCTCTTCACGGTGCCGTCGCTGGTCTACGGCTTCTCCATCGGCGCCCTCAAGGACGACAAGGGCGTCGCCAAGATGATGATCGAGTCCATCGCAGCCATGGCTCCGATCATCGTGCTGGCCTTCTTCGCGGCGCAGTTCATCGAGGTGTTCAAGCACTCCGGCCTGGATCGCATGGCCGCGCTCGCGGGCGGACAGACCCTCGGTAAGGCGGCCCTGCCGGCCTCCCTGCTGATCGTCGCGTTCATCGGGGTGACGGTCCTCTTCAACCTGTTCGTGGGGTCGATGAGCGCCAAGTACGCGATGTTCGCGCCGATCTTCATCCCCATGTTCATGCTGGTGGGGATCTCGCCCGAGCTGACCCAGGCGGCCTACCGCATCGGCGACTCGGTCTCGAACATCATCACGCCCCTGAACGCGTACCTCGTCATCGTGCTGGTGTTCCTGAAGAAGGAGATGCCCGGCGCGGGGATGGGCACGCTGATCTCCACGATGCTGCCCTACACCGTGGTCTTCACGGTGGTCTGGACGGTGATGCTGGTGGTCTGGATGACCCTCGGGATGCCGCTCGGGATCGAGGGCCCCCTCGAGTACCAGCTGCCTGGCTGAGCGGAGGAGCCGGCCGGGGGGGCCTCCTCAGCGAGGGAGGGGGAGGCCCACCCCGTCGAGCTGCTGGGCGTAGACGAAGCGCACGGCCGTGCGGCCCGCCGGGACCAGGCTGTCGCGGAGACGCACCGACGGGCGTCCAGCCGCCGTGCTCGAGTAGCTGCCGAAGCGCGTGCCCCCCGGTCCGGTGTCCTGCTGCATGCCCGTACCTCGAGCAGCCAGCTCGAACCCGCTGGGTCCGCGCACCTCCCAGTGCAGCTGTGCCTCCGTTCCCTCATAGCGGGGGAGCTCGAGGGAGAGGGAGCCGCGGAAGGCCAGCTCGACCGCCGGTCGCGTGAGGGCCAGCGTCACCTTGCGCAGGGTCTGGGTGCGCGCGCTCTGGGTGAAGGGGAAGGCAAGGGTCGAGTCCGTGCGGACCACGCCCTCGACCTCACGGTCGTCCAGGGTGACCGAGGAGACGGACATGCCGGGGGGGAGGGTCAGCCGGCAGAGATCTCCGACCGCGCCTGCGTCGAACACGAGCTCGGTGAAGTGGAGCAGGCGTCCGTCGGCCTCGATGAGGGTGAGGTGGTGGGACTCACGGGCGGCGATCTCGTAGACGGGCTTGAGTGGCGGGAGCTCTGCTGCAGGCTCCGTGCCTACCTTGACCCCCGAGGCCCCTGCGGCCTCGGACGCCGCCGCATCGCTCCCGTCCCCGGACTCAGGCGCCGGATCGGACTCGCCGGCTTGTCCAGGCTCGGGCCTCCCCAGGTCACGCCAGGTGATCCAGATCGGCTGGGATCCCACGCCGAAGGTCCAGGTGATGCCCTCCGCCTCCACGCTCCTCGACCAGACGGGGTTCTCGGGGAACACGAGTCCGCTCTTCGTGCTCTGCAGGAGCCCCGTGCCCACCGTGGTCAGGAAGGTCGGCACCTGCACCTCCGAGGCTGCTCCGTCGCGCCGCGCAGGCACGCGGTAGAGGACCCGGACCTCGCCCTTGCCTGCATCCAGCAGGTGCAGGTCGAGGCCCGTGCCACTGACGCTGAAGCGCAGGAATTCAGGAGCCGTCACGCTCTCCAGGAAGACCCCGGAACCCATGAGGCGCGTGGGGCGAGGTGAGGCGCCCGTCGACTCCACGGGCAGCAGGGCCTCGACGGCGACCCACTCCTCGGTCCAGTCGAGCACATAGGCCGCGACGCCCACCAGCAGCTCTCCGGGCGCCGGCTTGGGGAGCTCCTGCGGGGTGACGGCTGCAGGGGGTAGGAGCTCCGCGGGGAGCGAGACGCGGATCTCTCCGTCCTGCAGCGGAAGCGGGATCAGGGCGGCGAGGGCAACTGCGCCCCTGCCCATGCTCTCCTTCAGCCTGCGCGTCTGCAGGCTCACGAGGGCGAGCAGGCTGATGCTGCCGAGGGTGAGCAGCACGAGGCCACGGTCCCACTGGGCGAAGGCCATCATCGTCGGCACCAGCTGGAACGCCACCAGGAGCCCGAGGCCGAGGAGGACGCCTGATCGGCCGCCGATCAGGAAGCGCAGGTAGTTGAGGACCACCACGGCCGACGCCACGAACGCGATGGGGACGGCCCACTTCATGGGCAGATTCGCGTTCAGGTAGACGACGAGCGGGAAGTAGTAGGCATAGGCCAGGGCGAGCAGGAGGAGCTCGCCATGACGCGGCGTGCGGCGCGCCGCCAGGATCGAGAGCAGCGTCACGAGGAACATCCCGGCCACGATGGGAGCGATCTGCAGCAGGCGCTTCAGGGCATCGAAGACGCTGTGACCGGGGAGAAGGAAGAAGCCGAGTCCCACGCCCGCGGGCGTGCGACCCGTCCACTCGTGGGCGCTCATGGGGCCGCTGGGGCTGCCCGGCGCCGCACCCCGCAGGCGCAGGGGGACCTCCTCGCCCTCGATGCGCAGGGAGGCCCGCTGGGCTGCCGCGCCGCGGTTGCCGTGCCAGGCCAGGTCGGAGGTGGGGGGCAGGGGGTGTGCGAGCTCCACCGCGAAGGTGGCGCCGCTTGGCAGGAAGCCGGTCGCGATCCAGGCGCCTCGCGTCGTCAGGACCTCGCCCCCGTCCAGGCCCGTGACCTTCAGGCTGGCCTGAGCTGCCTCGAACTCCGTGGGGTAAGCCTCTGGAAGCGGCAGCTGCCATACCAGGTGCTCTCCCTCCTCCGAGCGGTTGGTGTAGCTCATGCGAGCGAGGACCGTGCCCTCCAGGTAGCGCGTCACCTGCAGGCCCCGGTAGTCCTGCAGCGCGGTCAGGTCGAGCTCGACGCTCGCCTCGTCCAGGTCGAGCCACCGCACCTCGTGGGCCGGCCGCCCCGCGGTTCTTACGGCGAGGGAAGGAGCGTCCTGCTCGTGGGAGCGATGAGGCGGGGCAAGGCCCCAGCCGGCGAACTGGGGCCGCGTCTCGAGCACGGCCAGCATGACGACGAAGCCCAGGCCGAGGATGACGGTGAGCAGGGCCAGCTGGCCGAGGATCCTGCCGAGGGAGCTGCCTCCCTCGGCGCTGGACGCGCGCTCCCCGGCTCGGCGGCGGCTCCGGCGCTCACGGACCGACGGCTCGGGCTCGTCGAGCGGCGCCTGCGGCGAACCGTCCTGGGGGATGGGGGGGAGGTCCTGTGCAGCGCTCGGCTCTTCGTGGTTCATGGGGGCTCCGGGGGTCCAGAGCGCCAAGACCGAACCGTCTTGTGGAGAGACACGGATTCTCCGGATTCCGCTCGCGGGGCCCGTCCCACCCCCTCCGGTATCCTCCTCGCGCCATGAGCACCCACCCCAAGCGCATCGCCGTCCTCACCGGCGGCGGGGACTGTCCCGGGCTCAATGCGGTGATCCGGGTCGTGACCCTCGAGGCCCTAGCCGCCGGCATCAAGGTGGTCGGGATCGAGGACGGCTTCGAGGGCCTGGTCGAGGGCCGCCTGCGGCCCCTGGGCCTGCGCGAGGTCGTCGGGATCCTCGACGAGGGCGGCACGATCCTGGGCTCGTCCAACCGCTCGGACCCCAGCCGCTACCTGGTGGGCCACGACGGCGAGGGCCGCCCCGTCTACGAGGACCGCGTGCCCCAGTGCCTCGAGTGCCTCGAGTCCGAGGGGATCGACGCCCTGGTCGTCATTGGTGGGGACGGCACCATGACCTGCGCCCAGCCCTTCGTGGAGGCGGGGCTGAAGGTGGTCGGAGTCCCCAAGACCATCGACAACGACATCGAGGGTACGGAGATCACCTTCGGCTTCCTCACCGCGGTGCAGATCGCGACCGAGGCCCTCGACCGCGTCCGCACCACCGCCGACAGCCACGGCCGCGTGCTGACCGTCGAGGTGATGGGCCGCAACGCCGGCTGGATCGCGCTCTATGCGGGCATCGCCGGGGCTGCGGACCAGATCCTGATCCCCGAGCTCGAGTACGACATCGAGGCCGTGGCGGACCATGTGCGTCGCCGGGTGTCCGAGCGCGGCTCGACCGTGCTGTGCGTCGCTGAGGGGGCGCGTCCCAAAGGCGGTGCGCAGGTCGTGAAGCGCATCGAGGCCACCTCGCCGGACCCGATCCGGCTTGGAGGCGTGGGCAACCTCGTGGCGCACCAGGTTGAGGAGCTGACGGGAATCGAGTCCCGCTCGGTCGTCCTGGGCCACCTCTTGCGCGGGGGCTCGCCCACGGCGGCCGATCGCGTGCTCGCCACCAACTTCGGCCATCACGCCATCGAGCTCCTCCTCGCGGGGGAGAGCGCCCGCATGGTCGCCCGCCAGAACGGCGCAATGACCTCCGTGGACATGCGCCTGCCGGCAGGCAAGCAGCGCCTGGTCCCCCTCGACCACAGCCTGGTGCGCACCGCGCGGGGCGTCTGGACCGGCTTCGGCGACCGCGTCTCCTGAGCCCCGCGCCCCCGGACCCATGCCCGTCCTCGACCCCATCGCCCTCCTCGACGACCGCGTCGAGGCCCTGCGCGCCTACCACCGCGTCACGGGCATCGAGCGCGCCGAGCTCGATGTCTCCGGCGGCATCGACAGCGCCGTGATGGCGGGGCTCTTGGCCCTGGCCCTCGGCACCGACCGCGTCACCTTTGTCTACTCGGCCATCCACAGCGGCGGCGCCACGAGGGCGCGGGCCCAGGCCCTGCTGGACGCCCTTGGCGGGACGCTGTTGATCCACGACCTGACCGGCCTCTACGACGCCATGGTCGCGGACATGCTGGCGAACCTGGAGGCGGCCGGCGTGGAGATGGACGCCGTCCGGGCGCGGATGGCCGAGGACGGCCGCGTGCTCGGCTCGATCCGCAGCTGCATGCGCGCGCCCCTCGGCCGGGGCTACCTGCGCCTCATGGGTCCGGGCATCCGTCACGGCACGGGCAACGAGTGCGAGGACCGCTGGCTGCGCTTCTACCAGAAGGGTGGCGACGGCGAGGTCGACACGAATCCGATCGCGATGCTCTCCAAGGGCGAGGGCCAGCTGGAACACCTCCCC
>JBDQFW010000167.1:0-8143 GCA_040265735.1 Planctomycetota bacterium | reverse complement strand
GTGTTCTGGCCGGAGGAGGTTGGAATCCGCCTGCAGCCGAAGAGTCTCGGGAGGCGAGGGCTTAGCATGGAATCCAGATGTCTACGGCCCGCGTGTTCCTGACCCTGTTCGGTACGGCCATCGCGGCCTGCTCGCCGTACGGGAATCCTTCAGAGCCCGAGCGGACGGCCGCCTCGAAAGCCTCTTCAGATTCGACCTCGACGGGAGACTCGGTACTGGAGGACGCCACGGGTGAAGGAGCCCGGCCCACGGACGCCACAGGCGGGTTCTTCGAGATGCCCGGCACCTGGAGCCTCGGGGATCTGACCCTCACCATCGAGCTGCGGATCGCGTCCCAGGAGATCGACAACACGACGCAGGCCGCCTTTCGCCCATCGACGACGCTCGTCGCCCACCTGCAGGGTCCCCTGGAGAGGGGCGGTGGAGGGAGCTCCCTGGTGTTCAAGGAGCCCGGCGAGGGCTGGTTCGTGTTCGCGGAGGACCTGAGCCGAATCTGGGGCTACGACGGGAACGAGGTCCTTGGCCGGCTCACGGAGTCGGGCGGCGGCTTCGAGCTCAAGTTCCTCTCCCTCGACCAGGACTGGGCCGTGGATGGCGTCCCGATCCCGATGGAGGTCGTGGAGCGCATGCCGCAGCCCATACGGGACCTCTCGGGGCTCTGACTCTGGGCTCCAACCCAGGTCTCCCCCGTCACGAACAGCGCCCCGCGCGGAGAGGTCCGCACGGGGCGCTGGACGCCTCGATCTCAGCTGCCTCAGAGGCGCTCGTAGAGCCAGACGAAGGGCTTGCGCTTCGCCGCCGGCACCAGCTCCTCGAGCTGCTTGCGCACGGCCGCGACCTCGCCGTTGGCGTCGGAGAGTCGGCTCTTGAACCGTCCGTAGACCGCCTCGAAGGCCGCGCTGCGCTCCTCCTCGGTGAGCCCCTCGGGGAGGGTCTCGAGCTCCGCGTTGTACTCCTCGAGCACGACCTGGTAGGCGGCCTGCTGGACCTCGAGCTCCTCGCGCAGGGCGACCACCTTGGCCTGCTCCTCGGGGGTGAGGTCGCGACTCGGAGGCGTCCAGCGTGAGTAGCCTCCAACGATCAGATCGAGGTCACCGTCACCGTCCCAGTCCACGACCTCGGGGTACAGCCCCTCGCTCGGTCCCGTCGCCTCCGGGACGCCCTCGGGCGCGACCCCCTCGAGGAGCACGCGCGGCGCGGCGAAGACCGGCGCCCCCACCTTGCCCGTGTTCACGAGCAGCAGGATGCGGCCAGGCGTCTGGGCGTCGCCAAAGGTGCCGTAGACCAGGTCCTGATCCCCATCGCGGTCCCAGTCCACGAGGCGCGGAGCGGTCATCTTGGCCTTGTTCTCGAGCGGCACTCCGCCCGCAAGGACCGCCCGGTTCTTGCCCGTGAAGCGGGGCGCGGCGTTGGTGCCCTCGTTCAGCTGCAGGAACAGGCGCCCCTCCTCGTAGGTGCCCTGGAGCAGGTCGAAGTCCCCGTCGGCGTCCCAGTCGAAGGCCAGCGCCGAGATCCCGCGAATGTTGGCCGCCTCGCCATTCGGCATCGAGCGGCCCGTGGTCAGGTGCGACTCCTCGTCGTAGTCCCAGTAGTAGGAGACGAGGATGCGCTCCTTGCTCCCGTCGTACAGCAGCTCCGGCTCGCCGAAGCCGGCCTCGCTGCCCCAGCTCACATGGGGTGAGCCGTCGAAGATCGAGGTGACATAGTCGCTGTGGCCGTCGCCGTTCAGGTCCACGAACTGTGAACCCATACCGATGCATCACCAGTTCGAGAAGTTCAGCTGCGTGCCGTCGGTCTTCTCGAAGGGCTGCTCGCGCTCCATTCCTTCGGCGCCGCGCCGGGACCAGGTGATGCGCCCGGGGAGGTCGCCAAGCACGAGGTCGAGCTTCCCATCCCGGTCCACGTCGTGGGCCGCCGGCGAGGGGTACATCTTGGTCCCGCCCAGGGGCCTGTCCGCGCCCGTCATGAGGACCGGCGCAGCGAAGCGCACCTCGGGGAGGGCGGCGCCATCTCCGGCCGGAGCCAGGACGGACGCGAGGAGGAGGGGCACGAAGGTCATGGCGTCACTCTAGCGCGGGACGCGCGCGGCGCCTGCGCCCGGGCTGCCAGGGCCTGCGAGACACGGGACCCTAGGATCGAGGCATGAGCACCCGCCCGTGCCTGCCGTTCCTCCTCTCCGCCGTTGCAACCCTGGCCGCCGTGATCGTGGCGCCCGCGGCAGTTGCCCAGAGGGACAAGCCTCCCGTTCCTGACCTGACCGCGGGTGGCCAACCCGATGACAAGCACGACTGGAACCTCGGGCCCACCGGCGCGCGGGGCTGGATGTGGGGCTGGAAGCTGGAGACTGCCGAGGCCCGCCAGGTGCTCATCACCAGGGTTGCCCCGGGCTCGCCCGCGGACGGGGTCCTTGAGCCCGGAGATGTCCTCCTCGGGCTGGGCAGCACGCCGTTCGAAGGTGACCCGCGCCGCCTGCTCGGGCCGGCCCTCACGGCGGCCGAGGCCGGGAGCGGCGAGCTCGAGCTCCTGCGCTGGCGAGCGGGGGAGACCGCCTCCGTGACCGTCCGCCTCCAGAGGCTCGGCGCCTATACCGCGACCGCGCCCTTCGACTGCGCGAAGTCCGCCGCCATCCTCGACGCGGCCTGCGCCCACATGGCGAGCCACATGAAGGGCGACATCGACGGCATGGTCAACGCTCTGGCGCTCCTGGCCACCGGTGATCCGAGGTACAGGGATGCGGTGCAGAGCCTGGCTCGGCAGGTCGGAGATCCCTCGACCGACCTCAGCCTGGAGGGCCGCACCTCGGGGCTCTTCGCCTGGCAGTGGGGCTACCGCCTGCTGTTCCTGACCGAGTACTACCTGGCGACCAAGGACCGCAAGGTCATGCCCGCTATCGTGGAGTACGCGACCACGATCGCCCAGGGCCAGAGCGGGGTCGGGACCTGGGGTCACGGGATGGCGTGGCCGGACCTGAACGAGGGGCGACTGCACGGCAAGCTCGGCGGCTACGGAGCCCTCAACCAGGCGGGCCTCATCTGCCACCTTGGCCTGGTGCTGGCCGAGCGCTGCGGCGTCCGGGACCAGGAGGTGCGCGACGCCATCGTCCGCGCGAATCGCTTCGCGGTGTTCTATGTGGGGAAGGGCGCCATCCCCTACGGCGACCACCGGCCGGGCTGGGATGTCCACGATGACAACGGCAAGGATGGGGTCGCGGCGCTGATCTTCGACCTGCAGGGGATGGGCGAGGAGGCGCGCTTCTTCGCGCGCATGACGACCGCCTCCTACGCCGAGCGCGAGCGCGGGCACACGGGAAACTACTTCTCGTACCTGTGGGGCCCCGTCGGCGTGATGCGCGCGGGTCCCGAGGCCGTGAGCGCGTTCCTGGCGGAGCAGCGCTGGTACTACGACCTGGCGCGTGCGCACGACGGCAGCTTCCCCTACCAGGGCGGCGCCGGCATGAGCGGCGGAGAGCACAAGTACGGGAGCTGGGACTGCACGGGCGCGTTCGTCCTCAGCCACACCTTCGACCGGCGTGAGCTGTTCCTGACCGGCAAGGGAGCCTCGGAAGCGCTCGCCCTCGACGGCCGCGAGCTGCAGGAGACGATCGAGGCCGGGCGCGGGTTCGACAACTGGACTCTGGCCAAGGAGCACTACGCCGCCATGGACTCGCGCGAGCTCTTAAAGCTGCTCGAGAGCTGGTCCCCGGCGGTGCGCTCGCGGGCGGCCGACGCGCTCGCTGGCGCTGGCGGGGACCCGATGCCCGCGCTCCTGCGACTGCTGAAGCGGCGGGACCTCGAGGGCCGCTACGGCGCGTGCCAGGCCCTTGCGGCCCTGGGCTCGCGAGCTTCCGACGCCACCCCGCAGCTCATTCGCCTCCTCGACGAGGACGATGTGTGGCTTCGGATCCAGGCCTGCTACGCGCTGGCGGCGATCGGGGACCGCGCCCGCGAGGCCGCCGTGCCTATGCTGGAGCTCGCCCTGAGGGACGACCCGGAGGATCCGCGAGGCTTCACGCAGCGCTACCTGGCCTTCTGCCTCTTCTACCCGGGCGGGGCGCTGCGCATGCGGGGCCTGCTCTCCAAGTCGGTCGAGGGACTCGATCGTGACCTCCTGCGCAAGGCCGTCCTGCGCCTGATGCAGAACGACGACGGTCGCGCCCGCGGTGCGGTCGCTCAGGTCTTCAAGCTGATGACCC
Source organism: Planctomycetota bacterium (assembly GCA_040265735.1). Lineage (GTDB taxonomy): Bacteria > Planctomycetota > UBA1135 > UBA1135. The sequence continues at coordinate 3,951 of JBDQFW010000167.1, read as the reverse complement.
TGGACGAGCTGGCGCCGATCCTGCCCGAGATCCTCGAGGCCGTGCGGACGCCCAGCCCCAGCGGCGTCATGTTCTCGAACGGCATCCGCCTCGCCGGCCTCGAGTTCCTGGCGCAGCACCGCATCGCCGAGGGCATGGAGCTCTGCATCGCCGTCACCGAGATCGACCAGTGGGGAAAGCAGGACCGCATCGTGAAGTGCATGCAGGCCCTGCAGCGCTACGGGAGCGCGGCCGCGGAGGTCCGCCCGCAGCTCGAGGATCTCCAGCGCCGCCTGAAGGCGCACAAGGAGTCCAAGAACCTCGGCAAGCAGCTCGCCCTCGTGGAGGAGACCCTCGCAGCTCTCGACTCGGGCCCTCTGGGGCCGCCCGTGCGGACGGTCGAGGAGGTCGTCCGCGCTACGAGACGCGGGAGGTAGGGGGCCCTCATCCCGAGCCGCGCAGGGAGCTCCCTCCCATGACACGATGAGTACTGGCGCGGTGCGCCGGTGCCGAGTTCCATGGAGTCCGAGCAGGAGGTGCTCCATGACCAACGACGCCCAGGGAGACGAGGACGGCAACCTCGAGGACGAGGAGCTCGAGGACGAAGAGAGCGGCGACCCCGACGAGTGGCTCGGCGGGAAGTGCCTGCTGACCGTGGACTGGGACAGCGGCATGGCCGGCGGCGGGGAGCTGCTGCACTTCCACCGCTTCCCGGACGGTGAGGTCACGACGGCCTCCTGGGGCGAGGAGTCCGCCCGGACCTTCAAGGACCTCGCGGAGGCCCTGGATCACTTCTTCCCGGGGTGCGCGATCGTGGAGGGCGACTGGGTCGCCGAGCGCTCGGAGGAGATCGACGCCATCGCGCCTGAGTGCTCCTACGCCTTCATCTGCGGAGTGCTGTACACCCGCTGGGATCACTCGTGGGTGAGCCCCGACGGGGAGTACGAGCTGACGCGGACCCCCAAGGGCTGGACCGACGAGCCCTGGCTGGAGGACTGAGGCCGTCCCCGCGCGCCGCCCTCACTGCGGCCGCCACCACCCGTCCAGCAGCGCCAGCAGCGCCGCCCGCCGCTCCGGCTCCTCCACGGGACGGCTCTCCGCCGGATCCTCGGTGAGGTGGAAGAGCTCGAAGCCGGCCGTGCCCTCGCTCGAGTCCTCGTGTGCGAGGAGCTTCCACTCCCCGTCAACCACGAAGCGCGTGACCAGGCTGCGGGCAGGGTCGTCGAGGTCCACCACATCGTGCGTGTACGCCGCGCCGAACACGGGACCGCGCGCGTGCTCGCCCTCGGAACGGGCAAGGCGCAGGTCATGGCCGGGCCAGGTCTCCGGCACCTCGATCCCGCAGGCGGCCAGGATCGTCGCCGGGATGTCCACCGAGCTGACGGGCACCTCCCGCTGCTCTGCACGGATCACCCCGGGCCAGTGCAGCACGATGGGCGTGCGCACGCCGCCCTCGTAGGCGGTCCGCTTGCTCCGAGGGGCGTAGCCGTTGCCCTCGGTGCGCTGGATCCAGCCGTTGTCGGTCACGAGCACGACGAGGGTCTCCTCACGAATCCCCTTGGAATCGAGATGGCCGAGGAGGTCGCCGCAGGTCTGGTCGAACCAGGTACACATCGCGCGGTACTTGGCCACCGGAAGCGGCACCCCCTCCTGCTGGTAGCGAGCCAGCAGCTCCTCGGGCGGGTTGTGCGGCGTGTGTGGCAGGAAGGGCGCGTACCAGAGGAGCCACGGGTCCCCCGCCTCCTCGGACGCATCGATGAAGTCCTTGGCCGGACTCATGCGCACCCTCCCAATCGTGAGGCCGCGGTCGCCATGCCGGCCCCCGAAGTTGGGGTCCCCGTGGGTCATGCCCTGGGTGAAGCCTCCGCGACCGCTGGCCCCTTCCCACCACTTGCCGGTCTGCATGGCCTGATAGCCAGCAGCAACGAGGAGGTCCGGAAGCGTCTCCAGGGCGTCGATGTGGCGCAGCATCTCCTTGCGCTGCGTCCCCTTCGGCGGATCGTTCCCCGTGATCTTGTGCTGGTGGGGATGAAGCCCGCTGGCAAGGGTCGCGAGGCTCGGTCTGCAGAGGGGCGCCGCGACATAGCCCCGTGGGAACACGAGACCTTCGGCAGCAAGCTCGTCCAGGTGCGGCGTCGCCACCACCTCGCTCCCCATGAAGCCGAAGTCGCTCCAGTGCTGATCGTCGGAGATGATCAGCAGGACATTGGGACGGTCCGTCGGCTGCGCGTCCTGCTGTGCGCGGCCGGTTGCAACGGATTCGTCCGGACCGAGGGCCGGGAGGAGCAGGGTGCAGCAGGCGAGGAGGGCGGACTTCATGGGCGTCGGGAGCCATTGTCGGCGAGGCCCAGGACCGGTTCCATGCCCGGATCGCCACCCTCCTCGCGCGCGCCGCGCGAGGGGCTAGGCTCGGTGGCATGGACCTCCCCCGCCGCACCCTCCTCAGCGCCTCGGCGCTCGCCGCGCTCGCGCTCCTCGCCTCGGCCCGCCCCGCAGCCACGCAGGCACCCAAGCTCAAGGTCTTCCTGCTCGCCGGGCAGTCGAACATGGTGGGAGCCGGGATCGTGCCCGCCACGCGCAACGAGGGCCGAGGCTCCCTCGAGGGCCTCGTCACCGCGCCCGAGACGCGCAAGCGCTTCGGCCACCTCGTGGACCGTGAGGGCCAGTGGATCACGCGTGAGGATGTCCTCGTCACCTTCCGCGGCGGGCGCGAGGTGGACGGGCCGCTCGGCCCCGGCTTCGGCGGCGCCGAGGACCAGATCGGGCCCGAGCTGGGGTTCGGCACGGTCGTCGGGGACCACTTCGACGAGCCCGTCCTGCTGATCAAGATCGCCTGGGGCGGCAAGAGCATCGGCGCGGACTTCCGCCCCCCCAGCGCGGGCGGCGAGGTCGGCCCCTCCTACAAGGACCTGTTCCGGCTCTACCGCGAGGCCCTCGCTGGCATCAGCGAGCGCTTCCCCGACCTCGAGTACGAGGGTGTCGAGCTGCTGGGCATCGGCTGGCACCAGGGCTGGAACGACCGCGTCAACCAGGCCTTCAACGACGCCTACGAGGAGAACCTCTCGTGCTTCATCCGCGACGCGCGCAAGGAGCTCGACGCCCCGGACCTCCCCTTCGTGATCGCCGAGACCGGCATGAGCGGCCGCGAGGAGACCCACCCCCGCGCCCTCTCCCTCATGAAGGCCCAGGCCGCCGTGGCTGAGCGCAAGGAGTTCAAGGGCACCGTCGCCTTCGTCGGCACGCGCGACTTCTACCGCCCCAAGGAGCAGTCCCCCTCTGGCCAGGCCTACCACTGGAACAACAACGCCGAGACCTACTACCTCATCGGCGAAGGCATGGGCCAAGCCATGCTCCGGCTGCTGAAGCGCTGAGCGGTTGTCCAGCTGAGATCGCACGAAGGGCCTGATCCCCGGCGAAGCGCTGGATCAGGACAGCAGCTCCCGCATCACAGTGCCCTCTACATCCGTCAGGCGGCGTTCGATGCCGTTGTGGTACTTGGTCAGCCGCTCGTGGTCGAGGCCGAGGAGGTGCAGGACCGTTGCGTAGAGATCGTGCACCGTGGCGGGGCGGTCGACGGCCTGGTAGCCGAAGGCATCCGTGGCCCCGTAGCTGAAGGGGGCCTTCACGCCGGCTCCAGCCAGCGCAACGGTGAAGCCGCGGGGGTTGTGGTCGCGACCGCTCGCGCCCTTCTGGAAGGTCGGCATGCGTCCGAACTCCGTGACGAGCATGAACAGGGTGTCCTCGAGCAGCCCTAGGGCCTTGAGCTCGTGGAGCAGTGCAGCGGCGGGGCGATCCAGGATGGGGCCGTGAGTGGCGTACTGCTGCTCGAGCTGCTTGTGGCCGTCCCAGTTCCCTACGCCCTCCCCCATGGCGTAGGCGCCATTGAACAGCTGAATGAAGCGCACGCCCCGCTCCACCAGTCGACGCGCGAGCATGCAGTTGCGCGCGAAGCCGGCGCGCACGGGATCCGGA
>JBDQFW010000166.1:0-8158 GCA_040265735.1 Planctomycetota bacterium | reverse complement strand
GTCACGACGAAGGGCGCGCCATCCGTCACGCCGAAGATTCCGTTCCCGACGGAGTCGTCTGCGGGCCCGAAGGAGGACTGGCTGTCGCGGCAGCCGGTCGCGATGAGGGCGAGCGCGAGCAGCCCCCCCGTGAGGATGTGCCCGCCAATGCGAGCGTCGTTGCTTTGTTGGATCATCTCTACCCCTCGAGCAAGGCGTCGCCCTGACAGGCGAGCGCTGCGAGCTCTCTTCACAGTTGCGGTTTCTGGTCGCCCGGCGCTACGGCGCCAAGAGCTGCGGATACGAGATTGGCGCCGAGCCTACCGATTGCGTGCCTGCGAAGGAACGAATCCCCGGCGCCGCGAACAGCACGAGCGCGGTCTCCCGGCCGCGGGTGCTGGGGCCCTCCTTGAGGGCCCTGCGGAATTGGAGTCGTGCTGCAGGTGGGTCGCATGGCGTCGGGCTTCACCCGTGCGGGCCCCTCCATCCCGGAGAGCCCTTCCGCACCGCTATCGAGCCCCTGGCCGCCGGCCCTTGAAGCGGGGTGACCCATCCTCAAATGGGGACAGCTCAAGGATTGCGCATTCGGTCCGCCGGCGAGGGGCCCGGACCCCGTCGAGGGGGGGGCGAGCGAGTGCGCGGCCCGCGGGGCAGCTGCGTGGCCGCCCTGCCGCCCGCAGCGCCGGGGCTTACTCCCCGAGGACCCTCAGTAGGCCCCGCGCCCGAGAATGACCGCGAGCGGCGTGCGCCACAGGATCCACAGGTCGAGCTTCGCCGTGCGCCTGCGGATGTATCGCAGGTCCATGCGCATCCAGTCCAGGAAGCCGATGTCGCTCCGGCCGCCAACCTGCCACAGGCAGGTCAGGCCGGGCACCACATCCAGCCGCCGACGTTGCCACGGCTCGTACTCGGCCACCTCCGCGGGGATGGGCGGGCGCGGGCCCACCAGGGTCATGTCTCCCTTGAGGATGTTCCAGAACTGGGGCGACTCGTCGAGGCTCGTCTTGCGCAGGAACCGCCCCACGCGCGTCATGCGCGGGTCGTTGCGGATCTTGAAGATCGGACCGGACTGCTCGTTGTCCTGCTCGAGCTCGGAGCGGTCGCGCTCTGCGTTCGGCCGCATCGAGCGGAACTTCCAGAAGTCGAACTCTCGCCCCCCCAGGCCCGTGCGCTTCTGCTTGAAGAACACGCCACCCTTCGGGGAGTCCACGAGGATGGCGAGGCTGACGAGAGGAAGCACCGTCACGGAGCCCACGAGGAGCGCGCTCGAGGCCACCACGATGTCCACGGCGCGCCGGAGGGGCGAGATCCTCTGAGCCATGAACGGCTCCAAGTCGCCCTCGGCGCCGGAGTCCTTGCAGAGGGCGAAGATGCCGTGGGAGCCGGCCCTCGGCAGCCGCGGGCGGCTTCCAAGGCCCGGGTTGATGTCGGGGCCGTCCTCGTCGTCGAGGTCCTCGTCCTCCCAGTCGATCGGGTAGCTGTAGACCGACAGGTCCGCGCTGATGTTCGCCTGGCCGAGGGCAACCAGCAGGCGATCGCCAAACGCGTGGGCTCCGTCGGGGTCCGTCTCCGGCAGCAGGACGGCCACGGTCTGGGCGCCGAGCTCGCCGATCGAGTCGTAGAGGCGGACGGTGGCCTGCAGGGCCTCCACGACCCGTGCCAGCTCGCCACCGCGCTTGTGCCGGAGGTTCACGGTCACGACTGCGAAGACGCTGCCGGTTCGCTCGGTCCGGACGCGCTCGGCCTCGAAGGTCCGAGAGAACTCCGTCGGGCTGAGGAGGGGGAGCTGGGAGTGCGGGGGCGGTGCCCCGCGCCAGAACGGGCGAGCCATGGTGCGGTGTGCCGAGGTGGGGCCCCGGCGGGTCGGTAGGTGCGGTGAGGATTCTCCGGCCCGTCGCTGCGGCAGCGGGATCGGAGGCGGGCTTCCAGCGTGCCGAATCAGAAGAATTCGGACGAGGTGCGAGGGGGAAGTGTATCAGGATGGAACATCCTGTAAAGCCTCTCAGGGAAACCTCTCCGGACCCCCAGCCGGCCCTTGGGCCTGGACGCCGCAGGGGCCCTCGGGCGAGGGGGGGGAGGCGGGATAGGAGTGCCGCCCCCTCCGCCGCCGCTCCTTCCTCAATACCCCAGGGCCTGAAGGAGCCTCTGGACCGCCTCGAGGCTCGGCATGGCCTCTGGCCGCCGCTCTAGGCCCTCCTGGAGCCAGGCCTCGATGTCCTCCTGCATCTCCCGCACCTGCAGGGGCTGCTCGGAGGACAGGTCCCACGACTGTTCCGGGTCCCGCGCCACGTGGTGCAGACGGGTGATGCTGGGCGCGCCCGGGGGCTCGCTGTTGGGGCAGCTGATGAGCTGCCATGGGCCGCGCCGCAGGGCGTGGGCCTGGCCGAGGCGCGTCAGCCGGCGGCCAAGAGGATCGGGCCACCAGCCGTCCGTCTGGATCCCGAAGGCACCCTCAGCACGCAGGACCGCCATCTGGTCCAGGTCCTCGAGGTTGCGACTCGTGGTGCCCTCCGGCCCCTCCAGCCCGCCGAGGGCGAGCAGGGTTCCGGCCAGGTGCCGGTTCTCGATGGGCTCGAACGCCCGCGAGGCCATAGGCACGCCCGGCCCCGCGAGCAGCAGCGGGACGTGAACCGACTCGTCCCAGAGCTGCGCGTCGTGCTGGGCCCAGCCGTGCTCGAGGAACTCCTCGCCGTGATCACTGGTGACGCAGACCACCGTCTCGTCCAGCACCCCTTGCGCCTCCAGGGAGTCCAGGAGGCGTCCCACTGCGGCGTCCGCGTCCCACACCTCGGCGTCGTACAGGTCGGACTGCCGCCGGGCCAGCTCCTCGAGCTCGGCCCAGTCGCCCGCGCCCTCCTCATACCACGCCTGCAGCAGCGGGCGCAGGTCGCGCTGGTCCAGGGGCCTCGCCGGCTCGATGCCAAGGGCCGCACAGGCCTCCACGCTCGGCGTGTAGGGGAAGTGCGGCTCGACCAGGTGCACGTAGAGGAAGAACTGCTCCTCTCCCAGGCCGGCGATCCAGTCGTGCCACGCGGCCTCGGCTTCTGGCGCGCCCGTCCAGCGCCCCGTCTCGAAGCGGTCGAAGCCCTGGTCGAAGCCGTTGCCCGCCGAGATGAGCGGATTCAGGGCGAACCCGGCCGTGCGCACGCCCTGGCGCTGAGCAACCTCGGCCAGGGTGTCGAGGGCATGGGCCAGCGCCATGGCGCTCGTGGCGCCGACGCCGTGCTCGGGCGGGCTGGCTCCGGTGAGGATCGAGGCCGTCCCGGGGAGGGTCCACGGCCCGGCGCTGTAGGCGTGCACGAAGCGCCGCCCGCGCTCTGCGAGGGCGTCGAGCACCGGGCTGGTGGGCCGTTCGTAGCCGTGGCTCCCGAGGCGGTCCGCGCGCAGGGTGTCGATCACGACGAGGACGAGGCCCGGCTGCTCCTCGCTCCGCCTGCGCAGGACGGGCTGCACATCGAAGCCCAGCGTCAGGCGTCCGGCAGCGACCTGGACCTCGTTCGGCGCGTCCACCGCGAGCCGCAGAACGCCTCCTGCCGCGGGAAGCGCGAGGCGGTGCCGCTGCCACAGGCGCTCGTCGAGCGGAGTCTCGGGGTCCAGCGGCAGCTCTGCGTCCAGGAGCGTGGCGCCGTCGAGGTCCAGAGTCACCTTCGCCGTGCCCCCCAGCCAGGAGTCGTGGGTGGGGGAGAGGTCCAGGGTCAGGAGCCTCTCCGGCGGACCCTCGGGCACCGGCAGCTCGATCGATGAGCTCCCGGTCAGGATCAGGCTCGGCAGCGCCTTGGGGAGGCCGATCCCCGCGCGCCCTGGCCCCGCGAGATCGATGCGCGGGGGGACGCCGTCGGGGTGCGTGGCCCCGTCCAGGTCGAGCCCCTGGAGGAGCGAGGCGATGGTCGTGTGCGCGCGCCCGCGGGCGGGCGCGGTGGAGGCGACGCCCGCGTCGGCGGCTCCCGGCTGTTCAGCCGGTGCGCAGGCGGCCGCGAGGGCCAGGGCCAGGGCTGCCGCTCTCGAGTGCACGATGGAGCCGGCGCGCTCAGCGCTCCAGCGGCCTGCGGAAGCGCAGGACGTAGTTCTCGTCGAGACCGGCCACCTCGATCTCCTCGACGAGCTCGAAGCCGGCCTCCTGGATCTCGGCGAGCACCACCTCCTTGCCGGCGCGCACGTGGCCGAGGAGCCACTCCCGGCTCACGCCCTCGATGCGCTCGAAGTCCACGAGGATCAACTCTCCCCCGGGGCGCAGGGCCTCAAGCAGGTGGCGGGTCGTGGTCAGCGGGTAGGTGAAGTGGTGGTAGGTGTCGCAGCACCAGATGCGGTCGAGGCTCTCCGGCTCCAGGTTCGGATCCTTCTCTGTGCCGCGCACCGGAGTCACCCAGGGCGTGTTGAGCAGCTGGGCGCGTCCGGCCAGGTGCTCCAGGAAGCGGTCGGAGATCTCGACCGCGTAGACACGCCCGGTGGGGCCGACCCGGCCGCTCATGGGGAAGGCGAACGCACCCGTGCCCGCGCCCACGTCCGCGACCGCCATGCCCTTGGTCAGGCCCAGGAGGCCGATGAGCTCCTCGCGCTCGCGATACACCTCGCGTGACTCGCCCTCGAAACGCTCGGTGAACTGCTCCACATCGAGCTCGGGGCTGAGGAAGTTGTCGTTCAATCCCTCACGCACGGGGGGCTCGGTCGCGGAGGCCGCGCAGGCAGCCAGGAGCAGGAGGGCCAGCGGGATGCGTCGCATGACGGCATGGTAGCGGTCCCCGCCCCGCTGCTCTCCAGCGCTCCGGAGAGATCCCCTGCGCCTCGCTGTCCTTCCAGCGCGGGGCGCTGGGTCTTCCTCGCGGGGCGCCGGGTCTTCCTCGCAGGGCGCCGGGTTGTCCTCGCGGCGCGCTGTTGACTCCTCGCGGCGCGCTGTGGACTCCTCGCGGGGCGCTGTGGACTCCTCGCGGGGCGGCGGGCAGTCCTCGCGGGGCGTGGTGGAGCCCCGCGTGTCGAGGGCTCCCCGATCTGGGGCCTGCGGTGTGGCTAGGCGCGCCGCAGGCGGGCTCAGGCCGCGAAGGTGCGCTCGAAGGTCTCGAGGGCATCCGAGTGCTCGTCCATCCACTCGCAGATGGCGTCGTGCTCCTCGGGGCTCAGGTCGCCGAACGCGAACCCCACGAAGGTGCGTCCTTCGTGCTCACGCGTACGCGCCACGCGGGCCTCGACGCTCCATCCGGGAGCGGACTCGAAGTCGATGCTCACCTGCACGGTGGCATCGGTCGCAGGGGTCCACGCGGAGCTGCCGGCGGTGAAGTGCACGCCGACGCCGCTGGTGGAGAGGTCGTAGAGCGTGCCCTCGAAGGTGCACTCGCCGGAGCGGACGCTGACCCAGGTGGGCTCGTCCGCCTGGGCCGCCGCGCGGCTCTCACCGCGGCGGTTGAAGTAGCGGCCGAGGGCGCTGGTCAGCTGCTGGAAGAGCTGGCCCTCGTTGATGAACTGCAGGCCCACGTGCTGGTGCTCGGGACCCGTCAGGCCCACGTTGCGGACCTCGGCGGTGGTCTCGACCTGCCAGCCGTCAATGGGATGGGCAATCACCAGGCGCACGAGGGCGCCCACCGGGAGCTGCTCGCTCGTTTCCTGGGCCGTGCGGACGCCGATCCCGCGGGCGGAGAGGTCCACCAGGTTGGCCGGGATCGTGCGGCCCTCCCAGTCGAGCTCCACGACCAGGCTGTCCGAGGGGGGCAGCGCGATGCGTTCGGTGGAGCGGCGGTTGGCGTAGGGGAGGTGGTGCCGTTGGCGATAGATCATGACCGGGGTCCTTCAGCGTCCCTCTTCGTCCAGGGGAATCGGACTCCTTGAGTCCCGCCGTCGGAAGAATCCGGCCCAGCATCCACCATCCTCGGACCCCGGTCCCACGCCCCCTCCGGGCGCCTCAGCGGCGCTTGAGGGCGCCCTCGAGCCCCTTCGGCACGCCGGGCAGCCGCTGCGCCTCGTACAGCACCCCTACAAGCCGATCGCTCTCTCCCGCGCGGTGGGGGCTCTCGAATCGCCACAGCACGCGCCCTTCGCGGTCCACCTCGTAGGCCCGGCCCGCGGTCGACTCCGTGACCAGGGTGGTCCCTCCGGGCAGGCGCTGCGCCGCGCCGCAGAACACCGAGAGGAGGGGGGCTCCCTCCTGCCCCTCCCAGGACCAGGCGATGGCCTCAGCGGCGGGATCCCACTCGAGGGCCCGCGACCAGCCCTCCCGCCCCATATTGTCGAACAGCAGCACCGTGCCCTGCGCCGTGGGGCGCGCGTCGTGCTGGCGGACGAAGGGGCCGATGAGCGCCGCCTGCAGGCGCTCCGTCCGCGGCTGGAGCACCACGAGTGCCGACGGATTCCGCAGGCTCAACAAGAACGCGTCCGCGTCGACTCCCTGCAGGCGCGCGGCCAGGGCTTCGCCCACCGGAGCGAGGCTGTTGGCGTGGAGCGGGTCTCCGCGCTCGCTGGGGTCCACGCGCTCGAGGAGGTGCGCGTGCGGCGAGGCGAGCAGGGCGCGCAGGAGCGAGACCTCGCCCAGCACCTCGCCCCCGGGCGAGAGGTGCGTGAGGAAGTCCTCGAGGACTGGCTCGGGCACCAGCTCCGGCAGCCGCGCGGGCTGACGCGTCAGGGTCCAGATGGACGCGTCCGGGGCGACCCAGAGATCGTGGTGCTCGCCGCCTCGATGCCACCAGAGCAGGTTGGAGTCACGGTCGAGCCGCGCCAGCCCCACGCCGTCGTGCACGGCCAGCAGGCCCCCGTCCTCCAGGACCCTCACCCGCCGCCAGGGCTCCTGGGTCGGGTGCGGGGGCTCTTCCTCGCCGGGCAGGTCGGCGAACGCGTGTCCCCAGCGGTGGAGCACCGAGCCGCCGTCGTCGATCATGAGAGCCTCGGCCGCGTGTCCCGAGGTGTAGAGGACCGGGCCCACCGCGCGCCCCGGCTCGCGCGTCAGGACCCCCGTCGGGCCCTCGTGGGCCTCCAGGGCCGTCGCGTACCCGAGGGCACCCAGGGCCTCCAGGCGCTCGCGCTCCGCTTGGGAGAGCTCTCCCGCCCCGGGGGCAAAGCGCAGGTCCGTCCACATCCCAGGCGGCATCTCCCCGGGGGGCACCGGGGCCGGAGGGGCCGGCTCGGGCCCTCCGCACGCCGGGGCCAGGAGCCCCAGTGCGAGGGTGAGCGGCCCGAGGGGCAGACCCAGTTGCCCTAGGCCCATGGGCATCAGGGCCACGCCCTTGGGCGCCGAAGCGCCTTCCGGCGCCATGGGGCCTTGGGAGGAGGGGCGGGGCGCCAGCACGGCCCCAGGCTAGTGCACCGGGGACGCCCCAGGAGGTCGCTTCTGCTCGTGGGCGGCTGCCGGCGCCCTGCCACCACAGAGTGTGCCTTGCTCCACGGGGACCACGACATCTGGTAGCCTCCGCCCATGGATCGCCCCCCCCGGATCTACCTCGTCGGTGCCCACTCCACCGGCAAGACCACCCTCGCGCGCTGGATCCGGGACCGCTACGGCATCCCGATGATCAGCGAGGTCGCCCGCGGGGTCCTGGCCGAGATGGAGGCCCAGGTGGACCGCCTGCGGGCGGATGTGGACCTGGTCAACCGCTATCAGGCCGAGGTGTTCCTGCGCCAAGCCCGCGCGGAGGCCGAGGCCGAGCAGCAGGGAGCGTTCGTCTCGGATCGCGCCTTCTGCAACCTGGCCTACGCCGCTCAGCACGGCACCATCCTCGCCGAGGTCGCCCGCGATCCGCGCCTCGCCGCCTACATGGAGGGTGTCCGGCGCGGGCTCGTGTTCTTCGTACGCCCTCACCAGCGTCTGCTCCAGGCGGACGGAGTGCGGGAGGCCCTCGACTGGGAGGAGGTCGTCCGGATCGACGGCATGGTGAAGCTCCTGCTCGAGTTCTTCGGCGTGCCCTACATCCCGCTCGCTTCCCTCTCGATGCAGGAGAGGCAGCGCTCGATCGAGACCGTCCTTGGCCTCGCGGGCGTGGAGCCGCAGCAGGGCCAGCGCCGCTACCTCCAGGGCGCCGAGCGTCAGGCGGCGGCCAACCTGCGTGAGCCTGTCCTGCGGGAGCCCGTCTTGGGCCAAGACGAACTCGTCCCGCACCGCTCCTGAGCGGTGCGTCGCGAATCCCAAGCGTGAGGGCCCAATGGTGAGGGCCCCGTCGTGAGGGCCCAATCTTGGAGACCCAGCAACCGCCCCGCACGGGCC
>JBDQFW010000165.1:0-8165 GCA_040265735.1 Planctomycetota bacterium | reverse complement strand
CCATCAACCAACTCATCCGCAAGGGACGCAAGAAGCCGGTCAAGCGCTCGAAGTCCCCCGTCCTCGACGCGTGCCCGCACAAGCGTGGCGTGTGCCTGCAGGTGAAGACCCAGACGCCGAAGAAGCCCAACTCGGCCCTGCGTAAGATCGCCCGCGTGCGCCTGTCGAACGGCAAGGAGATCACCGCCTACATCCCTGGCGAGGGGCACAACCTCCAGGAGCACAGCGTGGTGCTGATCCGCGGTGGTCGTGTGCGTGACCTCCCCGGCGTCCGCTACCACATCCTGCGCGGGACCCTGGACGCCTCTGGCGTCGACGGCCGCCGCCGCAGCCGCTCCAAGTACGGCACCAAGCGTCCGAAGGGCTGATCCCCGTCCTCGTCCGCCCTCCAGCGCTCCAGCCCAGAACCGACCATGCCCCGCAACTACAAGTCCACCGCGGCCCTGCTCAAGCCGGACCCCAAGTTCGGCTCGATGCTCGCGACCAAGATCATCAACAAGATCATGCTCGACGGGAAGAAGAGCACCGCTCAGTCGGTGTTCTACGAGGCCCTCGACCTGGCCTCCAAGAAGCTCCCCGAGGTGGAGCCCGTTGAGATCTTCACCCAGGCCATCGAGAACGCCAAGCCGATGGTCGAGGTCCGCTCCAAGCGCGTCGGCGGTGCGAACTACCAGGTTCCCCGCGAGGTGAAGAAGAACCGCCAGCAGTCCCTGGCCATCCGCTGGGTGATCGACAACTCGCGCAAGAAGAAGGGCAAGCCCATGGCCCAGCGTCTCGCCGAGGAGCTCGTCGACGCCTACAACGGCACCGGCGCCTCGGTGCAGTGGAAGGAGAACGTCCACAAGATGGCCGACGCCAACAAGGCCTACGCGCACTACGCGCGCTGAGCCGCCGAGCGCGCGCCTCCTGGCTCGCCTCCTCCCGGGACCCCGTGCCAAGGCGCGGGGTCCCTGCATATCCGCTCCGCTCGAGCCGCCCCGACATGTCCCACGTCCTCATCCTGCGCGACCCGCGCGAGAGCCTGAAGAAGTGCAGCCTCACCCCGCTGCGCGGCATGGCCGGAGTGGAGTTCCGCGAGTACGCCCCCGGTCGCACGGTCGAGGCCTCGGCGCGCATCCTCCTGCATCACGAGGGCGAGGAGCTTGGGCCCGCCGACGCCGGCGCCGACCTCCTGCTCGTGGACTCGAACTGGCGGCGCCTCCCGACCCTCCTGCGGACGGTGGAGGGAGAGCCCGTGCGGCGGAGGCTTCCGGCCCTGGTGACCGCCTACCCGCGAAAGAGCCGGATCAGCCCTGACCCCGACGGCGGTTTGGCTTCGGTCGAGGCTCTCTGGGCCGCCCTGGCCCTCACCGGGGCCCCCCGACCCGAGCTCCTCGAGGGCTATCGCTTCCGGGACGCGTTCCTCCAGGCCAATCCGGTCCTGTGGGAGGCGGCCCGCGCTGCGGGGATGACCTGGGATCCGAGCGCTGCACGCGCGTAGGATTCCCGCGTGGAGCTCGAGCGGATCCGCAACCTGGGCATCGCGGCCCACATCGACGCCGGCAAGACCACCGTCACCGAGCGGCTGCTCGTGCAGGGCGGAGTGGAGCGGCGCTTTGGTCGCGTGGACGAGGGCTCGGCAACGATGGACTGGCTCGCCGCCGAGCGAGAGCGAGGCATCACCATCAGCGCCGCCTGCACGCGCATTCCCTGGAAGGGGTATGCCCTCAACCTGATCGACACGCCGGGCCACGTGGACTTCACGCTCGAGGTGGAGCGCGCCATGCGGGTCCTCGATGGGGGGGTGCTGGTCCTCGACGCCCAGGCCGGGGTGCAGGCGCAGTCGGAGACCGTCTGGAGGCAGATGCGGCGTCACGGGGTGCGTGCGCTGGCGTTCCTCAACAAGTGCGATCGTCCGGACGCCGCTCCCGAGGCGTGCCTGGCTGCCCTCCGCGAGCGCCTCGGGGTGCGGCCCCTGCTGGTCCAGCACGCGCTCCTCGAGGGGGGGCGGCTGCTCGGGGTGGTGGACCTCGTGACCCGGGCGTTCGAGGCCGCTCCCGGCCACCCTGACACCATGCCCGAGGCGATGCGGGATGAGGTCGAGGTCCTTCGGGCGGAGCTCTGCGACGAGCTCCTCGACCTGGACGAGACGCTGTTGGAGCGGGCCCTGGAGCAGGAGGCCGCCGGGGCCGAGCCGGCGACCGACGCGGGCCTCACTCCGACGGACCTGAGCGCAGCCCTGCGCCGGCAGGTCCTGGCCGGGACGGCTCTGCCGACCCTGTGTGGCTCCGCCTTGGAGGGGGTTGGCACGCGGGGGCTCCTGGATGCCGTCGTGGCCTGGTTGCCCTCACCCGCAGAGCGCCCCGGAGAGGAGGCGGCTTCCAGCGCGGGCGGTCCGCCCGTGCTCCTCGTGTTCAAGGCCCAGCGGCTGGGGCGTGAGCGGGTGGACTTCGCCCGCCTCGTGCAGGGAACCCTCACGCCGGAGGCCGAGCTCATCAACGCCCGGACGGGCCGCTCCCAGAGGGTCGAGCGCATCCTCCGCGTCCACGCCGATGCGACCGAGGAGCTCGAGGAAGCTCTCGCAGGGGACCTGGTAGCGCTGACGGGGCTCGAGGACGCCGGGACCGGGGACACGCTCCACGCCGCAGGGGCGGAGCGGCGCCTGCAGCCCCCCGAGCTGCCGCCGGCGGTCCTCAGCCAGCGCTTGGAGCCCGAGCGTGACGAGGACCGGGCCGCGCTGGGCGAGGCCCTCGCGGAGCTGGTGCGGGAAGATCCCTCTCTGCGGCTACGGCCTGATCTGGCCGCCGGGCAGTGGACCCTCGAGGGGATGGGGGAGCTCCACCTCGAGGTCGCCCGTCAGCGGCTGATCGAGGATCGAGGCCTGTTGGTGCGGGTCACGGCCCCCGAGGTGGCCCTGGTCGAGGTTCCCCAGAGGGAGGGCGAGGCCACCGGCCGGATCCGCAGGGAGCAGGTCGACGGCGTGCGCTTCGGGGCCGCGCGGGTGCGGGTCGCGCCATGCGTGGGAGCGGGCGTGAGCTGGCAGTGGGATCCGGGGTGCCGGATTCCCGGGGCCTTTCGGGCCGAGGTGGAGGCCGCGCTCCGTGCGGCTTCCCAGGCCGGCCCCCTGGCCGGCGCCCCCCTCGAGGGGGCGGCGATCACCGTGGGGGGCGGCGAGAGCATCCCCGGGGAGGACTCGGAGGTGGCCTTCTGCCAGGCCGCTGTGCTGGCTCTGAGGGACGCAGCCCTGGCAGCCGGCGTGCGGATCGAGGAGCCCCTTGTGGCCTACGAAGTGGTGGCCCCTGAGGAGTTCGCATCCGCGGTGGCGGGCGACCTCGCCGGGCGCGGGGCGGTCGTGGAGCTCGTCCGCTCCGAAGGCGCCCTTCGCGTCATGACCGGGAAGGTGCCCCTGGCGCGCATGATGGGCTACGCCACCGGGCTGCGCTCGGTCTCCCAGGGGCGAGCCACCCATAGCCTGCGGCCCGAGGGGCGTGCCCCGATGGGGGCGGCGGACCTCGCCCGCCTGGGCCTTGGCGACGCATGAGTGCCGGTCTGGAGCCCTGCACAAAATCCCCTCGGGATTTCCCGCTGCAGCGTTGACCCCCAGGGGCCCTACGCGTACTCTCTGCGGCCCTTTCGCGCCCGGGGTGCCAAAGTCTCCCCGAGCCCGATCCCCAGAAACGACCCCCCGCCGGGGGTGGCGACTTCCTGCCGCCTCCCTCGACCCCACGCATGAGCGAGAAGATCCAGATCCGCATGGAGGCCTACGACCACGAGGCGCTCGACCAGTCGAGCGTCGAGATCGTGGAGACCGCCAAGCGTACGGGCGCCCGGGTGAACGGCCCGATTCCGCTGCCCACCCGCGTCGAGCGCTACACCGTGCTGCGCTCGCCGTTCGTCGACAAGAAGTCGCGCGAGCAGTTCGAGATCCGCACGCACAAGCGCCTCATCTACATCTCGGAGCCGACGCCGCAGACGGTGGACTCGCTCTCGAGCCTGAACCTCCCGGCCGGCGTCGACATCCGCATCAAGGCCTGAGGCCCCCCCGGCCGGGGCGCTGCCGCTGAGCGCGGCGCGGCTCGATCGGAACCCAACCCCACACCCGGCGGCGGAAGCCGCCGGTTCGCGGCTCCCCTGGAGCCACCCAACAACAAGAATCCACCGCGTGGCCAGGCGTCACGCTCCCCGACGGGGAGCACCTGGTCGAACCGGTACCCCACGAGGACTCGGAATCATGACGCTGATTCTAGGGCGAAAAAAAGGCATGACTCAGCTGTTCGCTGAGGATGGAACGGTCACGGGATGCACCGTCGTTGAGGCGGGCCCCTGTGTCGTCATGCAGCTCCGCACCCAGGAGCGTGACGGCTACAGCGCCGTCCAGCTCGGCTTCGAGGACGTGCGCGACAAGGTCGCCGCGAAGCCGCAGGCCGGCCAGGCCAAGAAGGTGGGCACCGCCCCCAAGCGCTTCCTTCGTGAGGAGCGCCTCAAGGGCGATCCCGGCTGCGAGGTGGGGGATGTGGTCACCGTTGAGGCCTTCACCTCCGGGGACTTGGTCGACGTGACCGGCACCTCCCGTGGTCGCGGATTCTCCGGCACGATCCGCCGTCACGGCTTCGCGCGCGGCCCGAAGACGCACGGCTCCATGAACTACCGCCGACCCGGCTCGATCGGCTGCTCGGCGTATCCCTCGCGGGTCTTCAAGGGCAAGCGGATGTCCGGCCACTTCGGCGCCGCGCGCACCACGACCAAGAACCTCGAGATCCTGCGCATCGACACCGAGCGCAACCTCCTGTTCGTGAAGGGCGCTGTCCCTGGGCCGAAGGGCGGCTTCGTCCAGGTCCGCACCGCCAAGACCGGAACCAAGAAGGGCTGAGCGACATGCAGGTCAAGAGCTACAACGCCGGCAACGTCGGCACCGTCGAGTTCGACGAGGCGCCGTTCGGGGGCAAGGTCCTCTACCGGACCCTCAAGGACGCGGTGGTCATGTACCAGGCCAACCAGCGCCAGGGCACCGCGAGCACCCGCGGCCGCTCCGAGGTCAAGGGCAGCAACAAGAAGCCCTACAAGCAGAAGCACACCGGCCGCGCCCGCGCCGGCGACCGCAAGTCGCCCATCTGGCGCGGTGGGGGCACGGTCTTTGGGCCCCGCCCCAAGGACTGGAGCTACCACATGCCCACCAAGGCCCGCCGCGTGG
Organism: Planctomycetota bacterium; assembly: GCA_040265735.1. Lineage (GTDB taxonomy): Bacteria > Planctomycetota > UBA1135 > UBA1135. The sequence goes on along the minus strand of JBDQFW010000165.1, from coordinate 2,995 downwards.
CGCTTCGCAGCGCCATCGCCGGCAAGCTGGCCGACGACGAGGTGGTGGTCGCCGACCTCGGCGGCTTCGACACCCCGTCCTCCAAGGCAGCGCGGAAGGTCCTCGCCGACCTCGGCTCGCCGCGCCGTGCCTGCGTGGTCATCGCGCAGGGCAACGAGGCCCTCTACAAGTCGTTCCGCAACTTCCCGGGCGTCAAGGTCCGCACCTCTGCCGACCTGTGCGCGTTCGACGTGGTCAACGGCGGCCTGATCATCGCCGAGGGCGCTGCCCTCGAGCAGCTGGCCGCCCGCGTGGGTGCCAGCGCTGCCCCGGCCGCCGCCGGACAAGGAGGAGACCAATGACCTCGATGGAGCGTTTCTATCAGCTGACCTGCCGTCCGATCCTGACGGAGAAGGGCAGCGATGACATGGGTAAGCGCAACGCCTACCACTTCCGCGTCCCCACCGACGCCGGCAAGGTCGAGATCCGCCAGGCGGTGGAGAAGGTCTTCGGCGTGAAGGTCGCGGCCGTCAACACGAGCCTGGTCAAGGGCAAAGCCCGCCGCCGTGGTTGGGTCGCTGGCAAGCGCTCCGACTGGAAGAAGGCGATGGTCGTCCTGCAGTCCGATCAGACCCTGGACCTCTTCTAGTCCCCGCGCCGCAAGCACCAGGAGCACCAAGATGGGTATCCGCAAGTACAAGCCGACCTCCCCCGGGCGCCGTCACGGCACCGTGCTGGACTACTCCGAGGTCACCAGCACGACCCCCGAGAAGTCGCTGCTTCGCCCCCTCAAGAAGACGGGCGGGCGCAACAACCGCGGCCGGATCACGGCTCGTTTCCGTGGGGGTGGCAACAAGCGCCGCTACCGCGTCATCGACTGGAAGCGCAACAAGGACGGCGTCCCCGCCCGCGTCGCGACCATCGAGTACGACCCGAACCGCACCTGCTTCATCGCCCTCCTGCACTACCAGGACGGGGAGAAGGCCTACATCCTGGCGCCCCTCGGCCTCGAGGTTGGCCAGACCATCACCAACGGCACCGGCTCCGAGCCGCTTCCGGGCAACGCGATGATGCTGCGGGACATCCCCGTGGGCGTGACCGTGCACAACATCGAGCTCACGCCGGGGCGCGGGGGGCAGCTGTGCCGCTCCGCGGGCTGCGGTGCCCAGCTCCAGGCCAAGGAGGGCGACTACGCCGCCATCCTGATGCCGTCAGGGGAGCTCCGTCGGGTCCACGTGACCTGCCGGGCCACCGTCGGCCGCCTCGGCAACACCGACCACCAGAACGTGAAGCTGGGCAAGGCGGGGCGCAAGCGCCACCGCGGCCGCCGTCCGCACGTCCGCGGCACGGCCATGAACCCCGTCGATCACCCCATGGGTGGTGGCGAGGGTCGTACCGCAGGTGGTCGTCACCCCTGCTCGCCCTCCGGCGTGCTCGCCAAGGGCGGACGCACCCGTCGCAAGAACCATCCGACCAACGCCTTCATCATCCGCCGCCGTAAGAAGTGACGCCGGACACGACCAGAGGCACGAGCAGCTAGAGCACAACCATGGGACGCAGCATCAAGAAGGGACCCTACGTCGACCCCAGCGTGGCCAAGAAGGTCGCGGCGCTGGACGAGGCGGGCAAGAAGGCCCCGATCACGACGTGGGCGCGCGCCTGCACCATCCTGCCCGAGTTCGTCGGACACATCTTCATGGTCCACGACGGGCGCAAGCATCAGAAGGTCCAGATCACCGAGGACATGGTGGGGCACAAGCTCGGCGAGTTCGCGCCCACCCGCACCTTCCGTGGTCACACCAACAAGAAGGAGGGCCTCAAGGCCGGCCGCTGAGCCGGGCCTGAGGTGAACCAAGATGACCGTTCAGGAAGGAGCCTTCGTGGCCAAGCACCGCTACGCGCGCATCACTGCGCGCAAGGCGCGCATCGTGGCCGACTTGATCCGCGGCCGGGACTGCAACCAGGTCCTCGACCTCCTCGAGTTCTCGCCCCTCCGCGCGGCGGCGTTCTACCGCAAGGTGGTTGCCTCTGCGATGGCCAACGCGGCCCAGGACGAGGATGTGAACGTCAACCGCTTGTTCGTCGCTGAGGTGCGTGCGGACGAGGGCCCGATGCTCCAGAACCGCCTTCGTTGGCGTCCCGGCCCGCAAGGCCGCGCCATGCCCTTCGCCAAGAAGACCAGCCACCTCACCGTGATCGTGAAGGAGCGGCCCGCCGAGGGCTGACCGGAGACCACCATGGGACAGAAGATCCACCCCACCGGCTACCGCATCGGCGTCGTCGAGCCCTGGACCTCCCGCTGGCACGGCGGGAAGCACGACTTCGCTCGCCTGCTGCTCGAGGATCGCCAGATCCGCAAGCACGTCATCAAGGAGTACGGCTCCGCCGGCATCCCGCGCATCGAGATCGAGCGCACCGGAGAGGCCGTCAACGTCGTGATCTACACCGCGCGCCCCGGCGTGCTGGTGGGACGCAAGGGCGTCAAGATCGACCAGCTCAAGGCCGAGCTGCAGGGCATCGTCAACATGACGGTCCACCTGACGATCCACGAGATCAAGCGCCCCGAGCTCTCTGCCGGGCTCGTTGCTGAGAACGTGGCCGACCAGCTGCGCCGCCGGATGGCATTCCGTCGCGCCGTCAAGAAGGCCGTCCAGATGACCATGCAGGCCGGCGCGCTGGGCGTGAAGGTCGAGATCAACGGCCGCCTCGGCGGGGCGGAGATGGCTCGGACCCTGACTGAGCGCGAGGGCCGCGTGCCCCTCTCCACCCTCCAGTCCAATGTCGAGTACGGCACGGCCGAGGCCCGCACCACCTACGGGATCGTCGGCGTGAAGTGCTGGATCTACAAGGGCGACGTCGACCGCGGTCAGATGATCAACCACCGCGTGACCTCCGCTGCCGCCGCCCGCCCCGCCGCTGCCCAAGCTGTCGGCGGAGGCCGCCGAGATCGCGGCCGGTCTCGCCACGATCCAGGCGCTCATCGCCGAGCACGAGACGCTGCGCCACCGGATCCGGC
>JBDQFW010000164.1:0-8199 GCA_040265735.1 Planctomycetota bacterium | reverse complement strand
CTCTTGCTGCTTCTCCCGCTGCCTCTGCTGGGGCTCGAGGCTGAGTGGGCGGAGAGTTCGTTCTCCACGAGTGATATGTGGTCGCAGGGGGAGGCTCAAGAGGAGCTGCCCGGGGCGTTCCTCCAGCGGTACTGCTCCCGCTGCCACGGGGAGCGGCGGCAGCGGAGTGGGATCCGATTCGACGAGCTGTCCATGGACCTGACGGACCCGGAGGTCGCGCAGGTCTGGACCAATGTGTTTGCGCAGGTCCGGTTTGGTGACATGCCGCCTCGCGACGCGAGGCAGCCGAGCACTGCGGAGAGGGAGGCGTTCGTGGCCTGGCTCGATGGGGAGCTGGAGCGCCACGGGCACGGGTTCGCGCTCGAGGAGAAGCTGCTCCTCCCCGAGTACGGGAACTATGTCGACCACGAGACCCTGTTCAGCGGCGAGATCGAGGAGGCGCCCTTCACGCCTGCGCGCCTCTGGCGGGTGCGCCCAAGCATCTACCGCGACCTGTGGGAGAAGCCCTACGGCCGGGCGCATCGGCTCTCGGTGAAGATCGGGGGCTCCGGCGGCCAGGACGCCCTGCACACGGTTCAGCACGGGCCGCACAAGGGGAAGGGGATCACGAGCCGGTACTTCGCTGACCCGCGGTTCGCGAATCCCTTCTACGAGTTCGTCCACCGGGCAGCAGGCTTCACGGACTATGCAGAGATCGCGGCGGACCAGGCCTCCCTCGAGGCCCTGCTGACCAATGCCGAGGAGATGGCCGAGATCCTGACCCTCGGCGTCCCGGTGGCCGTCACGACCGAGGTCAAGAACAAGGACAGCCGCCACGGCAACAACCACGGCATGTTCGTGGGCGGGGTCGTGACCACCTCGATGGAGCGCCGGGGCGAGGTCCCGGCCGTGTTCCGCAAGATCGTCGAGGCCGACGGGCCGGTCGCGAGCGCCGACCTCGATGCGGCCATCGACCTGGCCTTCGAGCTGTTCCTCCGGCGCACCCCTGATCAGGAGGAGCGGGCGCGCTACCGCGAGGCCGTGTTCGCGCCCAACGCGCCCCTGGGTAATGCGATGGCGCTCCAGGCGGTGCTCATCTACATCACACTGTCGCCGGAGTTCGTGTACCGCATGGAGCTGGGGATGGGTGAGCCTGACGAGCATGGCCGCCGGATGCTCGCGCCGCAGGAGCTGGTCTACGCGCTGCAGTTCGCCTTTCAGGACTCCTCGCCGTACGGCGTGGTCGAGCACGAGACGGTGGATGTCTTCGACACCGACACGCACGAGCTCGTCCAGCGCGATCTGAAGGGGCGCCACCGCTGGAGCCCGCCGCGCGAGAGCTTCCTCGTGGAGGAGATGCGTACGGGCCGGCTCAGCACCCGGGAGGATGTCGAGCGCGCCGTGCGCCGGTTCCTCGACGCGCAGGGGGGCAATCGGCACCCGAATCACAACAGCCCGCTCGAGACGACTCCCAACCCGCGGATCCTGCGCTTCTTCCGCGAGTACTTCGGGTACCACCGGGCCGCTTCGGTGTTCAAGGATGTGGAGAAGTTCGGCAAGCGCGAGGGCTTCGAGCAGTTCCACGGGCACTCGGCCGTGCGGCTCATGTACGACACGGACGCGCTGGTCCTGCATGTCCTGGAGGAGGACCGGGACGTTCTCGCGCGGCTGCTCACCACCGACGAGGTCTTCGTGTCCTACTGGGACGGCACGAACCCGGAGGATCGCATCCAGCGCGCCGGCGGCTGGGACAAGTACTCGCGGACCCATGACGCACAGAGCTACAACCTCGACCCGTTCGAGACCGAGGCTGAGCGGCACCAGCCGATCACCGTGCCGCGGGACCAGCGGTGCGGAGTCCTGACCCAGCCGAGCTGGCTGGTGGCACACAGCGGCAACTTCGACAACGACCCCGTGCGGCGCGGCAAGTGGATCCGCGAGAAGCTGCTGGCGGGCTATGTCCTCGACCTGCCCATCACCGTGGACGCGCAGGTCCCCGACGACGAGACCCGCACCCTTCGGGAGCGTTTCTCTGTGGTGGAGAAGGCCGAGTGCTGGCGCTGCCACCGGAAGATGAACCCGCTGGGCATGCCCTTCGAGGCCTTCAACCATGTGGGGCGCTTTCGAGACTTGGAGCTTGGACGGCCCACCGACACTCGCGGCGCGATCGACTTCACCGGCGATGAGGCGCTCGATGGAGAGGTCGAGGGCCCGCGGGAGATGCTCGAGCGCATTGCCGCCTCGGACCTGGCGCGCCAGAGCTTCGTGCGGCATGTCTTCCGCTACTGGATGGGCCGCAACGAGCTCCTGAGCGACTCGAGGACGCTTATCGCGATGGACAAGGCGTATGTCGACAGCGGCGGCAGCTTCAAGGAGCTGCTGGTGGCGCTGCTCACCTCGGACTCCTTCCTCTACCGCAAGTGATGCTGCTCCTCCCGCTCCTGGCCCTGCTCGGACTGCAGTTGAATTCAGAGGGCAGCGAGGATCCGGTGACGGTGGAGGCCGCGCGGGCTCGCCTGGAGGAGCGCGGGACCCGCATCACGGATCCCGACCTGCAGTTCATCTCTCGGGCGACGGAGCTCGAGGAGCTGGCGCTTCCTCACAGCCGTGGAGTGACCGACGCGGGCCTGGCGCATCTGCGGACGCTGGTGCGCCTGCGGCGGCTGGATCTCACGGGCTGCAGGGCCGTCAGCGCCGAGGGCCTGGAGGCGGTGGCCCAGCTCCCCGCCCTCGAGGAGCTGGTCCTCTCCAACACCGAGGTCTTGGATGTACGCCCGCTGGGGGCCGTTCAGGGGCTCAAGGGGCTCGCCGTGAACAACGCGGGCAAGTTCGCCGGCGCCGGGCTCGGGGCTCTGGCCCGTCTCGAGAGCCTCGAGCTGTCCTGCATCCGCGGCTCCATGGGCAACGCAGGGCTTGCGGAGATTGGGGAGCTCCGGCGGCTGCGCGAGCTGGACCTGAGCCACTGCGCCCAGGTCACTGATGAAGGCCTTGCGCACCTAGCCGGTCTTACCGAGCTCCGCCGCCTGTCGCTGTACGGCCTGCACAAAGTCACCACGCCCGGCTTCAACGCAGTGCTGCCCCATCTTGAGCAGCTGGAGGAGCTCGATCTCGGCTTCTGCTGGTGGCACGAGGGCTTCGGCATGCAGTTCCCTCCCCGCCTGCGACGCCTGGACCTACGCGAATCCAAGCGCATCGTGGACGAGGTGGTCGTGAACCTGCCCAAGGGGGAGCTCGTCGCCCTGAACCTGCACTACTGCCACGAGCTCACGGATGCCAGCGTTGAGGCGCTCCGCGGGCTGACCCGGCTCGAGGAGCTGGACCTCGGCAGCATCCGCGCTCTCACGGATGCCGGGCTGGAGGCCGTCGCGACCCTGCGAGGCCTGCGCGTGCTCGATGCTTCGGACAATGACCACTTCACGGACGCCGGGCTCGCGCAGCTCGCTTCTCTGCAGGGCCTTGAGTCCCTGAGCCTCTGGCACACGGAGAACCTCACGGGGCAGGGGACCGGCTGGCTTGCCGCCCTGACGCAGCTCCAGGCGTTGAACCTCGCGGACTGCGCCGGATTCGACGATGTGGGGCTGGGCCACCTCGAGGGGCTGACCCACCTGACCGAGCTCTATCTCGACCACACGGCGGTGACCGGGGCGGGACTGGTGTCCCTCTCGGGCCTCCCGCTTCGGGAGCTCACCTTGACGGGCTGCCGAGGCGTGTCCGACGATGGTCTTGCCGCGCTGGCCGCCCTGCCGTCCCTGACCTACCTGAGCCTGCTCGGCTGTTCCAGCGTCTCGGACGCCTCCGTGGCAATCCTCCAGGCCGCTCTCCCCGACTGCCGTATCGCCCGATGATCACGCGACGAAAGGCCCTCGGGCGCATCTCCCTCGGAGCGAGCTCGCTCGCCCTCAGCCCGTTCCTGCGTAACCTGCAGCGTGAGGATTCCGCGGGGCAGCTCCCGCGCCGCTTCGTCTTCGTCGTGAAGGCAAGCGGGCTCCAGGCGGAATACCTGAACCCCGAGGGGCTGCAGCATGGCGGGGACCAGCTGGTGGACGAGCCCCTCGGCCAGCGTGCCCTGCACGGGAGCCTGAAGGGCCTCGAGCCTCTTCGCGATCAGCTCACGATCGTTCAGGGGCTGAGCGGGCGCATGTGCACCATCGGGCACAGCTCCTTCTACGGCGCTCTCGGCGCTTACAAGGCCACGGCCGAGGCGCCGCCCGTCGCTGCGACGATCGACGGCCATCTCTCTAGGCGCTTCCCCTCGGTGTTCTCCCATGTCGGGCTGAAGATGGGCAACGGGAGCCAGGGCACGAGCTACCCGGCGATCAGCGCGGCCGGACGGGGCAAGCAGCTGCCGTTCCAGTGCAACCCCGAGCTGGCCTACCGGAACCTCTTCGGCAGCATTGCCGTGGGCGGGGATATCCAGCGCTCCTACCGCCGCACCGGCAATGTGCTCGACGCAATGGTCGAGGACATTCAGCGCCTGCGGAGGCAGCTCCCCGGGAGCGAGCAGGAGAAGCTCGATGCCTATCTCGCGGGCTTCGAGTCCCTGCGCGATCGCCGCATCGAGCTGATCGCGATGCAGCAGAGCCTGAAGGAGCACGCGCCCGAGGTCACGGAGGCCTACACCTCGAAGGCGACCACGCAGCACCTCGGCGCGCACTTCGACATGGCCGCGGCCGCGCTGATCACCGGCATCACCAATGTGGTCACCATCCACTGCGATGAGCTCGACTCCTCCTACAGCGGCCTTGGCCTCACGCCGAGCGTTCACTCGATCGGCCACGGTTCGAGCAGCGGCGCGCTCTCGGCCCAGGAGTGCCGGAATCGGATCCGCGCATTCCACCTGGAGCTGACGGGGGCCCTTGCGAGCAGGCTTGCCGCCACTCCAGAGGGAGACGGAACCATGCTCGACAACACGCTGATCGTCTACCTCAGCGACAACTCGGACAAGCACCACTCAAGCGGCACCGAGTGGCCGCTGCTCATGCTCGGAGGCCTGCGGGGGCGGGCGGCCGCGGGCGGGCGCTACCTCGCGTATCCACGCTACGGCCGCGCGAACCATCGGCACACGATTGGAAACCTCTGGACCACCGTGTGCCATCTGGCAGGCGAGCCGGTCGAGCAGTTCGGCCAGGTCGACCTCGCTCTTGGTGACTCGGTGGACCAGCTCGGCCCGCTCAGCGAGCTCCTCGGATAGGTCCCCGGTGCCTCTCTGGAGAAGGAGTCCGCTGGACGCTCGTGGCCTCCACATGCGAGGCCAGTTTTCCCAGGTATCTCGGAACCCCCATGGCAATCACGGGTTCGGCCTGCGCTCGGTCGCCCTGGTCCACACTCTCCATGCAGTTCCTTGCTCTTGCCCTCCTTCCCGCTCTCTCCGTCTCACCCCTGCACGGCGGTCCGGAGGGAGATCGCTTCGGGCGTTCGCTGCTCGCGCTCCACGATGTGGATGGGGACGGGGTGCGAGACTTCGCGGTTGGGGCGCCTACGGCGAGTGAGGTCGAGAGGTACGGCGGGCGGGTGCTGGTGCTCTCGGGGTCCAGCCGCGAGGTCTTGCAGGTGTGGCGCGGGCAGTCCGGTCGCCGCCACTTCGGGCATGACCTGCGCTCCGCGGGAGATGTGGATGGCGACGGCGTTGGGGATGTCCTGGTGGGGTATGAGGCGTCAGGCCTCTCTACCCCGCGCACCGAGGTGTGCTCCGGGGCAGACGGCTCGCTTCTTCGCGCCTTCGAGCGGCCCTATCCGGAGGTCCACGCCCTTGGCGACCTTGATGGAGACGGAACGGCCGAGGTGCTGCTCTCAGGCAAGGGGCTCGAGGTGCGCCGCGTGGCCGTTGGCGCGCGCCTGTGGAGCTCCAGTTCGAGTGAGGACTCCCGGCCCCTCCATTCGGTGGGCGACCTGAATGGCGATGGACTTGCTGACGGCGTGCTGCTGGGGGCCAAGCCCCAGCTGCTGATGACGGGAGGCGCGGCTTCGGGTGAGTCTTTGAGCGGATTTGTTTCCAGCCTGCGCTTCGGCCTGCCGGAGACCTGGCCGCTCCCGTTCGAGGTCGGCGAGGCGGGGCCCGCGTCCCTCTCCGCCCTTCGTGCGGGGCCCGGCGGCGACCTCGACGGGGACGGGAATCCGGAGCTTGTCCTGCTCACGACCAGAGGTTCCCAGAACCACCTGTGGGCCCTCTCCCTTGCCAAGGGCGGTTCGGCCGCTGCGGTGGAGCGTGGCGTCCGGGGCGGTGTCGTCGGAACTCGCGCCTGGGCCCTCGGCTCGGGCGAGACCACCGACTACCGCAAGGGGTTTGGCTGGGGGTATGGGTCGTGGCCCGCAGGGGATCTCGACGGTGACGGCGCAGGAGACCTCCTGGCTGGAGGCACCGTGGCGCCGTTCCAGGTCGTGCTGCACGCCATCTCCGGACGGACGGGCGAGCGCCTCTGGGACCGCAGCATGGACGACGGCGGGATGAGCTCGGGCGTCAGCCCCATCCTGCTGGACGACGCCGACGGCGACGGCGTCTCCGAGGTGCTAGTGGGCACCTGCGACTGGTGGTGGCACGGCGGCGTCATGCGCAACGGCCGCATCCGCTGCCTCTCGGGCGCCTCCGGGAAGCCACTCTGGGAGCTGGGGGTCGACGAGGTGTCGATCCCCGAGACGGAGCCACGCTGATCGTCCTGGCCGAGCTGGTCGCCTCGTAGGGCACACGGGTTTGGAACGGACCCACCTCACGGCGTGCGGGTCAGGAACACCGTGTTGGCGCTGGGTGTGTAGCTGCCGAACGCACCGCACTCCCGGAAGCCCTCCTCGAGGTAGAGGGCGCGCGCCGCGGCGAACTCCTCCATGGTTCCCGTCTCGAGGCTGATCTTCTCGGCCTCGAGAGACCGCGCGACGGCGATCAGGTGACGCAGCACCGCGCGCCCCACCCCCTGCCGGCGCGCGGCCCCGGCGACGTGCATGGACTTGACCTCGAAGTGTCCTCGGTCGATTTGCTGCAGCGCGCCCACTCCAAGGAGGAACACGGCGCGGCGGGCGGTGAAGAACCGCACGGCGGGATCTCGAAGCGCCTCCAGGTCGAGGGCGTGGGCGTCCTCAGGGGGAGTGCAGCCCCGGGCGAAGGCGAGGTGCGCTCCGAGCAGGGTGACGACATCCTCGGCGGTCGGAGGCTCCTCCTGGATCCGGAGTTCGAGCGGCCCGGCGGTCAAGCCGCCGCCGGCGTCACGGGCAGTCACGGCTGAACCATGCGCTCCGAGAGCCGCCGGAACTCCTCGCGGAGCTCGGGGGTCTCGAGGCGGGCCATCTGCGGGGGCTCGAGCTGGAGCAGGGCGTCGAGGTCCTGGAGGCCGCTGCGGATCATGGCGGCGACCTCGCTCGAGATGCTCAGGGTGGCGTAGGTCACCTCGGCGTCCTCGATGCTCGAGCGCAGACCCTCGATGCGGCTGCCCACATGGGCGCCCTGCTGGATGAGGAACTCGGTGTAGAGCTCGCAGGCGCGGATGGTCAGCTCGTTGGCCTGGCGATTCTGGGCGGCGAGGGCGGGATCTCCTCCCTCGGCCTCCCGGGCGTTGGCGCGCTCGATCAGCTTCGCGGCCTCGGCCGAGAGCTCCGCCAGGCGCGGGACGAGGTCCTCCTCGATGCGCTCCACGAAGGTCACATGCAGGTGCTCCATCGCGCGTAGCATCACGAGGTAGACGCCGTAGTAGCGGCGCGCGGCGGTCGGGGGCGCGTCGGGCTCGGCCGCCAGACGCTCGAGCTGCACGGCGATCTTGCGCACCGTGTGGGTCGCGACGACGAGGTCCGTGAAGTCCTCGCCGGTGGCCGTTCCGAGCAGGGTGTCCACGGCCTCCTCGTCCAGCTCGAGGCCGAGCTGGCGCATCTCCTCGATGAAGCGGCGGCGCAGGTCCACCTCCGCCTCGCGCAGCTCGGCAAGGCGCTCCTTCGCGTCCTCGAGCTGCTCCTCGAGGTCCTCCTTGCTGTCGGTGTAGAGGCCCTCGAGGGTGCCGACCTCCTCGGGCGCGCCGAAGGACTCCTCACGCAGCTTCTGGATCCGCTCGGTCAACTCGCGCATCTCGATGCGGTTGTTGCGCAGGGTCATGCGCGCCGTCTCGGCCTCGGAGTACTCGAGCGCGACGAGGACGCTCTCCAGGAGGTCGTCGAAGTCCCCGCCGCGCAGCAGCCGCTGCACGCGCTCGAGGGCGCCCTGCTCGGCGCCGGGAGGCGGGTAGATGGCCTCGACCGCCTCGG
>JBDQFW010000163.1:0-8227 GCA_040265735.1 Planctomycetota bacterium | reverse complement strand
CCCAGAGGGCGTCGGCCACGCGGCGCTGGAGCGCGAAGAAGCGTGCGAGGCGCTCGGTCGGGGCTTCGGGCAGGCTGGCGAGCGCGCGCTCGAGGTCGCCCGGCCGGTTGCCTACGGGGAGGCGGACCGCAGCCCGACCCTCCAGGGGCGCGCGCAGCTCGACCACGGGATCGATCCAGTCCAGCGGCACGCGCAGGCCGTGGCGCTTGATCCAGCGCGCGAACAGCTGGCCCTCCGCGAACCCCGAGAACAGGGTCGCTCCCGCCTCGAAGCGGTAGCCGTCGCGGGAGAAGGTGCTAGCGCAACCCCCGGGGTAGTTCAGGGCCTCGCACAGGGCCACCCGCGCGCCGCCCTCCGCGAGGGTGAGCGCGGCACCCAGGCCGCCGAAGCCTGAGCCCACGACCACGACATCGTGGGTGGGGAGCGAGGCGCGAGACATCGGGCGTGCTCCCCCTCAGCCCCCGGCCTGCGTCTGCCCGGCGCCAACCCAGCGGGCCGCGATCCAAAGGACCAGGGCTCCTCGCGCGGTCCAGGCCACCGTGCGGATCCAGTTCGTGCGCACGAGCCGGGCCACGGCGTCGGCGTCGAACCCGCGCTGGAGGCGGCTGTGCTCCGGGACGCTGAACAGAGCCGTGGAGATCCAGATGAGCGCCACGAGCCCCATGCCGAGCCAGGCCCAGGTGGCAGAGACTCCTGCCGGCCGCTGCACGAGGAGCAGCACCGAGGTGAGGGCCTCGAGGCCCATGAGCGGCGTCACCAGCCAGGCGATGCGCGAGCAGTGGGCGCTGTGGTAGGCGACGAAGTCCGGGCCGACCCGCGCCATGAGCGGATAATGGACCAGCTGGATGGTCCAGATCAGCCCGACCAGCGCGAGGGTCGCGGCGAGGTGCAGCCAGAAGAGCGTCATGGGTCAGCGCTTGGCGACGAGCTGGGAGAGGCCGCCGTCGACGCCGATGCACTGGCCGGTGATCCAGGAGCTGGCGGGGTCGAGCAGGAGGGCTGCGAGCCGAGCGACCTCGTCGGGCTCGCCGATGCGGCCGAGGGGATGCATGGCCTCCGATGCGGCAAGCGCCGCGGGCGAGCCTGTGAGGCGCGCGCTCATGGGCGTGCGCACGAGGCCCGGCGCGAGGGCGTTCACGCGCACGCCCTTGCCGGCGTAGGTCGCGGCGGCCGAGCGCACGAGGCCCTCGATGCCGGCCTTTGCCGCCGCGATGGCCTCGTGGTTGGGGAGCCCCTGCTGCGCGGCGGCCGAGGACATCAGGAGGATCGAGCCTCCGCCGCCCCGCTGCATGCGGCCGGCGGCCGCGCGCAGCAGGTGGAAGGCGGGGAGCAGGTTCTGGTCGAGGACCTCGCGGAACTCCTCGGGTCGCGTGCTGTGGGCGGGCTTGAGCAGGATCGAGCCCACCAGGCAGGCCGCCCCCGCGAGCGAGCCGCCGAGCTCCTGCGCATGGGCCACCAGCGCGTCCACCTGCTCGGGGTCACGGGCGTCGCAGGCCCGGGTCGAGCAGCCGGTCTCCTGGGCCAGGGCCTGGAGGCTCTCCTCCGTGCGGGCGGCCGCGAGCACTCGCGCGCCCGAGGCCGTGAGCCGGCGGACGAGGGAGGAGCCGATGCCGCCGGTGGCGCCGAGGACCAGGTGGAGGGGAGCTTCCATGTGCTTTTGTTCGCTCCCGGGGGCCTTCTGGATTCCCTCGGGTGTTCCGAGATGGGGCATGCTGCGATCGCGCCCGGGCCCTGATCCAGGATCGGCGAAGATGGGTGTCCTGGAATGCTGGCGGTGCGCCGAGTGAGGAGGTTGTGCGGGGACTCGCCCGAGGCCATCCGCTAGGTTGTCGCGTCGCTTCGCCCTCCCGAATAGGCGCTCCTCCGTGGTCAATTCATGAAGATCCTCCTCACCGGCGCGGCCGGCTTCATCGGCATGCACACCGCCCTCCGCCTGCTGGAGCGGGGGGACGAGGTCGTCGGCGTCGACAACCTGAACGACTACTACGACCCGAGCCTCAAGGAGGCTCGGCTCGCACGCCTGGAGCCCCATCCGGCCTTCCGGTGCCACCGGCTGTCGGTGGAGGACAAGGCCGGGATGGAGGCGCTCTTCGCCGCGGAGCAGCCGCAGAGGGTGATCCACCTGGCGGCGCAGGCTGGCGTGCGCTACTCGCTCACCCATCCTCACGCCTACATCGACGCGAACATCCAGGGCACCCTGAACGTGCTCGAGGGCTGCCGCCATCACGGGGTCGAGCACCTCGCCTACGCGAGCAGCTCCAGCGTCTACGGGGGCAACACCAAGCTGCCCTTCTCGGAGCACGACAGCGTCGATCACCCCGTGAGCCTGTACGCCGCCACCAAGAAGGCGAACGAGCTGATGGCGCACACCTACAGCCATCTCTACGGAGTGCCCACGACAGGCCTGCGCTTCTTCACGGTCTACGGGCCCTGGGGTCGTCCGGACATGGCGCTCTTCCTGTTCGCCAAGGCGATGCTCGAGGGGCGGCCCATCGATGTCTATAACCACGGCCGGATGACCCGCGACTTCACCTTCGTGGACGACATCGTCGAGGGTGTCGTGCGGATCCTCGACAAGCCGGCCACGCCCGATCCGGCGTTCGATGCGTCCGCACCCGATCCCGCCACGGGCAGCGCGCCCTACCGCGTCTTCAACATCGGCAACTCCCAGCCCACGCCGCTGATGGACTACATCCAGGCCCTTGAGGAGGCGCTGGGAATCGAAGCCGAGAAGAACATGATGCCCATGCAGCCGGGCGATGTCCCCGCCACCAGCGCGGACACGACCGCCCTGCACGAGTGGGTGGGCTACAAGCCGAACACCCCCGTGCGCGAGGGCGTTGCCCGGTTCGTGCGGTGGTATCAGGAGTTCTACGCATGAGCACGACGACTGAGACTCGACTCGCCGTGGTGGGGCTCGGCTACGTGGGCCTGCCCCTTGCCGCGGAGTTCGCCCGCTCGCGGGAGGTCCTGGGCTTCGACATCAGCCAGAGCAGGATCGAGGCCCTCCGTGCGGGTCTCGACGCCACCCAGGAGCTCTCACGCGAGGAGCTCGCTGCAGCCAAGGGCCTGAGCTTCACCTCGGACCTGGAGGACCTGCGGGCCTGCAACACCTTCATCGTCACGGTCCCCACGCCGATCGACGGCCACAAGCGTCCTGACCTCACGCCCCTGATCAAGGCCAGCGAGACCCTGGGCAAGGTGCTGAAGCCGGGGGATCTCGTCATCTACGAGTCGACCGTCTATCCGGGCGCGACCGAGGAGGACTGCGTGCCGGTTCTGGAGCGTGTGTCGGGGCTGCGCTTCAACGAGGACTTCTTTGCGGGCTACAGCCCCGAGCGCATCAACCCGGGGGACAAGGAGCACCGGGTCGCGACGATCATGAAGGTGACCTCGGGCTCCACGCCCGAGATCGCAGAGCGCGTCGACGCCCTCTATCGCGAGATCATCACCGCGGGCACGCACCGCGCGCCGAGCATCCGCGTTGCGGAGGCGGCCAAGGTGATCGAGAACACCCAACGCGACCTCAATATCGCGCTGATGAACGAGCTGGCGATCATCTTCAATCGCCTGGGCATCGATACGGAGGCCGTGCTCGAGGCTGCGGGGACCAAGTGGAACTTCCTCCCCTTCCGGCCGGGCCTCGTGGGAGGGCACTGCATCGGTGTGGACCCCTACTACCTGACGCACAAGGCCCAGCAGGTGGGCTACCACCCGCAGATCATCCTGGCGGGGCGGCGCCTCAACGATGGCATGGGGGCCTATGCGGTCTCGAGCCTGGTGAAGGCGATGCTGCGCCGCCGGATCCAGGTGGAGGGCGCGCGCGTGCTCGTCCTTGGCCTGACCTTCAAGGAGAACTGCCCCGACCTGCGCAACACGCGGGTCGTGGACATCGTCTCCGAGCTCGAGGACTACAACGTGCGGGTCGATGTGCACGATCCGTGGGCCGACGCCGAAGAGGCGCGAGCCGAGTACGGCTACGAGCTGGTGGCGGAGCCGGAGCAGGGGGCCTACGACGGGATCGTCCTCGCCGTGGCTCACGAGCAGTTCAAGCAGCTGGGGGCCGAGGCTCTGCGGCAGTGGGGGCGGCCGGAGCACGTGCTCTTCGACCTGAAGAGCGTGTTCCCCAGGGACGCCTCCGACCTGCGGCTGTGAGACCTGGCCCTTCTGGGCTGGGGAAAGCCTGGCGCGACGGATAGGGGAGCCGTGCGGTCAGGTGGGACACTCCCATCCGGATGCGTCCCCTTCTTGCCCGGCCTCGGGCCCCCGAGGCCTGATCCCAGAGGGCGGCCGCTCTCGCTGCGGCGGCCGACGCTCACGCTGGGACAAGAAAGAAGGCCTGGGCGCGGGCCCAGGCCTTGAAGGTGGTGGAGAGGAAGGGGCTCGAACCCTCGACCTTCGCATTGCGAACGCGACGCTCTACCAACTGAGCTACCCCCCCGAAGGAGGCGAGAAGGTAGGGCAGGACCCCTCCAGCCGTCAACCGCGGAGGCTTGGGGATCGCCGCGCTCGTCGGTGGGCCGAGGAGTCGGGCTGTGGGGGAAGGCGGCTGGCGCTCTCAGAGCAGCGCAATCAGGGGTTCGGCGCGGGACCCGGGGTGCTGGTCGCGCCTCGGTAGCGGTGAAGCGGGTGACCGTGACGCCACGGGATCGAGGGGACCTGCCGGACCGGGGTGCCGGTGGCCCGCACCGGCAGGGGGGGCCGTGTGGGCAGGAGGGCCGCGCGGGCAGGAGGGCCGCCTGTCGCGCCGGGGAGGACGCTCGGCGACCCGAGGCCGCTCAGGGGCCTATCCTTCCTGGGGCTCCGGCTCCTCGCGGGGGTGTGCGTGCTGGGCATCGCAGGCGCTGCGGGGGCCGGGAGCGCGCTCCTGCTGCAACCCGTCCCGCCGAGGGGCGTCCCCCTCTGGGGTGGGCGGGCTTCCGCGCGCCGTCTCTTGCCTCCAGCCTTCCATGCTCACTCCCCTCCGCCTCCTGACCGTCCTGGCCCTCGGCGCGGCCGCGGCGCTTGGGGGCCGGGCTCTGGCCGGTCCGGCTGGGGGATTCGGAGCGACGGAGGTGCTCTCCGCGGGCGCCGGGCCTGCCCTGGTGCAGGACTCCGCGTGGGCTGTCCTCACCCTCGAGCCCGGGCAGGCCCTCCACCTTGGCACCGGCGCCGTGGTCCCGGCGCCGGAGGGGGCGGGGACTCGGGAGTCCTCCGCGCGAGCGGACGGCGCTCGCGATGGCCAGGCCGCCCAGCCGCGGGAAGCCCAGCCTGTGAACACGCAGCCCGAAGAATCCGAATCAGGGCCCACGCCCGGGGACCCTTTGCTCTGGAGCCTAGACGGTGCCCTCATGACGAGCCTGCCGGTGCAGGCCCTTGGGGGCGGCGAGCGCGGCGCGCCCCTGCCGGCCGAGCGGTGGGTCCGACCCGACGCCGCGGCCCTCGCGCTCCCCCGCAAGCTGCCCGCTAGCGTGGGCCAGCAGCTCTCCTTCGAGCTGGAAGCAGGAGGCTGGGGCGTCGTGCGGGTCCTGGCCGCGGACCGCGAGACCGTGGAGCTCGAGTGGATGCGCGCCTCGGATGCGCAGGACGCACTCGTCCGCGAACCCGAGCGCGTGACGGTCGATGGCCTTCCCGAAGGGCATCGCCTTGCCTGGGTCGCGGCCGATGCCGGCGCCTCCTACCGCATCTCGCGAAGGACTCTCGGCGCAGGCGGGGCGTTCACTCCCCTCGGCGAGACGGCCGAGGGCACCTGGCTCGCCGAGGCCGAGGCCGGAGTCCCCTGGGAGTACCGCGTCGAGCGCGCCGTAGGGGAGGGGGAGGTCGGCCTCCCGGGAACTCTCGCAGTCGGCCTGCGCCAGGCCGTTCCGGCTGATCTGCCCCTGACCCTCGAGGCGGGCATGCGGATCGACCTGCTCTCCGGCGAGGTCGACGGGCCGCGGGCTCACCTAGAGGTCACCCAGGTCCACCCCACCAGCGCCTTCGTGCTGCCCCTCGAGGGCGTCAGCCTGCAGCGCGGCGGCAAGCCCGGCGCACCTCCCAGCTGGACCCCGTACCTCCCGACCCCGGCGCGCCCCGAGGCCCGCAGCGCGCAGACCGGCCTCGCGCCCGGGAGCGACCTGGTCGTTCGCACGCCTGAGGGCCTGTGCGTGCGCCTGCTCGCCGAGCACGGCCCCGACGGATCCATCCGCGTCCAGCGCCAGGTCGACCTGGCGCGCACGGGCGTGTTCCCCGTTCCCCCCGAGGCGCCCGCGCTCACGCAGGCCCAGGGCACCTGGACCCTGGCGTTCGAGCCGCTCCCCTTCGGCGTTCCCGATCCGGGCAGCGTGCGCCTGATCCTCGAGCGCGAGGTTCGCGCGGGGATCTGGGAGGAGTGGACCCTTGGCGAGCCGGGCGCCCGCGAGCTCGCCGAGCTCAAGCTGCCGCGGACCGAGGGGCTGCCCTTCGTGCGGCTGCGAGCGCGGCACGAGGTGACCTCTGGCGCGCGGTCCCTGCCGGGCACCGCCTTCCTCCAGCTCCTGATCCCGGCGGACGACGCCGAGGCCCGCGCGGCGGCTGCGGAGACGGCCCTCGACGGCCTTGCCCGTCCTGG
The DNA here is from genome assembly GCA_040265735.1 of Planctomycetota bacterium. Lineage (GTDB taxonomy): Bacteria > Planctomycetota > UBA1135 > UBA1135. Next base: position 1,659 of record JBDQFW010000163.1, on the reverse strand, counting down.
CTACAGCGAGCGGCAGGGTGCTCGCGCCCTGCTGGAGGCCCTGGGCGCCGACGCCCTCCCGGCGGTCCAGCGCGCGCTTGGCTCAGCCTCAGGGGTCGGCGAGCGAGCTGGCCCAGGGGCCGACAGCGACGAGCCCCGCGACGCGACCCTTACCAGCACCCTGCGCGACCTCCTCGCCGCGGGCACCTTCGGCGCCGAGGGGCAGGGCCTGCTCCTGCAGCTGCTCGGCCGCGAGGCCGGCCTCGAGGGGGCGCCTCCTGTCGGCCTGCTCGCCTCGAGTCCGGACGCCCGCGCGCTGGGCGCCCTGCGCGAGCTGGGCCGCCCGGAAGCGGAGCCGTGGATCCGGGTGCTGGCGACCTCCGAGGGGGACCCTCTCGTGGAGGCGCTGCTCGGCACCGTGGCCGTCGCGAGCGGGACGCGGCCGCCACGGACAGGCCAGTCGGCCCCCGGCCGAGAGGCCAAGCTCGGCCCCTTCGACTGGCGCGCCGTGGTCCGCGAGGGGGCGCCTCGGGACGTGGCGGCGCGCTTGCGCGCCGAGATCCCGGGCCACGACCAGGCACGCGCCTGGGTCCTGCTCCTGCTCGCCAACCTCCTGGAGGGCGTGGCGCCGGCGGAAGAGGTCGAGGCCTTCGAGACCGTGGAGCTGGCCCTGCGCCTGCTGGAGCGCGAGCCGACGCTGGCGGCCCCTGCCCTGCTCGAGGTCGTGCGCGGGCTTGCCGCCGGATCCGGCGCCGCCCTCCGCGCCTCGCGCGAGCTCCTCGCGATCCGGACCCAGCCTCTCCGCTTGCGAGCGGTGCCGGACCCCAGCGGTCTCGGCTCTGCGGGCTCCGAAGCCGTCGACCGCGTGGAGCTTGGGCCGGAGGAGGTCGAGGTGCTGCGCCTCCTGCTGACCGGCAGCAGCAGCCCCGGCGATGCGCCCCTCGAGGTCATCCTGGCGCCAGGGGAGTACGACCTCACCAGTGAGGGCACGCTCACCATCCAGCGCAGGCGCGTGCGCGTGCGCGGCGCGGGCCTGCCCACGGCGGAGAGCGCGGCGTCCGCCGCTGACGCCCCGACGGGCGGGACGCGGCTCCTGGCAAGCCTGCGGGCGGACGGCGTGGAGGCGCTCGAGCTCGCGGACCTCGAGCTGCGCAGCGACTCCGGGGTGACCCTCTGGCTGCAGGACACCGCCGCGGTGCTCGCTGGCACGAGGATCCTCGGACGCCAGAAGGCCCTCCAGCTGGCGGGCTCCACCGTGGACTTCGCACACGGCGAGCTGGCGGGCACTTCCGAAGCACCCGTCCCTGGCCTCGTGTGGGTCGGTTCCGCCTCGGCCCTGCGCGCGGTGGGGAGCCTGCTGGTGGGAGACACGATCTATCTGGAGGAGGGCGCCGAGGTGCTGCTCGACCGCTGCGTGGTGCAGGGGGGGACGCGGAGCCTGTTCCAGGGCCGTGCCCGTACGAGCCGAGCGAGCGTGGTGGACTCCCTGCTGCGGATCCCTGGCGGCTGCATGCAGGGGACTGGCCAGCTGACCCTCGAGCGCAGCGCCCTCGACGCGGGCACGGCAGCCCTCTCGCCCCAGGTCCGGGTCGCGCTCTGCCGCGAGTCCGTGCGCCTGCTTGGGGGCTCCGCGGCGACCTGGGCACGCGCTGCCGAAGACGCCTGCGCTCTGGGCAAGCA
>JBDQFW010000162.1:0-8307 GCA_040265735.1 Planctomycetota bacterium | reverse complement strand
ACCTTCTACGACGGGGACGAGCTCCCCGGCCGAGACATGGCGCAGGTGCCGCACCCGTTCGTCGTGGAGACTCTCGAGCGGACGCGCCCCTGGCTGCCGGAGGAGCGCGCCAAGGTGCGCCTCATCCACCTCAACCACACGAACCCGCTCCACGACTCCGCGAGCGCTGCCTCCAAGCAGCTCCTCGCGAGCGGACTGGGCTTCGCCGAGCAGGGTGCCGTCCTCACGCTCGGGCCCTGACCTGATCGGCGCCCCTGAGACCCAGCGCTGTGGAGCCCCAGCGCTCTGGAGCCCCAGCGCTGATCAGGCACAGCCCTCAGCGGCAGGGCGCCTCAGCGGGAGAGGCACCCTCAGCGATCGAGCAGCCGCTCGGCGAGCTTGGCGGTGCTCTCGGCGCTCATGAGCTCGATCGCCTGCTTCGCGCCGGCGCCGGCCTCGAGCCCCGCCAGAGCTCCGTCCTCGTCGAACCAGGCGACGCTCTGCGGCGCCTTGAGCGGAGCGAGGCTTGGGAACCAGCCTACGCCGACCCAGGAGACCTCCGTGGGATGGGAGCGCGCCTCGAGCTGGCCCTCTACCACGCGCAGCTCGCGCCCGAGGGAGAGCCAGCGCACCAGCTCGCGGGACGCTCCGATCCCGCCGCTCTCGCGGTGGGTCCGCTCCGCGGACGCGAGGGGCCCGCTGAGCAGGAGCGGCGCGAGGGGCGAGGTGGGCCACGCCTCGAGGTTGCGCAGCACCGAGCCCATGGGCCCCTTGCCCTTGAGCTTGCCCTTCTCGCAGGTGAGGTCCCACTGCACGGCACCGTCCTCGAAGACCCGATGGCGCAGGAGCGGCAGCCCCTTCTCCAGGCGCATGCGGCTCACCTCGAGGCGTGCCGGCTGGTCGGGATCCTGGCTGCGCGCCTCGACCTCGATCCAGGACCCCGCGCCATCACGGCCAAAGCTCAGCTGCACGAGGGTCTCCCCTCGGCCCTCCCCCTCACCAGCGGCCAGGCCCACGCGCGGATGCCGCGCGCCAAAGGCCCGCAGGGCCGCGGCGAAGGGCGAGTCCTTGCGCTCGGTCAGGAGCTCCTCGAGCACGCGGTCCACCTCACCGTTGGCGAGGTCCGCGTACCGCAGGACCCCCTCGCGGTCGACGAGGTAGTAGTCGGGGAAGGAGTTGACCTTGAAGCGCTTGACGGTCTGGCCGCTGGAGTCGATGCAGATGGGGTACGGGATCCCCTCCTTGCGTGCGAACTCGTGCGCCAGCTCACCCTTGCTCTGGGTGTGCACGCCCAGGATCACCAGCCCCTTGTCCGCCCAGCGCTCGTGGAGCTCCTTGAGGTGCGGCACGGCACCTCGACAGGGCCCTCACCAGGTGCCCCAGAAGTCGACCAGCACCACCTTCCCGCGCAGGTCTTCCCAGGTGAGGGGCCCGTCGGTGTTCAGCCATCCCGTGACCTCGAGCGCCGGCGCCGGGCGCCCCTCCAGCTCGCTGAGGTCCTGCTCGCGGCGAGGCTCTTGGGCCAGGGCCGCGGGGACCTGGACCCCCAGCGCGAGCGCCCCAATGAGGACGGCTCGACCGAGGGCCGCGGGGCGGACCCCCTCGAGGAACGGACAAGGCGAAGCGCCAGCCTGGCGCGCGCGGGAGAGCCACCCGTGGGGAGCGCGGTGAGTCATGGGAAGGGGATGCCGAGGACCGAGAGGGGTGAGAGCACCGTCGGTGATCGGGGATACGCAGGCTGGAACGCTTGGTTTCGGACTTGCGTCCAGTTCCGTCAGGGCCGCCCGCCCCGCGCCGCAAGCAGGGCTCCGGCGGCCAGCAGGGCCGCCGCCAGGAGGAGAGGGACCTCGAACTCCGGCAAGGGTGTCACCGCGCCGGGACGGGGCGCGCCGGGCCGGACCACGCTCGCGCCCGCCGCGACGCGCTCGTCGAGGGCCACCACATCGGGCCCGGGCCACAGCCCTCGATCGCAGGCGGAGGCCACCGCAACGGCGAAGGCCGCGGCATCTCCCTGCAGCGTCACCGGCGCGGTCAGGCCGCTCCAGAGGACCCCGGGCTGGACCGCAAGCCCGGCTCCGTGCGCAACGGGCTCCCCAGGCGCGGCCGCGGCCTTCACGCCGCTCAACAGCCTCCAGCCTCGCCCCTCGAGAGCATGCGGATCGGTACCGGTCGAGCCGACGGCCTCCCCCAGTCGAGGCACGGCCCGGACCCAGAGGCCGGGCACTCCTTCTTCATCGGCCGGCTCGTGCCCGCGCACCTCGGCCCAGGCCTCGACCGCCGCCGCCAGCACGGCGGGGATCCCCGGGTCGATGCGGTAGGTCCCGGGGCGCGCTTCCCCCGGACGCGAAGCGAGCTGCTCGCCATCGAAGGCCAGCGCGCCGCGGGGACCCGCACTCACCAGGCCCGGCGCCGCCGGTCCTCCCGACGCCGCAAGCCCCGCGCGGAGAGGTCCCTCGGCGGGCGCCCCATCCGTCAGCCACCAGGTGCCCGGCTGGTCGAAGCGCATCCAGTCCGGCTCGGCGCGCGGGGGGCCCTCGAACCACTCCGGAGGCGGGGCCGAGCCCTGGACCTCGAGTCCGGGCTCGTCGCCGGCCACGAACCGATAGGGACCGGACCCCAGCTCGTCTTGAAGGAGCCGCAGGGCGAGGGCGTGACGAGGGGTGCCGTCCTCGGCCGTGAGCTGCATGGACGGGCTGCGGTCCACGACCACTCTCCAGGGCGGCAAGATGGCCGCCGGGCCGAGCCGGAGCTCAGCGAGAGCAAGCGTCCCCATCACGAGCCCGAGCGCGAGCAGCGCTCGGCTCGGAGGCACCCGCCGCCGCGGCGCGGCCGCCGCAGGATCGCCGGCGCGCGGCATGAGCTCCACCGTCGCAAGCAGCCGCGCACGCGGAGCTCCGCGCACGAGGGAGCGCAGCAGGGCCAGGACCGGAAGGGCCAGCAGCAGCAGGGCGAGCGGCTGCTCGAACCTCATGCGCCCTCTCCCTCGAGCACGACCCGCGCGCGGTCCTCGAAGGGGGCCGCGGACGAGCCGACGGACCAGCGCAGACCGGGGCGGCGCGCCGCGCGCGCCCAGCGCTCGAGCCATGCCTCCAGGCGGCGCTCGTAGCCATGGACGGCGCCCTCACCCGCGGAGCTGCGCACCTCCTCGCCCTCCGGATCAAACCAGCGCACGGGCTCATCGCTCGGGGGCTCGAGCTCCTCTGGCGCGAGCACCTGGGCCAGCACCAGTTCGCGGCCCGGGCGGTCCCAGGCCGAGAGGTCCTGGGGCTCGGTCCCCACCAGGTCCCCGAGCACCGCGACGAGGCCGCACGCGCTCGGCGGGCGCCACGAGGTGAGCAGGCCCGAGAGTCCCTCAGAGCTCCCGGCCGTCAATCCGCCGAGATGGTCGAGGAGCTGCGCGAGGGGCGCGCCGCGCCGCACCTCGAGCGGTGGAGCAGCGCCTGTGACGACCTGCACCCTTGCGCCACCGCGGGCGCCGACCGTGGCCAGGGCAGCGGCCAGGGTTGCGGCCGCGCTGAGCTTGCCGGGCACGCCAAGCCCCATGGACGCGCTGGTGTCCACGACCACCGCCCAGGACTCCGCCGCCTCGCGACGCGTCCTCCGCACGAAGGGCTGGTCGCTGCGGGCGAGCAGGCCCCAATCCAGGCGCCGCAGGTCTTCGCCTTCGCGGTAGGGCCGATGACCGATGAACTCCTCGCCCGCGCCAAGCACGGTGCTGCCGCCCGCGCCCTCGCGACGCTCGCGCCGCGCGGCCATGCGGGGCACGAACCCCTCGAGCCGTGCCGCGAAGCCTTCGGGCCACTCGACCCGGGGCGAGGGCAGCGCCGGTCTGGAGCCGCTCCCCGCCATCAGCGCGCGCCGGTCCTCCGGATCCCGACCAGGGTCCAGTCGTCCTCTCGCGCCCCGCCGCCGTACTCGGTGGCGGCGGCGGCGAGGGCCTCGCAGAGGGCCTCCGCACTGCCACCGGCCTCACCGACCTGGGCCAGCACCCGGCGCACGCCCTCCTCACCGAACAGCGCCAAGGGGTCGCCGGGGCGGGCCGTCTCGCTGATGCCGTCCGTGAAGAGAAGCGCCAGGTCCCCATCCTCGAGGGCGGCCTCTGCGTGACAGGCATGGGCGAACCCCGGCATCACGCCGAGGGCCGGGCCCCGCCGGCCAAGGCGCTCCACCTGCCCCGTGCTGCGCCGCCAGACCAGGCCACACCCGTGCCCCGCGTCCACCGTGGCAAGCCCGCCGTCCGGCGAGAGCACCAGCAGCATCAGCGTCACGAAGGTGGCCTCGTCCATGCGCTGTGTGAGGTCCGCCTCGGCGCGCTGGACGCAGGCGCCCGGCTCGTCCAAGACGCTGAGGAACGCGCGCAGGCTGGCCTGCACCGAAGCCACCAGCAGAGCCGGCCCGACGCCGTGGCCCGTGACATCACCCACCATCACGGCGGCTCGCCCGCCGGAGACCGGCGCGGCGTCATAGAAGTCGCCGCTCGCGTGCTCGGCCGGGGCGTACCAGCCGTGGGCCTCCCAGCCGGGCGGGACCTCGAGCCTGCTGGGAAGCAGGCCCTGCTGGATCTCGCTCGCCAGCTGCATGGACTGCTCGAGGCGAGCGTGCTCGACCGCCTCGGCGCTGCGCTCGACATTCTCGAGGGCGATGCCCACATGCTGGGCCAGAGCGTGGAAGAGGGCCAGGTCCCCCACGGTGAAGTCCCGCGTGGCAGCGCGCGAGTCCACATAGAGCGCGCCGCGGCGGCCAGCCGCTCCGCCCACCCCGCGCACCTCGAGGGGCACGCACATCACGGCGCGCAGCTTGAGGTCGAAGACGCTCTGGCCAAGGTCGAGGTCGCCGTGGCCCGAGACGGTCGTGCGGACGGGGACGCGCGTGCCGGTCACGCGCGCCACCACGCTCGTGGACCAGCGCTCGCCCGAGGGGACCGGCGCCCCGCGGCGATCCCGCGCGACCCGCGCCTGTGGCTCGGCGCCGGGCTCGGGCTCGAGCAGCAGGAACCCGCGCTCCGCGCCCGTTGCCCCGATGGCCGTATCCACGATGTGGTCCAGCAGGGAGTCCGCGTCGCGGGACTCGGACACCCGCGCGATGGCGTCAAGGAGGACCTGCACGGTGTTGCGGTCCGTGCGCGCGTCACCCGACAGCAGCACCGTGGCCGGATCCGGCCCCTCGCCCGGACCGCTGGCCTGGCCATCGGCCTTCAGCTCCAAGGGCTCGTCGCCCGCGTCGAACTCCACCTCGCGCCGAGGCTCGTCATCAGGAGCAGGGCTGCCGCCAGCGACAGGGTTCTTGCGCTTCCAGAAGGGCATGGCCGGGCGGTGGCGGGAGGGTGCAGGGGCCCCGAGGACGAGCCGGGGGCACGCGATTCTAGGCGCACGGCGGTCCACGGCTGGAGGAGGATCCCCGGGCTCTCGATGATCCCCGACGGCCCCAGGTCTGGCTGCACCTCAGGACGCCCATTCCCGAGGTCAGGAACTCCCCCGCAGGGCCCGTGGACCTGGTGGGGCCCGCGGGTATTCTCTGCGACATGCAGATCACCGTCGAGCCGCACAACCAGGCAGCCGTCCTCCACCTCCGCGGGGAGTTCGACACCTTCTCGTGCCCGTCCTTCCAGGCCGAGATCGACGCCCTGGTCCAGGCCGGGGTCGTGCGCGCGGTGGTCAACCTGCGCCTCGTGCAGTTCATCAACTCCACGGCGCTCGGCGCGGTGCTGAAGGCCTCCCGCACCCTCCAGGCCGCAGGGGGCCAGCTCGTCATCAGCCACCCCAGCACCTTCTGCCGCGACATCCTCGGCAAGATCGGCCTCGACCGGGTCGTGCGCGTGCACGACACCGACGCCGAGGCCCTGGCCGCCCTGAGCGAGGGCGCCCCCGGTCCCGACGGACCCGAGGCGGACTTCGAGGAGGACCCGAGCACCCTCCTCTTCCGCCCCAGCGATTCTGCGCGCCTTGAGCACTTCATGGAGAAGCCCAAGGCCGAGAACCCCGTCCACGGCCACGCCTTCGGCAGCCACTGGTCCGGAGTGGCCCGCATGACCGCGCTCGACGAGCAGGGCCTCACCTTCACCTGGGGCGGCGGCCAGACGGGCATGAGCCCGTTCGACATGGGCCAGTTCCTCTCCGTGGGGACCGGCCTCTCGGTGAAGTTCAAGCTGCCCCTGCTGAAGAAGGGCTTCAGCGAGGCCGCCGCAGAGGTCACCGAGCTCGCCCAGCTGGAGGACTCCGTCGAGGTCAGCGTCACCTTCAGCGGCCTCGACAGCGAGCTCGCCGACGCGGTCCGCCAGTACGTGACCGACATGACCTTCCTCAAGGACGAGCTGAAGAAGGCCACCGGCGCCTAGGCGCCGGTGGCAACACCCAGCGCCGCAGGTAAGACCAGCTCCGCAGGCAAGACCAGCAACGGCTCCTACGCGCGCCGCAGCTGGCGGGGAGGCTCCTCAGCCGGCGCGTCGCTCACGCCAACCAGAGCCTTGACCGGGTCGCCAAGCAGCAGGCCCTCCACCCGCTCAGCCACGCGGGACCAGGAGAGCTCGTCCGCGCCAAGCCGCGTGGCGGCCGCGGCCCAGCGCTCCCTCCGCACGGGATCACCCGCGGCCGTCCGCAGTCCCTGCGCCAGGTCCTCGACGCTGGCGCCTTCGACCTCGAGCCCGGCCTCTGCCCTCGCGAGGCTTGCGAAGCGTGAGCCTGGAACCGCGAGCAGGGGCGTCCCCGAGGCCAGGCCACCAAGGGTCGTCCGACGCGGGCCGCGCCCGCTGCGGTCGGCGTCCACCATCAGGGTGGCCGCGCCCACCAGGGCAGGGAGCTCCTCGGCGCGCGGGCGCTCCACGATCACCACGCCCGAGCTGACCCCCTTGATGTTGGCGAGCGCCTCCAGCTCGCGCCCGAGCGGCCCCTCACCCGCGATCACCAGCGTCCAGTCCTCCAGGGCGCCCAGCGTGGCCGCGTAGGCGCGAACGAGGCCGCGCAGCCCGCGGCCGGGGAGCAGCGGACCCGCGGCCAGCACCACATGCCCGCGCACGCCGTGACGCTCCAGCAGGTGCGAGCGCAGGCCGCGCCGGTGCAGAGCGGGATCGATGCCTCCCGGGACGAGATGGACCTGATCCGGTCCGACGCCGAACTCGAGGGCCTGGGCCTGGGCGAGGTCGTCCAGCGCCACCACGCCGCACAGGGACCTTCGCACGCGCGGCCCCCACAGCCTCTCGCCCACCCAACGCAGGCCCCGCTCGACGGGGCGGCCGCGCGTGGGGAAGCCCTGCTCCGCCACGAACAGCGGCACGCCGGCACGGCGGGCCACCGCCGCGCTGTGGGAGCCTGCAGGGGAGAGGCCGTCGTACGCCAGCAGCGCATCCGGCACGAACCCCCGGATCCCGGGCATCAGGCTTGCGCCGCTGCGGGGGACGACCCCCGGCGGGACCCCGAAGCCACGCACCGCGTGGCCGCGCCCGATCAGCTCCCGCGCCAGGGCGCGTGCGTGGTCCCCGCTGCGCTGGCGCAGGGTGAAGGGGTTGAGCACGAGGGCGATGCGGAGGGAGCGGCGCATGAAGAGGAGGGGGCCGTCGGTGCATCGACCGGCGCTCAGTCGGGACCTGCGCATCCGCCGCCCCGGTCCCCAGAGCGGGACACGCCTCCCGCACCGCACGGAAGACCTTTCCAGGCCGACCGCAGAGACCTCGATTTTGAACGGAAAAGCGTTCCTCGTGCCTCAGCGCGCGACGCCGACCGTCGATCACGGGGGTGGCCAACGGACTTCTTCTCCCCCGGATGCCGCCATGAATCACTTCCCGACCCTCAAGAACCTCTCCAAGCGCGCCCTGTTCATTGCGCGCTGGGACGCCCTGATCGAGCGCCCCGAGCGCGGCTACCCGACCAGCCTCGACGAGGTGGTCTTCCGCCCCGGCGCCGTGGACGCCCTCTTCTACGCCGGCCAGCTCGGCTGGCATCTGTACCTGTTCGCCGACGAGCCGCAGGTTCCGGACGGCAAGCAGTCCTACGCCCAGTGGCAGGCGATCGAGGCCGGCATCCTGGACCAGCTGCGCGCGCAGGGCGTGAAGATCGCCCGCAGCTATGCGGCCGTCGACCGCGTGGGCGGCGTCGAGGGACACGACAAGGAGTCGGTCTACGCCACTCCGAACACAGGCGTCATGCACCACGCCCGCCAGAACGACGGCATCAACCTGGACGAATCCTGGGTCATCGCCGCGGACGTGGAGTCCCTGATCTCCGGCTGGCGCGCCGGCTGCCGTACCGCCGGCGTGGGCCTGCCCCGCATCGCGCGCTCGGGCCCCCTCTCGGTGGAGCCCGAGGTGCTCGGCCCCGACCTGGCTCACACCCTCGC
>JBDQFW010000161.1:0-8317 GCA_040265735.1 Planctomycetota bacterium | reverse complement strand
AGGCACAGCGAGGAGGCACAGCGAGGAGGCACAGCGAGGAGGCACAGCGAGGAGGCACAGCGAGGAGGCACAGCGAGCAGGCACAGCGAGCAGGCACAGTGAGCAGCCACAGCGAGCAGCCCCGGCCGAGCCCCTCACGCCGGGTCCAGGACCGGCGCTGCCTCCGAGGGCCCCTCGCGGGGCGCAGCCGGGTCGGGAGCGAAGGCCGGCTCGCTGTCGGGGGCCGGCTGGCTGTCGGGGCCCGGTTCTCTGGCGGGGCCCGGTTCTCTGGCAGGGGCCTTGGGCCAGAACGGGTCGCTCCAGACGGGCGGATCGGCGGGCCAGGTGCGCCACTCGCCCACGCGCCGGTCCGCCTCGTAGCGGCCGCGCGCAGCGAGGCCCAGGTTGGGGTGGTACAGGGTCCACACGCCGACCTTCGCTCCGCCCTCGTAGCGCCCCTGCTTCTCGAGCGCCCCGCTGGCCCTGAAGTGGGACCAGTCCCCCTCCTTCACGCCGCTCCGCGCGAGGCCCATGGCGCGAACGCCTCCTTCGACATGGAAGAAGGTCTGCGGCGCGGGCTGCGGTCCGTGCAGGTGCTCGGCCTCGAGCTGGCCGTTGCGGTACCAGGACCGCCACAGGCCCTCGGGCTCGCCCGCCCGCCAGCGCCGCTCCGCGCGCAGGGTCCCGTCGGGCCACCACAGCCGCTCCAGGCCCTCCCGCACGGCGCGCCCGTCCGCCTCGTAGCGCACGGACCAGGAGCGCTCGAGTTGGCCCGTGAGGGGGCTGCGCGTCTCCAGCTGCCGGAGGCCCTGCGGGGGAGGGGGGCCCTCGGGACGGTAGGCCCAGCGCTCGAAGCGCGGAGCGCAGCCCGCGAGGGCCAGCAGCCCCAGCAGCGCGGCCTGCCTCACCCGCGGGTGCCCCCCAGGAGGAGCGCGCGGAACAGCAGGCCGAAGGCCTGCTGCGACCACCCTCGGTACTGGGGCTGGAAGCCGAAGAGGTGCACGCTGCCCTCCCCGTGCCGGGCACGGACCCAGGCGGCCTGCCCCTCCAAGACCTCCTCGCCCTGGATCCAGCCGGACACCAGGACGCGGCTCGGCGCGAAGCGCAGCAGGACCTCCGGGGTCGCCGCCCCGTCACGCCCGCTCTCCTCGCACTCGTCGCGGCTCATCATCCGCCACGCCGCGCTGCGCGAGAAGAAGGCCGTGACGCTGGGCGGGAGGGCGCGCGTCCAGGAGCTGGGCTCAGGCACGGCGCGCAGGACGCTGCCGGGACACGAGAACGCGTCCGCCTCGGCGGTGACATCCACCAGGGGCAGCCGCAGCAGGTCGATCGCCCAGGCGCTGGACGCGCCGCAGGTCACCAGGCGCCCGCCCCCGCGCACGAACTCCTCCACCGCAACGGCGCCCTCGGGGTCCAGGCCCCCGGCGTAGCGGGGCATGATCGTGCCCTCGGAGCGACCTCCGTTCAGCTGGCCGCTGGAGTTGCCGGGGAGCAGGAGCACGTCAACGATCTCGTCCAGGCGTCCTGCGCGCAGGTCCTCGTTGCGCACGGTGCGGTAGGGAATGCGCCAAGTGTCGAGGACCCAGCGCATCCAGCCCTCGGGCATGAAGCCCGACCAGGGCGCGTAGAGACCGATGCGCGGGAGGCGCCGCAGGACCTGGGGCTGCTCGTCGGTGTTGGCCACATCGGTGCCCGGCACGAACAGGCCCGCGCGCTCGCCGGCGCCGATCCAGGTGACGGGCTCCCCCTTCGCCAGCAGCTGAGCCGCCCGCGACCAGGAGGAGCTGTGCGCCCCGGACAGCCAGCCCTTGGGGAACCCGCCAACGCGCGGGTCGCCCGCGAAGGCCTCCCCCAGGGTGGCGCGGTCCTCGACGCGCTCGCACCCCTCGGGGAGGGGCTCGAACACGGCGACGCGGCGCACGCCCAGCAGGCTCGGCAGGGTCCAGCCGGCCACGTCGTACGGGGGATCGCCCTCCGGATAGTCCTGCAGCTCCATGAGATCCTGGAGGTGCGCGCCGAAGGGCTGGTCCCGGCGCAGGATCAGCGTGCCGGTAGGCCAGGTCCTCCCGCTGGCGGTCCAGTCCTCCGTGAGGCGGTGGACCTCGAGGCCAGAGTCGAGCACCACCTGCACGAGGCGCGCGGCCGCGTCGGGGTCGGAGGTCTCGCGCGGCAGCACCCAGCCGCGCACGCCCTCACCCTGCCCCTCCTCGATCGTCCGCCGCGAGGCTGCCAGCTGGTTCGCACGCCAGAGCGAGGGCTCGCGGCTGAGGCTCCCGAGCAGGCTCTCCCCGAAGCCGAGCTCGTAGCGGATGATGTCGCCCACGCGCCACCAGCCGCCGGGCCAAGGGCTCGGGAAGCGGTTGGACGGGGCGTAGGCGCCCAGGCCCCGCGGCGCGCTGAGGTCGCCCCGCTGCAAGAAGAGGGGCGTCGCCAGGTCCGCGCTGGCGGCCTCGGTCAAGAGGCCGATCACATTGTGACGCACGGGCACATTGCGGTTGCCCCCGTTCCACCACATGTCGTAGCTCACACCGGTCGAGACGCCCGTGAAGCCCGCGGCCGTGAGGTCGTGCAGGGCGCGCGAGCCGAGGGCGTCGATGCCGGTGATGATCGCGGGATCAAGGTTCGGATTGAGGGGGTCCCGGAAGGGCGGCACGAAGAAGCGCTCGCGCGTGCTGCCCTGCTGGTGGACATCCCAGTAGACCTGCGGGAACCAGCGCTGGTAGAGCTCACGCGTGACCAGCTTGGTCTCCTGCTGGGTGAGCATGAACCAGTCGCGGTTGTTGTCGTGACCGGTGTAGAGCTGGTAGAGCCGCAGGAGGCCGCTGGCCTCGTACTCCGTCCCCACCGTGCGCTCGTACCAGTGCACGACCTCGTCGAGGCCGTCGGGGTTGAGGGTCGGGAAGAGCACCACCACGCAGCGCTCGCGCGCCGTGCGCCAGGGCTCGGCCTCCGAGGTCGCCAGCCGCCAGGCGAACTCCATCCCGAACTCGGTGCCGGCCACCTCGGTGGAGTGCATGGAGCACGAGATCGCCAGCACCACCGGGGCGTCCTCCACAGCCTCCTGCAGGGCCTCCTCACCCCAGCCACGCGGATCGGCAAGCATCCGGTTGCGCCGCTGGATGCGGTCGAGCTGGGCCAGGTTCTCGGGGCTCGAGATCACGGCCTCGAGGAACTCGCGCCCCTCGCTCGTGGTCCCCAGCTCGCGCAGCAGCACGCGGTCGCTGGCCTTGGCCAGGCGCCGGTAGTAGCTCGAGGTCTCCTCCCAGTCCGCCAGCTCGAAGTCGGTCCCCACGGGCCGGCCGAGGTGCTCTGCCGGGCTGGGAACGGCGCCGGGGGCGGCGTCTTGGACAGCTTCGCCCTGGCCGGCCGGGGCCACCTCCGCAGCGGCGACCTCAGCCGCATCGACGGAGGGCGCTCCCGGCGCGCCGTGCTCTCCCTCGGAGGAGGGCACACCCTCGAGCACGCGAGGCCCCGCGGCGCAGGAGACCGCCAAGGCGAGGAACGAAAGGAGGCTGGTGAGGGGCTTCATGACGCTGCGTAGCCTAACGGGCCAGGGATGCTGACCCCGCGCACGCGGCGCGGGCCCTCCACCCTTCCATCCCCGGGTCCGGGGAGGGACACTGCGATCCATGGTGCCGGCGCCTGCTGATCCCCACCCGGACCCCGAGGGCGGGGGCTCCGACGACGCGGAGCCCCGGCTCGACGGGATCCCCGAGCAGGCGGCCGAGGCGGTGCCCCAAGGCGCCGGCCCGGAGGAGGCGGACGACGGCACGCGCACGCCCCTCGCCGAGCTCCCGCGCCAAGACTTCTGGGACGCGCTCTACCAGCGCCGCTCCATCCGGCGCTTCCGCAGCGACCCCGTGCCCCGCGAGCTCGTGGAGCAGGTGCTTCACGCGGGCATCTGGGCGCCCAGCTCCTGCAACTACCAGATGTGGGACCTGGTGGCCGTGGACGACCCGGAGGTCAACGGCCGCCTGGGAGCCCTCTCCACCCAGATGGCCAACGCGCCGGTCAATGTGGTGGTGGCCTACGGCCGCAACTTCAGCGAGGAGAACTTCGCCAATGTCCAGTCGGCCTCGGCCCTGATCCAGAACATGAGCCTGGCCGCCCAGGTGCTGGGCCTTGGCAGCTTCTGGATCACCCAGACCGGCGACCCGGACGCGGTTCGCCGCGAGGTCGGCCTGCCCGAGGACCGCTGGGTCGTGGCCGTGCTGGCCCTCGGCTATCCGAAGGCCGTCCCCCCCCGGGGCCCCAAGCGGCGCCCCCTCGCGCAGGTCGCCCACTGGAACCACTACGCGGGACGGGCCATCCCCAGCTCCGCCGATCCGGAGGCATGGGAGCCCGACCTGCTCGCGATCTACCAGCGCGCGAGGGTCCTCAACGGCCTGCGGCACAACAAGCCCCGTGCGTGGGAGACCCGCGCGCTCGCCTCTGCCCTCGAGCATCTGCTGCCGGGGGACCCAGCGCACGATGAGGACTCGCGCTGGCTCGACGTGCTGCCGTGCACGGGGATCCTCACCGAGCGCCTGGCGCGCGAGCGCCGCGGCCACCGCTTCGATGTGGTCGAGCGCACGCCGGAGGTGGCGGCCTGGTGCGCCAAGCGCGCCAAGCCGGCGGGCACGCCCTTCGTCTGGACTCCCGACCAGCCAGGAGAGCCGCCGGAGGAGGGCGCCTACGCGGTGGTCAGCTGCCTGTTCCGGCTCGAGGGCCTGCGCGCGGCCGACCGTGCGGCGTGGGTGCAGCAGATGGCGCGCTGGCTCCAGCCCGGCGGACAGCTGCTGATCGGGTTCGTCTCCGCGCGCTCGTTCCACGAGTGGACCGAGCGCCTCCGGGCCCGCCGCGGCGGGCCCGGTGGGGTCGAGTACGTGCTCTCCCCGGACCCCAACATCGGCCCCTTCCAAGCCCTCGACCCGCGCGAGGTGGAGGGCCTGGCGGAGGGGGCTGGCCTCGAGCCGGCGGGCGCCCACGGCTGCCAGGTCGCGCCCCAGGCCGAGGAGGTCGCCTTCCGCACGCGCAACTTCCCCGCGCGCCTCGCGAGCCTCGTCCGCGGAGCCGCCGGAGCGCTCCGTTCCCTGGAGGCCCTTCCGGGCGCCGCGAGCCGTCGGGGCCGGTTCCAGTTCCGCCTGTACCGGAAGCCCTGAGCGGCACGGCCAGCCGGGCCGCGCGGGATCGCGGCTGTTCGCCCCGGATCGCGCCCGCTCAAGCGGAGCCGCTTGCGGCCCAGGCGAGTTCGGCTGGAACTCCCAGCGACCGCGACCCGCCTGCTCAGTCGACGCGCTCGAAGCGGGCCAGCCGCTCCACCCAGCTGCGGTGCTCCACGCCCCGGGCCACAGGCGTGTCCGACACGAGCCGGAAGCCCGGGCCCAGCGCGGCTCCCATGGCCTCGGGTGCAAAGCCGTGGGGAGGCCCTCCCTCCGACGCGGGCTTGTCGCAGGGGAACACGAGCGCCTGCACCGCTCCGCCCGGAGCCAGCGCACGCCCCACCATCTCCCCCCATGCACGGCGCTGCTCGGGCGCGATGGCGCAGAAGAAGGTGTGGTCCCAGACGAGGGCGAAGGCGCCCCCGCCGTCGTAGGCAAGCGCGTCCGTCACCACCAGCTCACCGCCAAGAGCCGCCAGGTCCGAACCCAGGGCTCCGTCCACCCCCGCCACGCAGTCCAAGGCGGTGACCCGCCAGCCCGCCCGGGCGAGCGCTCGCGCATCGTGGCCGTTGCCGCAGCCTGGGACGAGCGCCCGGTCCCCGCCAGGCGAAGGCGCGAGGAGCCGCTCCTCGAGGAGGCGACGCAGCTCAGGGTGCGCGGCACCCAGGTCCCAGGGCGTGTCGGCCTCCCGGTAGCGGGCGGCCCAGTCGACGGGTTCGGGAGTCATGGCAAGGGCTGAGGGTAAGGAGCCCTCCCACGGGGCGGACCGCACAAACGCGCTCGATGCGCGCGTTCGGTCCATGCAGAGCGCGATCAGCATGCGTCCGGTGTCTGGATCCGCGCGCTCAGCACGCGTTCGATCTGGGAAGCCGCGTCCGGGAGCACGGCGGGTCGAGGGGCCTGCGCCCGGGGCGGGCCAGTCCGCGCGGAGAGAGCAGGCGAAGAGAATCGTCCGCGAGCCGCCGGGACCCGCTCTCCGGCGCGGCGAGGCGCAGGCCACTCCCGGCTCCCCCGGCGCCTCGCTCGGGGACCTGCTCGAGCCCGGAACTCATCTGCGCGCCTCCCCCGCGACGGGCGGGAACCGGCGCAGCTGGAGCGCGCCGCCCGTGGCCTCGGCCAGGGGCCGCCAGCGGCGGGCGAGCGCAGGGCCAGCATCCACCAGCACGAGCTCGAGGGCCACCGGGTCGAGGCGGAGACTCACCAGCAGCTGCTCGACGAATAGGTCCACTTCGTGATGGAACGCTGCGGTCGGAGCTCCGTCGGTGAGCAGGACCAGGGTGTCCAAGCACCTCTGGGGCAGAGCCGCCTCCACGGCCTCCCACAGGTCGCCGGGTCCCTGGAGGCGGAGGTCCAGGTAGTCCTGGGCCCAGCGGCGCGCAGTGCGCGGCCGCACGGTCTCGGGCACCTCCGGCAGGAGCCGCGGCTCCGCCGTGAAGGGGACGAGCTGGAACATCGCGCCCGCCGGGAGGCCCTCGAGGGTGGCCAGGACCACCGCGTCGATCAGGTCCTTCCGCGTACGCCCTCCCTGCAGCTCGCGCTGCACCGAGCCCGAGAGGTCGATCAGCGCCGCCGCCCGGTCGGAGCCCAGGGGCAGGGCCGGCTCGCGGGCGCTTGCCGTCGCGGCCGCATCGCCGCCTTGGCCGCGCTCGTGGGGTCCCGGCCGCGAAGGCGGCAGCACCTCGCCCTCGACCCCGCGCAGCCAGGCACGCCATGGACGTGCGTCTTCCCCGTAGCGCAGGCCCGACAGCCGGCGCAGGGCGGCGACGAGGTCCGAGCGCAGGCGCGGCCGCGGCTCCACCTCCAGGCGCTCGACCAGCAGCCCCGCGGCAGATCGCGTCCGCGTGGCCCCCAGCGCACGGACCACCGCGCGACGGACCCGGACCTCGTCATCCCCGGCGAGCGTGCGCGCGCGCGCGACGCCCTCCGGAGTCAGCGGCCGCAGCCCGGGGCCGGGCACGAGCGGGTCCAGAGGCTCCGGCGAGGAGGCCGCGAGCAGCGAGGCGACACGCAGGCGGGGATCCCCTGAGGACTCGGCCTCCAGGGCCAGGGCGCGGGCTGCCCCGGGGTCGAGGGCTTGGAGGGCGAGGAGCGCCTCCCCCCGCGGTGCCTGAGGCGCGCGCGTCGAGCGCGCGTGCACCAGCCGGAGGAGGGACCGTGCGAGGGCCGGCTGTCGCTGGGACGCGCGGGCCCCCGACCGGGCCAAGCGCTCGATGCTGACGACCAGGGCGGCCTGCGGAGCGCCCTCGAGCCGGCCGAGGGCGCGCTCGAGCTCGGCCGGGGACGGTCCCGGCCGCCAGTGCCCCAGGGCCTCGGCCACGCGCCGGGCGACCTCTGTGCGGGAGGACCGCAGTCCCTCGGCGCCGAGCAGGGCTGCCCTGCGCCGCGGATCGGTCTCGCCGCGAACGATCAGCTGGGCCTGCTCCGCGACCTCTCCGTCAGGGTCGGCGAGAGCGCGCACCACGAGCTCCCAGGCCTCATGACCTGGGAGCTCTCCCAAGCGACGCACCGCCCTCGCGCGAGTGCTGGCGAACCGCGAGCGCAGGTCACGCTGGAGCTCGCTAGGAACCTCCTGCGCCTCGAGGCCAGGCCCAAGCGCTCCACGACCGGCCAGTGAGCCCGCCGGAGGCTCGGCCGAGGTCCACGCAGCTGCGATGGGAAGGAGGTGGGGTCGGGTCCTGGCAGGGCTCACGCCCGCTGCAGGCCCGGCGCTCCACTGCCATGGCGCCGGGTTCGGCATCCCGGAGCTCATTATCCCGTGGTTCACCATCTCGGGGCCTTCCATCCCCCCGCTCCCCATCTCCGCCAGGCCCGGAAGAAGCGCGAACGCAAGCACGAGAACAGCATCCATGCCACCAGGACGCACGCGGCCCGCCGGGGTTGCAGGCTGCCCTGTTAGCATCCGTCCCATGGCCCTGCGCCTTCCCCACTGCCCCAGCGCCTTGGGAGCCCTCGTGGCACTCCTGGCCCCCGCCTGCTCGACCCTCTCTCCCGTGCCTGCCTCCGCAGACCCTGGCCCCCGGGCGGCCTTCGCTCCTTCCGCGGAGGAGCGCGCCGAGCTCCTGGACCTCGTCCAGCGCACCTTCGACGCCATCCGAGAGGGCGACCCGGCCCGGTGGAACGAGCTGCTGCTCGAGGAGGGAACCTTCACCTCGTGGAGCAGCGCGCGTCGCGAGGCGCGGGTCACGACCTTCGAGGAG
>JBDQFW010000160.1:0-8431 GCA_040265735.1 Planctomycetota bacterium | reverse complement strand
GTAGGGTTGCATGGATCCTGCCGGGCCCGTGCTGCGTCACATGGACAGCACGCGCCCTGTGCAGCCTGTTCCATGCGCTACGCCCTTCCCCTCTTCCTGCTCTCGCTCGGCTCGGCCTTCGGCCAGCAGTCCGTTCCGTTCCCCATGGACCCCCTGGGGCCCGCGTCGATCCCCGGGACCGAGGAGTTCCAGCCCGATCCTGCAGAGCTCGACGCGCTCACCGAGCTCAATGACATCGTCTTGGCGGGGTTCCCCCTCCCCGGCCTCGGCAGCGTGGATCTAGGCCTCGAGCGCATCGAGGTGGACCCCGCGGACTACGGCCTCCAGGTGGACGGCGTCGCGACCCCGCTGGTGACCCTGGATCAGACGCTCTGGAAAGGGCGCGTTGCCGGCGATCTGTTCTCCGAGGTGCAGCTGACCTTCGCGAGCCACGGCTGCTACGGCTGGATCCGCACCGGCGGAGAGACCTTCCATGTGATCCCCTTCCTGCTCGACGGCCTCGACTGGGACCAGAGCTCGGTGCGCATCGTGCCCGACGCGGTGATGCGCGCGACCGCGGCGCCCCGCGGCCAGTTCTGCATGGCGGACAGCACGCGGCGCATCGGCCAGCCCGGGGGCGGCGCAGGCCAGAGCCTCCAGGGGCAGCTGCTGGAGCTGAAGATCGCCGTGGAGACCGACTACCAGTTCTACCAGCAGTGGGGGAACCTCACCGCCGCAACGAACTACCTGACCGCCCTGCTTGCGGCCATCAGCGATCGCTACACGACCGAGATCGACGTGGTGGTGACCTACCCCTACGTTCAGCTCTACACCAACTCGAACGACCCCTGGACCTCGCAGAGCGGGGGGCCGGGCGCCACCCTCGGTGAGTTCCGCAACGCGTGGGCAGGGAACATCCCAGGCGGGGCCCACCTCGCGCACTTCATCAGCGGCGTGAACGGCGGAGGCGTGGCGTACCTCGACGTGCTCTGCAACCAGAACTGGGGCTTCGGCGTCAGCTTCGGCGTGGACGGCGGCCTCTCGTTCCCCGTCCAGCAGGGCGGCAACACCTGGGACTTCGTGGTGATCTCCCACGAGGTGGGCCACAACGTGGGCACGCCTCACACCCACGACTTCTGCCCCCCGGTCGACCAGTGCGCGCCCAGCGGGTACTTCGGTCAGTGCCAGAACACGCAGTCCTGCACGAACCAGGGCACGATCATGAGCTACTGCCACCTCTGCGGTGGCGGCATGAACAACATCACCACCTACTTCCACCCGACGGTCAAGAACCTGATGCGGACGGAGGCGGTCAACTCCTGCATCCCTCCCTGCAATGGCTGTGGCGGCGGCTCGGGCTGCACCGATGACAGCCAAGAGCCGAATGACAACTGCGGCGAGGCGGTCACCCTGACCGGGGGCCAGACCCTGACGGGCATGGTCGTGGACGGGGACAACAGCGACTGGTGGCTGATCAACGTGCCTGATGGCTCGACCGTCACCGTGGATGTCACCTTCCTCCACAACGACGGGGACATCGACGCACGGATGTACTCGTACTGCTTCACTCTCGAGGACAGCAGCACGTCGAACTCGAACAACGAGCAGGTCTCGTGGACGAACAACACGGGTCAGACCGTCCCGGTCTATGTCGAGACCTCCCTCGACGGCGGTCAGGGCTGCACCGACTACGACCTGGCGGTGGATGTGTCCGTGGATGCCTGCAGCCTGCCGGACGACTCCTACGAACCCAACGACTCGTGCGCGGCCGCCGGCGCCCTCGGTGACGGCCTGTACTCAGGGCTCTGGGCCTCCAAGTCCGACCCGGACCACTACCTCCTGTGCGTCGGCGCGGGTTCTACGGTCTTCGTGGATGCGTTCTTCTCGCATGCGACGGCGAACATGAACCTGTACCTGTACGACGTGGCCGGCTGCGGCGGCATCCCGATCGCTGCGGGGGCGTCGAGCACGGACAACGAGTCCCTGTCCTGGACGAACACCAGCGGGGCGGCGATGGAGGTCATCGTCCGCGCCGAGGTCGCTGCCAGCAGCGCGGGCGACTGCAACGCCTACGACATGATCGTCTTCGGTTCGGGCTCCGGCTGCGGCGGGGGCTCCGGCTCGGGGCCCATCGGCACGACGTACTGCTCGCCCGCGACGACGAACTCCTCCGGCGTTCCCGGTCACATCGAGGCCGTGGGCTCCCTTTCCATCGCGGACAACGACCTGACCCTCCAGGCCAGCGGCCTGCCGACCAGTCAGTTCGGCCTGTTCGTGACCTCCGCGACCCAGGCGTCCATCCCGGTCTCCTCCGGCATCCTCTGCGTGGGCGGGAGCATCGGCCGCTTCAGCGGCCCCGGCCAGATCAAGAACTCCGGCGCCTCGGGGTCCTTCGACCTGGTGGTGGACCTGACGGCCAACTGGCCCGTGGTGGGGGTGATCAACATCGCCCCCGGCGAGACCTGGAACTTCTCCACCTGGTTCCGCGATGTGGGCTCGACCTCGAACTTCACGGACGGGATCTCGATCACCTTCCAGTGATCGAGGCGGGCGCAGGCCCCGGGGTCTCCCGGGACAGCTCCCGGCCTGAGAGCGCGTGGAGATGCCCAGGGCTCCGGGAGGGGTCCTGGGCGTCCTCTTCTGCCCCTCGGCGGGGCCTGGGCTGCTCCCGGGACCGCCTAGGTTCAGGGTTACCCTGCCCTGGAGGGCCTCCAGTGCTTCCCATGGGGGGGCTCCAGGGGTAGACTCCTCGCCCTCCAAGCCCGGGAGTCCGGGCCCCTGCAAGCGGTAGGCATGCCAGCGAGCGGGGTTTCGAGACCGGCCGCAAGGCCCCTGATCGAGGAAGTCCCATGCCGAAGATGAAGTCGAAGGGAGCCGTCAAGAAGCGGTTCCGCCGGACCAAGTCCGGGAAGCTCAAGTCCAACCGTCCCCACCGCGGCCACATGCACGCGATCAAGGACGCCGCCGAGAAGCGCGGGAAGCGCACGGCGCTGATCACCGAGGGCACCTGGGCGAAGCTCCTGCTCCGCATGATGGGAGGCCGCTGACATGGTGCGCGTGACCTACGGCGCCCCCCGCGCCCAGAAGAAGTCCCGTCTGTTCAAGCAGGCTCGCGGCTACCGCGGCGGCCGGAGCAAGCTCTGGCGCACCGTCCAGGAGGCCCTGCTTCGCTCGTGGGCCTACTCCTACCGGGACCGCCGTCAGAAGAAGCGTCACTTCCGCCGCCTCTGGGTGGTCCGGATCAACGCGGCCGCGCGCATGCACGGTGCCAACTACAGCACGGTCATCGATGGCCTGAAGAAGGCCGGCATCGACCTCAACCGCAAGCAGCTCTCCGAGCTGGCCATCCACGACCCGGCCGCCTTCCAGCAGCTGGTCCAGGAGGCCCAGGCCGCCCGCGCCTGAGCTCGGCCCCTGCGTGACGGGGCGGCCGCCGCGGTTGGACCCGCGGCGGCCGTCCTGCATGATGGGCCGCCCACAGGCGCCAAGCCCCCGCCGCGGGCCCCCGCGGACCTCCCTCGATGGACTCCTCATCCCTGCTCCAGGACGCTGCCAGCCGGATCCGCTCCGCCGGTGACGGTGAAGCTCTCAAGGCTCTCGAGCGTGAGCTGCTCGGTAAGGACGGCCTGGTCGGCCAGCAGCTCAAGGCCATCCCGAGCCTCCCTCCGGCCGAGCGCGGCGCGGCGGGCAAGGCCGCCAACGAGCTCAAGGTGGAGCTGACCCGGCTCCTCTCCGAGCGCGAGGGCGAGCTGGCGCAGGCCGCCCTCGAGGCGGACCGCCGCGCGGATGGCTTTGATCCGACCCTGCCTCCTCCGCGCGTGGAGCGCGGCTCCCTGCACCCGATCACCACGGTGACGCGGCGCCTGGTCGAGGTGTTCCAGTCCATGGGCTACCACATCCTCGATGGCCCCGAGGTGGAGCTCGACTGGTTCAACTTCGAGGCGCTCAACATCACCAAGGACCACCCCGCACGCGACTCGCAGGACACCTTCTACTGCGATGCCGAGGGCTCCCTGGTGCTGCGGACGCACACCTCGCCTGTGCAGGTGCGCGCAATGCAGACCCTCGAGCCGCCCTTCCGCGCGGTCTGCCCGGGCAAGGTCTTCCGCCAGGAGACCACCGACGCGACCCACGAGCACACCTTCCACCAGATGGAGGGCCTGGTCGTGGGCAAGGACATCTCCGTTGGCCACCTGGTCGGCACGATGAAGACCCTGCTCCGCGGGATCTTCGGGCGTGACATCGAGGTGCGCCTGCGTCCGGGTCACTTCCCGTTCGTGGAGCCCGGCTTCGAGCTCGACGCACGCTGCGTGTTCTGCACGGACGGGTGCCGCGTGTGCAAGGGCACGCGCTGGATCGAGCTGCTGCCCTGCGGCCTCGTTCACCCCCGCGTGCTCGAGGCGGGCGGGATCGACCCCGAGCAATGGAGCGGCTTCGCCTTCGGGCTCGGCCTGTCCCGGCTGGTGATGCTCTTCCGGGGCATCGACGACGTCCGCCACCTGCTGGGCGGGGACCTGCGCTTCCTGGAGCAATTCTGATGCTGATCTCCATGCGATGGCTGGGACGCCATGTCGACCTGAGCGGCGTGGATCCGGGGCAGCTGGCCGAGGAGCTGACCCTCTCCACAGCGGAGGTCGAGGGCCTGGAGCCCTTCGCTCCGCACCTCTCCCAGGTGGTCGTCGGGCACGTGCTCGAGCGCGTGCCGCATCCCGATGCGGACAAGCTCGGCGTGTGCCGGGTGGACGTGGGAGAGGGCGAGCCCCTGCAGATCGTGTGCGGCGCCCCCAACGTGGCGGGGGGGCAGCTCGTCGCCGTGGCGCGTATCGGCACGGTCCTGCCGGGGGACTTCAAGATCAAGAAGTCCAAGATCCGCGGCGTCGAGTCCTTCGGGATGATCTGCTCCGAGCGCGAGCTCGAGCTCTCCGAGGAGCACGACGGCATCTGGGTCCTGCCCGAGGGACTGCCGCTCGGGGCGCCCGTGGCCGAGGCCCTGGAGGTCACCGACTGGGTCCTTGAGATCGACAACAAGTCGCTGACCCACCGGCCCGACCTGTGGGGGCACCGCGGGGTGGCCCGTGAGGTGGCGGCGATCCTGGGCCGCGAGCTGCGGCCTCTCGA
Organism: Planctomycetota bacterium; assembly: GCA_040265735.1. Lineage (GTDB taxonomy): Bacteria > Planctomycetota > UBA1135 > UBA1135. The sequence continues at coordinate 3,334 of JBDQFW010000160.1, read as the reverse complement.
GACGGGCCTGCCGGAGCTCGGCTCCGGCGCGGCGTTCCCCGTTGAGGTGCTGAGCCCGGCCTGCAGCCGCTACCTGGGCCTTGCCATCGACGGCGTCGAGCAGGGGGCCTCGCCCCTGTGGATGCGGATGCTCCTGGCGGCCGTCGGGCAGCGCCCGCTCGACCTGCTGGTGGACCTGTCGAACTTCGTGATGCTCGACCTGGGCCAGCCCAATCACGCCTTCGACCGCTCGGCGCTCGATCCCGCGGGGATCGTGGTGCGCGCGGCCGAGGCTGGCGAGCGGATGCAGACCCTGGACGGGGTGGAGCGCGCGCTCACCGTGGACGACCTCTTGATCACCTCTGGCGGCGAGGCCGTTGCCCTGGCGGGCGTCATGGGGGGCGAGGGCTCCAAGGTCCAGGGCTCTACCGGCCACCTGCTGCTCGAGGTCGCCACCTTCGCGCCGACTCCGATTCGCCGGACGTCGACCCGCCTCGGCCTGCGCACCGACTCGTCCGCGCGGTTCGAGAAGGCCCTCGATCCGACTCTCCCGCTCGCGGCAGCGGGGCACTTCGCGCAGCTCCTGCTCCAGCTCCAGCCCCAGGTGCGCTTCCCGCTGGCCCTCAGTGACGAGGGCACCTGGGAGGATCCCGCGCACGAGCTACGCGTCTCGGCCGACCGGGTGCGCACGGCGCTCGGCGTGGCGGACCTCAAGACGGAGCGCATGGTCGATCTCCTGCGCTCGATCGAGTTCGGCGTCGAGGTGGAGGGCGAGACCCTGACCGTCGCGGTGCCCTCCAATCGGGCCACGAAGGACATCACCCTCGAGGTGGATGTGATCGAGGAGATCGGGCGCCTGTTCCGCTACGGCAACATCCCCGAGCAGGCCCTCGAGGGCGTCCTCGTTCCCCCTCCGGCCGACCCGCGGAGGGCATTGGCGGAGCAGGCCCGCGACCTGCTCGCCGGCGGCGCCCGCTTCCACGAGGCGCTGACCTACTCCTTCCAGGCCGACGACCTGCTCGCCACCCTGGGCCTCGCCGACCTGCCGCACGTGAGCGTGATCAACCCCGTCCAGGAGGGGGTCTCCCGCATCCGCCGCAGCGTGGCACCCAGCCTCCTCGGCCTGCTCGAGCAGAACCGCCGTCAGCGCGCCTCCGTGCGACTGTTCGAGCTGGGCAAGGGCTACCGGCCGGAGGACGCGAGCGAGCGCGGCGAGCCGCGTGAGGTGCACGAGCTGGTCCTCGTCCAGTGCCAGGCTCCCGGCGACGGCAGCCTGGGCAGCACGGCGTTCGAGCAGCTCCAGGCGGCGGTGGCCGAGCTGGCGCGCGGGCTGTGCCTCCCGGTGCGCCGCTTCGAGGCCCTCGCGGAGAGCCCCGAGCCCTGGGCGCACCCCGTGCGCCGCGTGGGCCTGCGGGTGGGTCACAGCGAGGGCGTCCTGGCGGGCTGGGTCGGGGGCGTGGACCCCGAGGTTGCCTGGGGCCTGGGCCTCGAGGGGGAGCTGGAGAGCGACACGGCGATCGCCTGCCTCTCCATCGACGCCCTGCTGCAGGTCGCCCCCGAGAACGACGGGTATCGCCCCCTCTCCCGCTTCCCGGGCGTGAAGGTCGATGTGGCCGTGGTGGCGCCGGAGGCCGCGACGGCCGCGGAGGTGGCTGCGGCCATCGACCAGGCTGGCAAGGGCGCGGTGCGCGACCTCGAGCTCTTCGACCTCTTCCGGGGCGAGCAGCTGGGTGCGGGGCGCCGCTCCCTGGCGTACCACGTGCTGCTCCAGGCGGAGGGCAAGACCCTCAGCGACGGCGATGCCCAGAAGTTCCTCGGGCGGCTCGGCCGCCTGCTCGAGGGGCTCGGGGCCGAGCTGCGCGCCTGAGCGCCTCGATTCGGGACGCGCGGGGGCTCTGCCGACCGGGCTGGACGCTCCGGCAGGGCTCGCGCCCCGTCGGTCGCCGACACTAGAGTGGGTGAGCCTGTGAGAGTCGTCCTCGTCAACCCCCCGAGTCCCCCCGAGTACCGCGTCTCCCGCGGGCTCATGGGTGGTTTCGGCATGGCCGTCAGCCCGGACCTGCTCTATCCGCCCATCGAGCTGGCCCACGTGGCGGCGGCCCTGGAGGCGGCGGGACACGAGGTGTCGATCCACGACTCGGACGCCCTAGGTGTCGGACCCGACGGCGCCCTGGCCGCTATCGCAGCCCTCGATCCCGAGCTGGTGTGTCTGGACTCCTCCAGCACGTCCCTGGACCAGGACCTCGCGCTGGCCGGCAGCGTCCGGGAGGGCACCCGAGCCACGGTGGCCATGCTGGGAAGTCAGGTCACCTTCTGCCCGGACACGGTCTTCGACGGCGGACGCATCCACGCGGTCGTGCGGGGCGAGCCGGAGGAGACGGTGTGTGAGCTGGCCCGGCGGGTGCAGGCGGGCGAAGAGCTCGCGGGCCTCGAGGGGCTCTCGTGGGTGGGCCCCGACGGCGCGGTCGTGCACGAGCCCGAGCGCGACAAGATCAGAGACCTGGATGCGCTGCCCATCCCGGCTCGCCACCTGCTCGACAACGCGGCCTACAGGTTCCCCGGGATCGAGGGGCCCATCACGACGGTGAAGTCCTCGCGGGGCTGTCCCCTCGACTGTTCCTTCTGCGGCTACACCCTCGCACAGGGCCTTCGCTTCCGGTTCCGCAGTCCCGAGCACGTGCTGCTGGAGCTCGAGGACCTGTACGAGCGCCACGGCCTGCGGCACGTGGTCTTCCGGGATCCGATCTTCACCACGCGCAAGGACCGCGTGCACGCCATCTGCGAGGGCATTCTGGCCAGGGGCTGGACGGACCTCGAGTGGCAGTGCGAGACGGCGGTCAAGACCCTCGACAGGCCCCTGCTTGAGGTGATGGCGCGAGCGGGCTGCCGGCACATCTCCCTCGGAGTGGAGTCTGGAAACGCCGAGATCCAGCGCAAGCACTGCGGCAACAAGCTCAGCGACCTCGACCAGGCCGCCGAGGTCTTCCGTGCCTGCCGTGACGTCGGCATCGAGACGCGGGCGTTCTGCATGATCGGGTTCCCCGAGGAGACCCCGGAGATGGCCGACGAGACCATCGCCCTGGTGGACCGGCTCGACCCGGACCAGGTGCAGTTCTGCGCGGTGACGGCGTACCCGGGCACGCCCCTCTACGAGATGCTGCGCGGCACCCGGGACTTCGACTTCGCGAGCATGACTGGGTTCGCGGCCCTCGAGGGGAACGAGGCCATGTCGGCCGCCCAGATCGAGGCGAAGATCCGCCAGGCCTACCGGCGCTTCTACGGGCGGCCGAGGAGGCTGCTGCGGGAGCTGCGCAGCCCGGGCCGCTTGGCCGGCCGCGTTAGCCGGTACCTGACC
>JBDQFW010000159.1:0-8610 GCA_040265735.1 Planctomycetota bacterium | reverse complement strand
CGCGTGCCGCGCGGCGTGCAAGGCGGTGGGCGATGGGACCACGCCGGCGGACTTCGGGCCCGAGAGGATACCCGCGACGGCCCTCGTATCGATCCGCGAGCCCGATGTCCTACACTCCCAGGCCCGGCTGCCCGCCGCTGGTCCCTTGAAGCCCCTCCTCGTCCTCGGAAGCACCGGCTCGATCGGTCGCCAGACCCTCGAGCTCGTCCGCGAGCAGGGCAGCGGCCTGGCGGTGGCCGGTCTCGCGGCCCACACCTCCTGGGAGGAGCTTGGACGCCAGATCGAGGAGTTCCGTCCCCCGCTGGCGGCCCTCATCGACCCGGCCGCGGCCAACCACCTACGGCCGCACCTCCCCCCAGGAACCCGGCTCCTCAGCGGCCCCGACGCCCTGGTGCAGCTCGTCGAGGAGGCCCGCTTCGAGGTCGCGGTGCACGGGGTCGTCGGGCGCGCGGGCCTCGAGGCCTCCTTCGCCGTTGCCCGCACGGGCAAGACCCTGGCCCTGGCCAACAAGGAGTCCCTGGTCATTGCCGGGGAGCTGCTCATCCCCGCCCTCGAGGCCGGCGGCTCTGCCCTGGTGCCCGTGGACTCCGAGCACTCGGCGATCGCCCAGTGCCTGCGCGGGGAGGACTCGCGCAGGATCCGCAAGGTGCTGCTCACGGCCAGCGGGGGTCCATTCCGCACGGCCACGGCCGAGGACATTGCCGCTGCGAGCGTCGAGCAGGCCCTGGCCCACCCCAACTGGAGCATGGGGCCCCGGATCACGATCGGTTCGGCGACCCTGATGAACAAGACCCTCGAGGTGCTCGAGGTCCACCATCTGTTCGGCCTCCCCGGATCCCAGATCGAGGTGGTCGTGCACCCTCAATCGATCGTCCACTCGATGGTCGAGTTCTGCGATGGCTCCGTCGTGGCCCAGCTCGGGCCCCCGGACATGCGCGGCCCGATCCACTACGCCGTCCATCACCCCGACCGCGCGCCTGCGAACCTGACGGGGTTCGACCTCGCCACCTTCAGCCGCCTCGACTTCGAGGCCCCCGATCTCACACGCTTCCCGGCTCTGGGCCTCGGCTACCGCTGCATCGAGCGCGGAGGGAGCGCGGGCTGCGTCCTGAACGCCGCGGATGAGGTGGCCGTGGCCGCCTTCCTCGAGGGGCGCATTCCCCTTCCCGCCATCGCCGAAGTGGTCGAGCAGGCCCTCGAGGCCTGCGCAGGTCCGGCCCCGACCCTGGAGTCCCTGCAGGCCGCGGACGAGGAGGCCCGCCGCCACGCAGAGCAGACCCTCGCCGCGCTGTCCCCCACGGCCTGACGCCCCCGCCCATGGATCCCGCCGCGCTGCTCCGAACCCTCCAGGTCGCCCTGGGGATCGGCATGGTCATCTTCGTGCACGAGGCCGGGCACTTCCTGGCGGCGCGCTGGTGCGGCGTCCGCGTGGAGGTGTTCTCCCTCGGCTTCGGCCCGCCGCTCCTGAGCTTTCGGCGCGGATCCACGACCTACCAGCTCGCCCTCGTTCCCTTCGGCGGCTATGTGCGCATGGCGGGCGAGGGTGCCCTCCCAGGAACCACCCCCGCCCCCGACGAGCTCGGCGCCAAGAGCGTGGGCGCGCGCTTCTTCGTGTACTCCGGCGGGGTGCTGATGAACCTCGTGTTCGCCCTGGTGGCCTTCCCCGTGGCCTACTCCTTCGGTGTCCCCATCACCCGGCCGGTGATCGGCACCCCCGTTCCTGGCGGCGGAGCCTGGGCAGCGGGCATCCCCGCGGGCTCGGAGCTCCTGGAGGTAGGCGGCTCCCCCCTGCGCGACTTCGAGGACCTCGTGGCCGCGGTGGCCCTCAACGGCGCGCGCGCGGTGGAGGTGACCTACCGCAGCCCGGAGGGCGCGGTGCGGACGACCCGCGTGGACCCTGACCGCGACGACGACCTCGGCTTCTACCGCATCGGGGTCCGCGTGGGCAGCGATCCCGAGGGCCGGCTCCTGGTCGCCGAGGAGGGCCCGGCGTCCCAGGCAGGCCTGCGAGCAGGAGACCGCCTGCAGCGCGTGGTGGGTATGCCCGCGACCCTCACCCTCGCAGAGCAGCTGAGCTTGGCCGTGGAGCTCGAGCAACCCCTCGTCCTTGAGGTCCTCGACGAGGAGGGCGACCTCCGCCAGGTGACCCTGGAGCCGAGCTGGAGCGAGGTGCCGGAGCGTCTCCTCTTTGGCGTCGGTCCCGCAGGTGCCACGATCGTTGCGGTCCGCCCGCGCGGAGTGGCTCAGGGCCTCGGCCTGCGCGCGGGGGACCGGCTGCTTGCCTGCGGGCCGCGGCCAATCCACGCCGCCCGTGACCTGCGGGGCGCCCTGCTCACCGAGGGGCCCATGACCGAGCTCCAGGTGGAGCGCGACGGAGAGGTTCTCTCCATCGCCCTGCCCGCGTCTCTGGACGACCGCGCCCTCCTATCGAGCGACCTCGAGCTGCCCGCGGAGATGGAATCCGCCAGGGTCTGGGTCGACCCCCGTGGCGCCGCGAGCCGTGCGGGCCTCCCCAGCGGCGCGACCCTCCTCGAGCTGGATGGCGTGCCGGTCACGCGTTGGGAGGAGATCCAGGCGCGCTGCGGCCGGGCGGTCCAGGCCGGCGCCTCCCTTACGGTGCTCGCCCGCGCGCCCGGAGCCAAGGAGCCCGCCACCTGGACGCTCACCGCCGCCCCGGCCCAGGCCCGGGATCTGGGCTTCGACCTCGCGCCGCCCGACGGGGTCTATCGAACCGAGGGGCTGGCCGCAGCCCTGCTGGAGGGAGTCCGCGCCTCCGGGCGCTTCCTCGTGCACACCGGCCTGACGCTCAAGCGCATGGCGACCCAGGAGGTGAGCACGAAGAACCTGGGCGGCATCATCACCATCTCGCGGGTGAGCTACCGGGTCTCCTCGATGGGCTGGACGAAGCTGCTCTTCTTCCTGTGCATCCTGAGCGTGAACCTCGCCTTCCTCAATGTCCTGCCCATCCCGGTGCTGGACGGAGGTCACCTGTTCTTCCTCCTGGTCGAGCGCCTCAAGGGCTCGCCAGTGAGCGCTCGCACCCTCGGCTACTCGCAGATGGTCGGCATGGTCCTCATCGTCACGCTGATGGTGTACGTGACCTACAACGACCTCCTGCGCTGGATCGGCTCCTGACCCATGGGCCTACGCCAGCTCGCGCGCCTGCTGCGCGTGTCCCTCCTGCCCTCGGCCCTCGCGGACGGTCTCGCCGGGCTCGTGCTGGGAAGCCAGGGGGAGGTCCCCGAGCCGCGTCTCTTCCTGTGGCTGCCCGCGAGCGCCGCTCTCTATCACGGGGGCATGGCCCTCAACGACTGGGCCGACCGTCACCACGACGCTGCGACGCGTCCGGATCGCCCCATCCCCAGCGGCGCGGTTCCCGCGGCCTTCGCACTCTCCCTCGGGCTTGGGCTGCTGGGCATGGGCGTGCTCCTCGGATCCCTTGCACACCCCTGGCTCGGGTGGGGTGGCCTGGGACTCGCCGGGCTCGTGGCGGCGTATGACCTCGTGGGACGGGGCCCGCTCCTAGGTCCCCTGCTGCTTGGATCCTGCCGCAGCCTGAACTTCGGACTCCCCCTGATCGTCGCCGCGGCGGCGCCGGCTCCCGGCCTCCTGATCCTCGCGGCCAGCTACGGAGCCTGGGTGGCCCTCGTCTCGACCTTTGCCCGCGCGGAGGACGGAGAGGCTCCCCTGATTCCTGCTCGCCAGCAGAGCCTGCTCCTGGCCTGCGCCGCGTCCCTGCCAATCCCCGCACTCACCGCTGGCATCATCCTTGGAGAGCCCCTTGGCGGTGCGCTCGGGGCGCTGCTGGCCGCCTCCGCCACGGCCGCTCCGCTGGCGGCGTGGCGGCAGAGGTCCCCCTGGACCCGCGGCCGGGTCGAGGCGACCGTGGGTCTGCTCCTCAGGCGTCTGCTCGTCGTGACCGCCTCGATCACCCTGGTGACCTGCACACTGGGACGGGCCGGCCTCCCCGCCGCGCTGGTCATCCTCGGGGGGTATCCCCTGGCCCGCCAGCTGCGCCGGGTCGCGCCGCCCAGCTAGGCAGCCCGCCGCCCCACGCGGTCAGGAGTCGGAGGCCAGCTGCGCGTCGAGCCAGGCCAGGGCGTCCTCGCGCTGGCGAAGCACGCCCCTGAGTTGCTCGTCCTCGGCCACGCGCAGGAGCGCGCCCAGGCGAGGCCCGGGCTCCACTCCCCGCGCGAGCAGGTCACCGGCCTGCAGAAGCGCGGTGGGCTCCAGCTCCCTCGAGTCGGCCCAGGCCGCGATCTCATCCCACGGCTCTGGCCCCTGCCCCAGGGCCACGGCCCAGGCCCGTCCCAGCTCCAGCGCCGCGGAGCCCGCGGGCCCACGCACGAGCCGAGTGAGGACTGCGGCGTCGATGCTGTCCGGGTCCACGAGATGCTCCGCCCGGAGCACTTCCAAGCGGCGCCAGGCCTCGAGCAGGAAGGCCGCGCGCGCGCGGGCCAGTGGCAGCCCTGCGCAGGCATCCTCGAGGCGTGCGAAGCGCCCCGGGGATCCGGGCTCGAGGTCGAGCAGGGGCAGGAGGATGTCGTGGATCGCCGAGGAGGCCGCGACGGCCGCCCGGACCTGCGGACGAGTCGGCTCCGCGGCGAGGTGAGAAAAGGCCTGCTCCAGCAGGCCGCAGGTCCCCAGGAGCTCCACGGCCCTTCCCAGGTCACGCCCAGCCGCGATCTTGTCGCACTCCTCGAGGATCCGCTCGCGGCTGATGCGAGCCAGGGCCGGGGCAGTGGCACGAGCGGCCTCGAGCAGTCCCTCGGCGGGCTCGAGCTGAAGGTGCGCGAGGAACCGGGCCATACGCAGCAGGCGCAGGGCATCCTCCTCGAAGCGCGCTCGAGGGTCGCCCACCGCCCGCAGGACCCCAGCCTCCAGATCGCGCCGCCCCCCCACGGGGTCCCGCAGCTCGCCGTTCAGCGGATCGAGGTAGAGGGCGTTGAGCGTGAAGTCCCGGCGTGTGGCGTCCTCCTCCGGGGTCTCCACGAGCTCGAGCACCTCGGGGTGCCGCGCGTCGAGGCTGCCGCGCTCGATGCGGAAGGTCGCCACCTCGAGGTCAGCGCCCTCCACGAGGACGCGGACCACACCGAAGGCCTTGCCCACGCTGAGCGTGCGGGGGAACAGGGCCTCGACCTGCTCGGGGGTCGCCGCGCTCACGAGGTCCAGGTCGTGAACGGGCCGCCCCAGGAGCAGGTCCCGCACGCTCCCGCCCACAAGCCAGGTGCGGAAGCCCGCGGCACCGAGCGTCCTGGCGACGGAGCGGGCCGCGGGGAGCTGGGACCCGCCGACCCGTTGGAGCTGCTCGAGGACATCCACCCTGGAAGCGTAGGTTCGCGGACCCTACCGTCCAATGACCGGAGCGTCCCTTGGAAGCACAAGCCCAGAAGAACCTGCCCGCCCCGCCCACCGGCCTGCTCCTCACGGCCGTGGGGACCATCGTCCTGCTAGTGTCCCTGCCCCGCATGGCGAGCTACGCCGCCATGGACAACGCGACGGACGCAAGGCTCGCGGTGCGGCTCATGGGTGAGGCCGCCTCTACCCAGCCTCCGGAGGCCACCGCGTGGCTGACCCTGGTCAACGACCCCTCACTGCGCCATCGTCTCCAGGACGCGCGACCGCTCGGACTGGGGAACCAGGTGCGCCACCACGGCTACCTCATGACGCGCCTTGACCCCGAGACCGTGCTCGCCTGGCCGGAGCGCAAGAGCACCGAGGCCCTGCCGGCCTTCCGCTGGACCGAGTCCCGCGGGGTGGAGGAGCTACCCGTCGCCCCCTGGACAGGGCCGCTCCCTGAGGACCTGACTGCAGAAGCGCTGAGCGCGCTTCCTTGGCGCTGAGCGCCGCCGTCCCCCCTTCTCAGCCGTCGGAGCGCAGACTCTTCGCGAGCGCTCGCTCACCGTTGGCCTCGAGGTAGCTAGCGATGGCCTCCAGCTTGCTGCGCCGGGGATCGAGGGTCAGCCACTTTCCGCCCGAGAGGCTCGTCGGAACGCGCCCGAGGTCGCGGTCACCGATGGCCTCCAGATCCGCGAGGATCGCCTCTGCGCTGGCCTCCGGCCCAAGGTGGAGCACGGCCAGGCGCCCGGTCCTGTCGAAGAGATACACGAGCGGCAGCTCGAGGGACTCGTACTGGCCGGCCGTCAGACCCACCAGCACATCGAGCAGCTCGCGCGTTCTGGTGTCCGCACGACCGCCGTGCTCGGGAAGCCCCGTCTTCGCAACGTCCGCGCGCACCCACGCCTCGTCTCGTGGCTCATCCATGGAGAGGGGGTGAACCTCGGCGCCGACTGCGGCAAGCCGCCCGGCTTGCTCCCCGAGGTCCGCGAGGAGCTCGCGGGAGGGGTCATCCCAACCGGCCCAGGCGACCACGGCCAGCGGGCCGTCTCCCTCGCCCGTCAAGCGCGCCACGCCCTCGAAGCGCGGCAGCCGCCATCCCGCCAAGGGAAGCGTCACCAGCAGAGGCATCCTCGAGCGGAACCCACGCATGCCCACCGCGAGCGGTGAGCCGGCCGCGGGAAGCGGTGCGGTCCGCGGGGCCTCCTGATCCGTGCCCTCCGGGCTGATCCTCCAACCGCGCCCCGCGGCGAGCACGCCGTACGAGCGCTCCTCGCCTCCGGGCCACCGCACGCGAACCTCTTCAACCTTGCCGCTGCCGAGGCCGAAGTGAAGGCGCTTGCTCGGCGAGGCCAGATAGCCCTCGCCGGCGTGCACGGTGCGCCGCTGCTCCAGTCCTCCAGAGCGGACGGTCACCACGGCGCCGATGGCCTCCGTATTCGGGGCCTTACCCGAGAGCTCGATGCTGATCCAGGCGCCGGCCTCCGGCGTCCGGTTGTGGAACGCGCGCACCAGGGGAGCGGTCCGGTTCTTCGTGATCAGCTCGAGGCGACCGTCCCCGTCGAGGTCCAGCGTGACCGCGCTACGCCCGTCCTCCACATGACCTAGTCCGACTGCGCCGCTGACGTCATGGAACACCCCGCCGCGGTTGGCGTAGGCGCGATTCCCCTCCGAGCCAGCCAGGGACCACCCCTCCACCTGGCCAAGGTGCGTGAGGAACTGCCAGTTTCGCTGGTATTCGATCGGCAGCGGCGCGGTCGCGGGCGAGGACTCGACCACCACGCGCCAGAAATAGCTCGCAGCCTCGCGGCCGGTCCACATGGTGGTGAAGCCGTTGGGCACGAAGGCGTCGGCGTAGCCGTCGTTGTCCCAGTCGAACAGGATCGAGCCCCAGCTCCAGCCGCCGGGCGAAAGCCCAGCGTCGAGAGAGCCATCCCGGAAGCCGCCGTCGGGGAGCCCAAGCAGCAGGGTGTTGCCGGCCGCGTGATGTCCGTACATCGCGCGCACACCCTCCGGGTGGCGCTGCATGAAGCGCGGGTGCTGGGTCACGCGCGCTCCCGCGGCGGACCACATGTTCGAGATGTAGAGGTCGTCGAATCCGTCTCGGTCCACGTCCGCTACGGAGACCCCCATCCCCGCGGCCATGTCCAACGCGCCCGTGCGCGCGGCCGCGTCCTGAAAGCGCCCCGCCTCGAAGCGGTAGTCGTTGTTGCGACCGAAGTCGTTGGTCACATAGAGATCCAGGTCCCCGTCCTGGTCCAGGTCGTGCCAGAGAGCCGCGAGGCTGTAGCGATCGTTGCCCTCGTCCAGCCCCAGCTCCAGAGTCGCGTCGTGGAAGCTCCGGTCGCCGTCGTTCGCCCACAGGTGGTTCGCGGCCCCGTTGCGGGCATCGTGGTACGGAAGCGGAGGACTCGCCTCGTGATCCCCGCGGTGGTAGCGCGTGTCGTAGAGGTCGAGATCCCCGTCCCCGTCCGCGTCCCCGGCCACGAGGGTGTAGACCTGGGCTCCTCCTTCGCTCTCCAGGATCGTCGAGGTGGGGAAGCGACCGCTGCCATCGTTCCAGAGCACGACGACCTTCTCGAACACCGCCAGCGCAAGGTCCCGCGAACCGTCGCCGTCGAGGTCACAGACCAGCACCCCGCAAGTATCCTCGAGCAGGTCGGCACCGTGCCCGGGAGGCGCGTCGACGAAGCCGCCCTCTGCGGTGCGCAGGAGGTAGTGGTTCGGCTCCCCGGCGTGACGCCCGATGTAGAGATCCTCGAGCCCGTCGCCGTTCAGGTCCCCCACGCCGATGCCATGCATCCCAAGGGCCACGGCGGACGCCGCCACCTGGATGTCCATGCGCCGCGTGTGCTCCACGGCGCCCTCGAGGTTCTCGAGCCCCTCGAGGCGCGTCCCCGCGAGGAGCCCCTCGGTGGCCTCGACAAAGGTGGGTGCAAGCTCCAGGGCCTCCTCGATGGAGGCGCCCTCGATGTCCTGAAGCAGGAACTTGCGCGCGACGCGCCAGACCAGATCCAGGGACAGGCGCCGCTGCAGCCGCAGGCCGTCGGCAGTCGTGCCAGAGACGCGCACGTCGAGACGCGTGCCAAAGAGGGACTGCTCGCGCTCGTCCACCGCCGTGCAGTGCACCTCGGCCTCGGCCGGCCGACCGACGAGCGGCGCGAGGAGCGCCTCAAAGCCCGCGGGAACCTGCTCGCGCGCGGCGCCTTCAGTCACCCGCGCCGTGCGCAGGCGCAGCCCGCCCTGCTCGGAGGCCTCGCTCCACTCCGAGGG
>JBDQFW010000158.1:0-8793 GCA_040265735.1 Planctomycetota bacterium | reverse complement strand
ATCTTGGAGATCTCCAGGATGTCCTCGATCAGGTGGTGCAGCCGCTCGGACTGGGAGTGGATGATCCCGAGGAACTCCGTGCGCGAGCCCTCGTCGAGGTCCGGCTTGCGCAAGAGCGTGCGCGCAAAGCCGAGGATCGAGGTCAGCGGCGTCCGCAGCTCGTGGGAGACCGAGGCCACGAACTGGCTCTTCATCCGCTCCACCTCGCGCTCGGCCGTCACGTCGCGCACGAGCAGTAGGCGGCCTGCGAGCCAGCCATGGTGATCCAGATAGGGGCTGGTGGTGATCGTCAGGATGCGTGACGGCGTGCCAGGCGTCCGAACCTCGACCGACTCCTGCACGCTGCCCAAGTCCTCGAGCAGAGGCCCGGCTCCTTCGAGGGGCTTCAGGAGCTCGGCCAGGGGCGTTCCGAGCAGGTCCCCACCCGGGTGACCAAGGAGTTGGCGCACCTCGCGGTTCGCGACCTGAATATGCTCCTCGAGGTCCACCATGAGGATGCCCTCATGGATCCCCTCGACGACGAGGTCCATTCGAGTCCGACTCTCCCGAAGGGCCGCCTCGGCGGCCACCCGCTCCGAGATGTCACGCGTCGTCCCCTGGATCGCAACCGGATCGCCGGACGGATCGAGCACGAATGAGGCGATCGTCTCCACGGGAAGCGTTGAGCCATTGGCGTGCTCGATCCCGTGCATGAGCGTGGCCGCCGCATCGGCCTGCTGGCCCTGCTCACGCGCCTTCTCGAGGGAGCGCCGCATGCGCTGGGCGGTCTCCTCGTCACAGACCTCCTCGATGCTGTGCCCCACGAGAGACGCAGCCTGGCGCCCGAGCATGCGGGCCGCCGCGGGGTTCACGAACTCGAACCGCAGGTCCAGGTCCGCGCGCCAAATCATGTCGCGGGCGTTGTCGGCCAGGAGCCGATACCGCGCCGCGCTCTCCTTCTGCAGCAGCTCTGCCCGCGCGCGTTCCAGGGCCCCAAGGAGGATGTCTCCGACCAGCGCGAGCAGCGCAACCACGTCCGCATCCCAGGAGCGGGCGCTCTCGACGGCGTCGAAGCCCACGAAGCCCACCGGGCGGCTGCGTGCGACGAGCGGAACCACGACGACGGACTGGATGCCCTGGGCCTCGAGGATCTCTCGCTCCGAAGCCGCCTCGGGGGGGAGATCCGAGAGTTTGGCCGCGTGGATGGTGCGCCCGGCCTTGATCTCGCTGACCCACCACGGAACCGCCTCGAAGGGCAGCTCCTGCAGGTTCTCCTTCTCCTCGGAGATGCCCGCACCGCACCACTCGTGCGTGTTGCTGAGGAGGTCTTGCCCCTCGTGGAACAGGAACACATAGGCGCGATCCACGCCCATGAAGGCTCCGACCTCGCCGAGCGCCTCGACCACGGCAGCGTCCACGCCCTCCGACCGGATCTCGAGCATGCGCGCGGAGATGCGGGTCAGGAGCTCTTGCAGGTCGTAGCGGTGGCGCAGGGCGGCGGCCTGCTCCTCGCGGCGGCGATCCTGCACCTTCAGCAGGGCGTTGCGCTCCACGAGCTCTGCGTGCAGGCGGCCGCGCTCGCGCTCGTGGATGACCATATCGGTCACATCGCGGAGCGTGCCCACGCTGCCTCCGCCCAGCCTCTGGCGAGCCTGAAGATCCAGCCACCGAGCCCGGCCGCCCTCACCCTTGAAGCGGAAGCGGGCCTCTTGGCCCCGGGGAACCCCGCTCAGGATCAGCTGGATCTGCCGCGCGGTCTCCGCGTCCTTGCCTTCCAGCAGGTCCGCCAGGGGGAGGCCCACGCAGGAGCGCGCCGGAACCCCGAGGACGTCCTCCACGGAGGGAGAGACGTATTCGAGGATTCCTGCGGTGTTGCAGCGGAACACGATGTCCTGCTGCAGCTCCACCAACTCACGGAAGCGATGCTCGCTCTCGGCGAGCTTCTCGACGAGCTTGTAGTGGGCCTGGACCGCAAGGTCGTGTCCCGTCAACTCCCGTGAATCGGAGGGCACGCTTTGTCTCAGGCGGTGCCGATCGCGGCGTTGACGGAGCTGAGGAGCTCCTCGGAGGTGACGAGGTCGGCGTACATGGGGAAGATCTCCTCGCAGTACACCTGGTCCTCAATGGGGGTTCGGCCCGCGATGCAGTCCGTCACGATCTTCACGCGGAACCCAAGCTCATAGGCCGTGCGGGCCGTCGTATCGATGCACAGGGAGGTGGCGACCCCTGCGAGGGCCACGGTCGTCACTCCGAGGCTCCGCAGGGTCTCCTCCAGTCCCGTGTCGATGAAGGCGTTCATGCCGTGCTTGCCCGGCATGACGCGCACCCGATCGCCCATGGCCTGGATCTCATCCACGAGCTCGCCGCCCAGGGTTCCCTCCTGAAGCGCGCCCGCGTCGCGGATCGCGGCCAGAACGCCCACGGGGTCGATCAGCTCCGGGTAGCCCTGCTGGAACAGGGTCGGGGCCACGATGATGTGCAGGTCCGTCGAGCCGGCAGCCTCCAGCATCGCCAGCGCGTTGTTGAGCATGTTGCGCTCCCGGACCTCGCCCTCGATGAGGGGGCGGAGGTTGCCCTCCGGGTGGAACCAGTCCTTCTGCATGCCGACGAGGACAAGGGCGGTCGTGTTCGGATCCATGGTGTTTCTCCTGTTTGGGAAGGGAGTTCTCTCTCTCTGGCCACGCGATCTCTGGGTCGCGTCGAAGAGGATTTCACCGCAGGTTCCCAATTTTGGGGAGATGGATCATTCACTTAGGGGAAGACCCTTCCTCCGCATCCGGGCCCTCGAGGCAGGCCCTCCTAGCACAAGGAGGCCTCTCAGAAACGGGCGTCCTTTGCCAGGCACTGGCTCCCCGGCTCCAAGGCCCGCCCCCCAGAGCCCCTCTCCAAAGGCCAGGGGGACGAGCCCTGGGCTCATCCCCCCTCAAGCATCGCTCGCCCTCGCATGGGCCAGCGCTTGCTGGACAGGTTCCTCGAGCCAGCCTTGCTGGACTGTCTGCCGGGGCCAGCCTTGCTGGACTGTGCCGCCGTCAGGCTGCCGGGGCCGTCGCCCCGATGCTCTCGAGGAGCTCGCTCGAGGTCAGGAGGTCGGCATACATCGGGAAGATCTCGGTGCAGTAGATCTCGTCCTCGATCGGAGTCCGGCCGGCGATGCAGTCGGTGAGGATCTTCACCCTGAAGCCCTTCTCGTACGCCATGCGCGCGGTCGAGTCCACGCAGACCGAGGTGGAGAGCCCCGCGAGCACGACCGTCTCGATGCCGTTCTCGCGCAGGACCTCCTCGAGCCCGGTGTCGGTGAACGCGTTCATGGTGTGTTTGCCCGCGAGCACGCGCACGCGGTCTCCCATGCTGCGGATCTCCTGCAGCACTTCCGAGCCGGGGTCGCCCTGCTGGAACGCGCCGGCGTCCCGGATGCCCGCCAGCACGCCCACGGGCTCGACGAGCTCGGGATAGCCCGGCTGGAACAGGGTCGGCACGAGGAGGAGCTGCAGGTCGGTCTCGGCCGCGGCTTCGAGCATCGCGAGCGTGTTGGCGAGCATGTTGCTGGTGCGGACTTGGCCCTCGAACATGGGCCGCAGGCGTCCCTCGGGCAGGAAGCACTCGTTCTGCATGCCGGTCAGGATCACGGCGGTGGTGTTGGTCTTCATTGGGGGGGATTGGGGTGAACGCTGAAGTGGACGCGCTTCATTGGATCCAGGTTCCCGCTCGCTGGAAATCCCGATCCTTCCCCTAGGTGTCAACCCTTAGTGTTTGAACGCGCAACCAGCTGCCCACAGCCCCCGGTTGCGTCCTGGGCAGCCGACCAGCGCACCTTCGCCAGCACCCCGCGATCTTGCACCCGGGCCACCAGGGCATGGATGTGGTCGCGGCTCGGCCGCTGGAACTCCAGGCCGTCCACCGCGTTGACCGGGATGTAGTTCACGACGGTGCGCGTTCCGCGGACCAGGCCGGCGAGCTCCTCGGCCTCCTCCAGTCCGTCGGTCCGTCCGGCGATCAGGGTCCACTGCAGCTGCAAGGGGTGGCGATTGCGCGCGGCGTATGCCACGGCCTCGGCGAGGAGCTCGCGCGGCTCCACATCCGGGGCCCGCGGCAGCAGGGCCCTGCGGCGGTCGCGGTCGAGGCTGTGCAGGGACAGGGCGAGAGCCGGCGGGGGCGCGCACTCCTCGAGGCGCGCGAAGACGCGCGGGTGTCCGACGGTCGAGAAGACCAGCTGCTCCCGGCCGACGCGGCCGTCGCGATGGAGGGTGGTCACGGCCTCCAGCACGCTCTCGATGTTGTGGGCCGGCTCGCCCATGCCCATGAAGACCACCCGGCGCACCTTCTGTCGCTCGCGTCCGAGGCGCACCTGAGCCAAGAGCTCCTCGGTGGAGAGGTTGCGCACCAGGCCCAGGGTGCCGGTGCCACAGAACTGGCACCCCACCCGACAGCCCACCTGCGTGGACACGCACAGGCCGTCCCGCGGCAGCAGGACCGTTTCGACGCGGGAGCCATCGCCCAGCTCAAGGAGGAGCTTGCGCCCTCCATCCTCCGCGGGGTGCTCCTCGACGACTCGGGCCAGCCCGCTCAGCTCGACCAGGGCCGCCTCCAGCGCGGGCCGGGCGCGCCGGGGCAGGGCGTAGCGAGGCTCGGCAAAGGCCTCGAGCACTGGCTGCCCCAGCATCCACGCGTCGACCGCACGGTCCGCGTGAACGGCCTTCCCTCCGCTGCCGAGGATCGCGTCACGGAGCCGCTGCACGGGCGCAGCGTAGCGGCCCCCGGGGCCTCACTCTCCGGAGGACGCCCCGGTGGCCGGGAGGGCCGGGTCGAAGGCCAGCTCCCCTCCATCGCCCCGGCTTCGCGCGCGCGCCACCAGGGCGGCGTCGCTCCGCACGGCCAGATCGCGCAGCTCGGCGGCGAGCTCCGCGTGACGCTCCTGCACCGCCCGCTGCTCCTCCACGTCGTGCTCGAGGTGGTAGAGCTCGCCGCTCTCGAGGTGCAGCTTCCAAGGGCCCCGGCGCACCGCGGCGAGGGGACCCTTGGCGGCGTAGTAGAGGAAGTGCTCCGTGGGGGAGACGGCTCCCTGCGCGCCCAGCAGCAGGGGGGCGATGTCGTGCCCATCGAGGGGTCCGCGACCCACGAGTTCGGTCCCGCAGAGCCCGGCCACGGTGGGGGCCAGGTCCATCGCCGTGGCGAGCTCGGCGCACACCGCGCCCCCCTCGATGGTGCCCGGCCACGCCGCCAGCAGCGGCACCCGATGGCCGCCCTCCCAGGTCGTTCCCTTGCCGCCGCGCAGGTGGCCCGCGCTGCCGCCGTTCTCCCTCATGGGCAGCCAGGGCCCGTTGTCGCTGGAGAAGAGGAAGAGCGTGTCCTCCGCCAGGCCGAGCTCCTCGAGCGTCGCACGCAGGGTGCCCACGCTCCAGTCGAGCTCCTCGATCACATCGCCATAGGCGCCTCGCCTGCTCGCGCCCTGGAACGCCTCGCCTGGGTAGAGGGGGATGTGCGGCATGGGGTGCGGCACATAGACGAAGAACGGCTCGTCCCGGTGCGCGCGCATGAATGCGACGGCCTCCTCGGTCAGCCTGCGCGTGAAGGTGGACTGGTCCGGCTCCCACTCCGTCACCTCACCGTCCTCAAGGAAGGGCAGCTGGTAGGGGTAGGTGTTGCCCGGACGCCGGTGGGCCTGCGCCATGTCGTTGGAGTAGGGAATGCCCACCCAGCGGTCGAAGCCCTGGTCGTTGGGCAGCATCCCGCGACGGTGGCCCAGGTGCCACTTGCCGAACATCCCCGTCGCATAGCCCGCGTCAGCGAGGCACTCCGCGAGGGTCACCTCGTCGGGGTGCAGCCCGTGGGGATCGCCGGGGAACACCACGTGGCGGTGCATCTCCATGGCGCGCGGATAGCACCCGGTCAGCAGGGCGGCCCGCGATGGCGAGCACACCGAGCACGCGGTCACGAACTGCGTGAAGCGCATGCCCTCCATGGCCAGTCGGTCCAGATGAGGCGTGCGGATCGTGGGGTGTCCGGTGATCCCCATGTCCCCATACCCCATGTCGTCCACGAACATCAGGACCACGTTGGGCGGCCTCTTCGCGCTCGTCGCCGCCCCCTGCTCCTGCCCAGCGGGCTCGTGATCCTGGGGCAGTGGGGCCGCACAGGCGAAGAGGGCCCAGGGGATGAGGGCCAAGAGCGTGGGCGGCGCGGGACGGGTCATGGCCCCCATGCCATGGGATCGCGCACCTCAGCGCAAGTGCGGGGCGCGCGCGCCGCAGGTGGCCTCCAGAGCGCCCCTTGAGCAGCGCGCAGCGCCCGCCAACCGCTCTGGTAAGTGAACCGCGCGCCAAGCGGTCCCAGAAGACGGAACCGGGCCCCGGGCGGTCCCAGACAACGGAACCGGGCCCTGGGCGGTCCCAGACAATTGAACCCCGCCCCGCGCGGTCCAAGATCTGCCACAGTGGGCGTCCTGCGCCTGCCCAGGCCGCCCGACACGCCATGACCCCCCTCCGCACCGCCGCCCTCCTGGTCCTGCCTCTCGTCGCCTGCTGCGCTCCTGTCGAGCGCACCTCCAGCCAGCAGGAGCCGCGCACGGACCGGATGGTGGTCCGGACTCCGGCCGCCGAGCCGGACGCCTCCGAGGCGCCCGCCACCCCCGCCAAGCCCATGCAATACAACGAGCTCACCGACTTCGAGGCCTACGTGATCGAGGACAAGGGCACCGAGCGCGCCGGGACCGGTGAGTACACCGACCTGATGGACGCCGGCACCTACCTCTGCCGCCGCTGCAACGCACCGCTCTACGAGTCCGCGGACAAGTTCAAGAGCCACTGCGGCTGGCCGTCCTTCGACGATGAGATCGAGGGCGCCGTGCGTCGTGAGACCGATGCGGACGGCCGCCGCACCGAGATCCTCTGCGCCAACTGCGACGGACACCTGGGGCATGTCTTCATCGGCGAGCGCTTCACTGAGAAGAACACGCGCCACTGCGTGAACTCGGTGTCCATGCGCTTCTACGCCGAGGGTGCTGAGCTGCCCGCCGTGATTCGGATCGAGCAGTAGCATCTCAAGGCGCCAGCTCGGGTCGGGGGCCAGGCGAGCAGATGGACTCCTGGCGCCGCCCTGGCGTTCTCGAGCGGCGCGAGGCCCTCGAGGGTGCGGCGTCGGTCCCGGGACAAGACCGCGAGCCGAGACGCGGTTGCGCCTCGGCTCGCCTCGGGGGCCCTTCAGAGCCCCGTGCGGTGTCCGGCTCGGCTCAGAGCTGGGTGCCGCTGATCACCACATCATCCACCCAGCCGGACTCGTTGCTCCGGTTGGCGTTGGTGATGAAGCGCAGGCGGAAGTCGCTGCTGTTGGCGGCGTCCGCGGGCAGGGTGTAGAGCGCGTCCGACCATGTGGAGGAGGTGATCGAGTCCAGGGTGCTCCAGCTCGAGCCGTTCCAGTACTGGACCTCCATCCGCTCCCCGTTGTCGTGGTTGGTCACGCGCACCGAGACGCTCAGGGTGATGTTGTCGAAGCCAGCCGTGCTCAGGTTGCGCTGGATCCAGGTCGTACGGCGCAGGCGGGCGACCCACTGCCCCGTGCGTGCGTTGCCCTGGTTGGCGGATGCGCGCCCGTTCTGGGTCTGCCAGCCCGCGAGGTCCCCGGACTCGAAGCCGTCCGAGAACAGGACCACCGGCGTGCCGGGGCCTCCGGGGGAGTCGGGCGTGGCGTTCGCCTCG
Organism: Planctomycetota bacterium; assembly: GCA_040265735.1. GTDB lineage: Bacteria > Planctomycetota > UBA1135 > UBA1135. Next base: position 1,123 of record JBDQFW010000158.1, on the reverse strand, counting down.
GCCGAGTCCCCCGACTGGTTGCCTGCGGCGTCCTCGGCGCGCACCACATAGAAGTAGGTGGTGCCGTTGCTGACCGAGCTGTCCATCAGAGAGGTGCCGGTGATCAGGCCGCTCGAGAGCTCGGCATAGCCCGAACCGGGCGTCGTCGACCGGTACACGCGGTAGCCCGCAAGATCGGGCTCGCCATTCGCATCCCAGTTCAGCGAGACCTGTGCGTCTCCTCCCGTGGCCGTCAGGCCCGTGGGGGCCGCGGGCGGGGTGGTGTCCACCGGCTCCTGCGGCGTGGCCGAGACCTCGGCCGAGAAGCCCGACTCGTTGCCGGAGGTGTCCTCGGCCGTGATGACATAGAAGTAGGTCGTGCCGTTCACGACCGCTCCGTCGGAGAAGCTCGTCGCAGTCTGCGGGCCGGTTGTCAGCTCGGAGTAGCCGCCGCCCGAGGTCAGCGACCTGTAGACGCGGTAGCCTGCCAGGTCAGCCTCGCCGTTGGCGCTCCAGGAGAGGTCCACCACGGCGTCGCCGGCCGTGGCGCTGAGGCCAGCCGGATCGGCCGGAGGCGTCACGTCGGGTCCGCCGCCGCCGCCTCCTCCGCCGACCGGCGTTCCCACCATCCGCAGGTCGTCGATCCAGGAGTTCTCGTTGTTGCGGTTGGCGTTCGTGGTGAAGCGCACGGCGAACGCTCCGTTGTCGGAGGCCGCGGCCGGCAGGGTGGCGCTCTCCACGCCCCAGCTGGCGTTCCCGCTGACGCTGAGGGTGCTCCAGCTGGAGCCGCCATCCGCCGACCACTCCACGACGAGGACCTCGCCGTTGTCATAGTTGTTGCAGCGACGCGCCCACTCGAAGGTGATGCTCTCGAAGCCGGCCGTGCTGATCGTGCGCGACGCCGAGGAGCTCCGGCGCAGGCGCATGGAGTAGGCCCCGGAGTTGACGCTCCCCGTGAGCACCGAGACATTGCCCTGGGTGGACCAGCCCGCCGCGCTGCCGGACTCGAAGCCCTCGGAGAAGAACTCCTGGGGGCCTCCCCCGCCGCCTCCGCCGCCGGCGCCGACGACGGTGTGAATCTCGTCGATGAAGAGGATAATTTTCCCCATGGAATCGGAAACTTCCTTCATCACCGCCTTAAGCC
>JBDQFW010000157.1:0-8806 GCA_040265735.1 Planctomycetota bacterium | reverse complement strand
GCTGGAGGCCGCCGAGGCGAATCCCGCGCTGCAGGTCTCCGAGCGCCCCGCACCGACCCGGCCCGCTACGCGCCATGGCGCGGGCACCCACGGGGAGTGGCTCGAGCAGCTGCCCGACCCCCACTGCGGAACCCTGGAGGGGGCGCTGCAGCAACTCGAGCTGCTCGAGGCCCCCGCGCCCCTGCGCGCCTGGGCCGCGCTGCTCCTGCGCTCCCTCGACGGGACCGGGCTGCTCACGCGCTCGGACGCCGAGCTGCTCGCGGAGGGGGAGGCCCTCGGGCTCCCCGACGGCCTGGCCTGGCTGGGCCGCGCCGTGGCCCTGGTCCAGGACCTCGAGCCGCGCGGACTGGGTGCGCGCGACGCGCGCGAGGTGCTCCTCCTCCAGCTCGACCCCTCCGACCCCGACTACCGCCTGCTGGCGGAGCTCGTCGAGGGACACCTCGAGGCCTGCGCGGCTGGCCGCCGGCGGAGCGTGGCCGAGGCCCTGGGGGTGACCCTCGAGCGCCTGCAGGAGCTGCTGCAGCGTCTGGCGATGCTCCGAACCCGGCCCCTCGAGGGTGAGGGGGACAGCGCGCCGACCCTGCGCCCCGAGGTGCGCGTGCGCCTGCGTGCAGGGGACCTCGTCGTGGACCTCGTCCGGGGCAGCCTGCCCGAGGTGCGCGTGGACCACGACCTCGAGGTGTTGGCCCGGGACCGTGCAGCCGACCGCACCACCCGCGCCTGGCTGCGGCCTAGGGTCGACGAGGCCCGCCGGATCCTGGACGCCGTCCGTCAGCGCCAGGAGACCCTCCTGCTGGTGGCGGCGGCTGCTGCCCGCCACCAGGGAGCCTGGCTGCGCGCCGAGGCGCCGCACCTGGCGCCCCTGACCATGCGCAGCCTGGCCGAGGAGCTGGGCCTCGCGACGAGCACGGTCTCGCGCGCGGTCGCGGGCAAGGCCCTCGACACGCCGCGGGGCGTCCTGCCCCTGCGGAGTCTCTTCCAGGCGGAGGCCCCAACGGCCGGCGTCGCGCGGCTCGATGCTCGCGCGCGGGTGGGGGCGCTCATCGCCGCGGAGGACTCGACGCAGCCCCTCTCCGACGACGCCATTGCGGCCGCCCTCGGGCGGGAGGGCCTGGACCTGGCGCGGAGGACCGTGGCGAAGTACCGCCGCGAGCTGGGCCTCGCGAGCTCCTTCGAGCGCCGCGAGGTCTGCGCTCCGGCAGCCGCCGCCCGCTGAGCCCGCGCCGAGGGCCGGCGGCTCCAGGCGCGCCTCGACGCCCCGCCGCCGGGTCAGTAGGGTCACGCCCCATGCGGACGGTGCGCTTCGAGGTGGCCTACGACGGCACCCGCTTCCACGGGTGGCAGCGACAGGACGGCTTCGACAGCGTCCAGCAGACCCTCGAGGAGGGGCTGGCCGCCCTCCTCGACGGGGTCGTGACCGTCCACGGCGCGGGGCGCACGGACACGGGCGTGCACGGCCTGAGGCAGGTGGCACACGCCCAGGTCGCCACGCGGCTCGAGGACGACCGGCTGCGTCACGCGCTGAACGCCCATGTGGGGGAGGGCGTCGTGGTCAACCGCCTCGAGACCTGTCGCGCCGACTTCCACGCCCGCTTCGACGCGCGTGGCAAGCGCTATCTCTACCGCGTGCAGACCGCCCGCTTCCGTCCGCCCATCGGGCCGGGGTACGCGCACTTCGTGCGCGACCCCCTCGACCTGGAGGCCATGCGCGCGGCGGCGCGCGACCTGCCGGGGACGCACGACTTCCAGGCCTTCGGCAACGCCGGCTCCCCGCGGCACTCGACCGTCCGCACGGTGCACGGCGTCCGCATTCTCGCGCAGCGCCGCGGCCTCGGGATCGTCGTCCAGGGCAACGGGTTCCTCTACAACATGGTCCGCAACATCGCCGGCACGCTCCTCGACGTGGGGCGCGGGCGCCTCGAGCCCGGGGCCGTTCGGCGCGCGCTGGCCAGCGGTGAGCGAACCGACGCGGGGCCCACGGCGCCGGCGGAGGGGCTCTACCTGCTGCGCGTGCTCTACGACGAGCCCGTGTTCCGCGGGCGAGACGCGGGTCCTCGGGGAGCGGCCGGGGCGTTTCCCAGCTGACGGGAGAGGGGTCCTGGGCGTCCCAGGGCTGGGCAGGCGGTGCGTACGCACCTCAGCGGACTTGATCCCCCGCGCGCGGGCGCCGATGTTGAGGTTGTCCGGTCACCCCGTCGAGGGGCCCGTGCGGGTCCCCCGGGGCGACGCCCTCCAACCAAGGAGTCGAGCCCGTGAAGACGACCGTCGCCATTCCGCACCACGACCTGCCCGCAGAGCATCGGTACCTCGCCCAGGAGCGAGTGCAGGAGCTCGAGCGCATCGGTGACGAGCTGCACAGCCTGCACGTCGTGCTGGAGCTCGATCACCTCAAGCACCACGTGGAGATCGTCGCGCACATCGACCACGGCCAGGTGCTGGTGGCCCAGGGGCGCGAGGAGTCCTTCCATGCGGCTCTCGATGCGGCCTGCGCCAAGATGGAGACGCAGCTGCGGCGCCACCACGGACGCCTCGTGGATCGCCGCCACGGGCGCGCCTGAGCGGATCCAGCCCTCCTCGTGCCCGCGATCGTGTACTCTCGTGGGCCCGAGGGGACCTCATGAGCTGGTGGAAGAACTTCAAGGCGAGCGCGTGCCATCACAAGCTCGGTGCCGGGAGCAAGGACCAGGCCCTGGAGGCCGTTGTCGAGCTCCTCGTCAAGGCCAAGGCCTTGGATGCCAAGAGCTCGGGGGAAGCCCTCAAGGCCCTCGCGGCTCGCGAGGAGCTCGCCTCCACCGGTGTCGGCATGGGAGTCGCCATCCCGCACGTGAAGCTTGCCGGGCTGGACTCGGTGGTGTGCTCGCTCGTGGTCCTCGAGGAGCCGGTCGAGTGGGCGGCCGTCGACGGTGATCCGGTGGACGTGGTGTTCACGATCCTGCGGCCCGAGGAGCGCACCGACGGGCACGACCCCGAGGAGCACCTGGACATGATGCGCTGGATCGCTGGCCTCTCGCGGGAGGCGGACTTCCGGTCCTTCGCGCGCCAGGCGGACAAGAAGTCCGCGCTGGTCGACCTGCTCAAGGAGCACGCGCCGGCCTGAGCTGGCGCGGCCCTCTGCCCCGCGCCAGCCCCGGCCTCCGGCGCCCTGATCCGATGGAGCCCTCCTCGACCTGCACGCGGACCGTGGTGGTGTCCAACGCGGCCGGCCTGCACGCGCGCCCGTGCCACGCCCTGGTCAGCGCCGCCCTGGCCTTCGAGAGCAGTCTCAGGGTGAGGCACGCGGGGCGTGAGGTGAACGGCAAGTCGATCCTCGAGCTGATGACCCTGGGGGCGGGGCAGGGCTCCTCCCTCGACTTCGAGGCGGAGGGGCCCGACGCCGAGGCCCTGCTGGTCCGCGTCGTGGGACTGGTCGAGGCGGGATTCGACGAGGGCGCCTAAACCCGCACCGCCCCAGGCGTCGAGGATCCCCCCCGGAGGCGACCCTGCCGGTCGCCCACGGAGCCGTGGCTCCCCGGAGTGGGTTTGTTCAAGCGATCCAAGACTGTCGTAGGGCTGGATGTGGGGAGTGCCGTCGTCAAGGCGGTTGAGCTCACCCTGGAGGGCTCCGAGCCGGTGCTGACCGGCTTCGGGCGTGCAGAGGTCACCGCGGAGGGGGGCGCCCCGGCGGCGGTCTCCCAGGCGCTGGCGTCCCTGAGAGGGCGGGCCCGGCGCTGCGTCACGGGAGTGGGCGGGCAGTCCACCGTCGTGCGCTACGTCTCGATGCTGCCCATGTCTCCCGAGGAGCTCCAGCAAGCGGTGCGCTTCGAGGCTGACAAGTTCCTGCCCTTCGAGCTGGACGAGGTGGTCCTGGACTGCGAGCAGCTGGGCGACTCCGCTCCCGGCTCCGGAGAGGGGACCAAGGTTCCCGTCCTGGTCGCTGCGTGCCGTCGGCAGCTGATCGAGGAGCGCGTGGGCCTGGTGGAGGGGGCGGGACTGACCCCGCTCGCCATCGACCTCGACCTGTTCGCCCTCGCCAACGCCTGGGAGCTCTGCGGCCTCCCCGAGGAGGAGCTGCAGGACCTGGATCCGGGGCCGGTGCCGCCGGCGGTGGCCCTGGTCGATGTGGGCGCGACGCGCACCTCGATCAACGTCCTGCGCGCGGGCCGGACCTGCTTCAGCCGCGAGATCGCCATCGGCGGGGACGACATGACCCAGGCCGTCGCGCGCCGCCTCGGTGTCGAGCTTCACGAGGCCGAGCTCATCAAGTGCGACGGCGAGCTGCACGAGGCCGAGGTGGCCAGCAGCATCGCGCCGGTCCTCGAGGATCTCGCCAGCGAGCTGGCCCTCTCGATCGACTACGTGGAGCACCACGAGGGGGTCGAGGTGCGAGAGCTGCTCCTGTCCGGCGGCGGCTCCCTCGCCGCGGGCGCGGCGGCCGCCATCGAGCAGGCCACGGGGCGCCCCGCTCGGAACTGGAATCCCCTCGAGGGCCTCCGCGTGGAGGCCGAGGGACTCGACCTGGACAGCCTCGAGCTCGAGGCCCCCTCCCTGGTCGTCGCCGTGGGTCTTGCCTCGAGGGTGCGCATCCGATGATCACCATCAACCTCCTGCCCCAGGAGCTGCGACGCCGCTCCGGTCCGCCGGTCAAGGTCCTCGCCGCCACCGCCGCAGCCACGGCCGCGGTCTCCACGCTGGTCGCCACCTGGGGCTGGCTGGCGTTCGGCGTTGCGGCCGAGGTCGAGTCCCGCCGCGCCCAGCTGGCGCTGGAGATGGACGGCCTGCGCCCGCAGCTCCAGTACAACCAGAGCCTCGATGCCGAGATCCGCGTCGCCGCTGCCCGCGAGGCCAAGCTCTCGACGGTCAACAAGGAGCGCGTGATCTGGACCGAGAAGGTCGACGAGCTCATCGACGTGGTCAACGCCGGGAACGAGGTCGAGCACTTCATCTGGTTCGACGACCTGGCCGTCAACCAGGGCGACGCCGCCCGGGGCGGCCGGCGGCAGCCGGGCTTCCTGAAGGTGGCCGGACACTCGGGCTCCGGCGCGGATCCTCGCTCGGGCCTGGAGAAGACCGCCCACTTCCTGGATGCCGTGGTCGACGCCGAGCTCTCGAGCTTCATGCGCGACTTCGAGACCATCGAGAGCGTGGACGTGCTGAAGCGCGTGGCGCGCTCCGAGCCGGACCCGGACCTCATCCCGGAGGTGAACTGGTCCTTCCCGCTCTCCCTGCAGCTCAAGGAGCCGGACCCCCGCTGGGCGGCCCGCCGTGACGAGGAGGCCTCCCGATGAACCTGGACCGCAACCGCAAGCTCACCCTGGCCGTGGCTGGCGCCGTCGTCCTGCTGGGCTCCCTCGGCTGGGCCATTCAGGACCAGCGCGAGCAGATCGCCCTCGCCGAGGACGAGGTCACCCGCCTCTCGACCGAGGTGGCCACTGCCCGCCGCACCATCGAGAGCACGCCGGAGAAGGAGCGCGAGGTCATCGTGCTGCGCGAGCTCGACCCCGTGTTCGCGCAGATCCTCCCCGACAGCACCGAGGTCAGCCAGCTCCTGCGGCAGTTCTACCAGTACTCCGCGGAGGCGGGGATCCAGCTGAAGGAGGTCCAGGCGCGGCCGGAGCCCGTGCGCGGCAAGAAGCCGAGCGACTTCAGCAAGGCGAGCTACACGGTCGGGCTGGAGGGGGACACCTTCCAGTTCCTCGAGTTCCTCCACCGGCTGGAGACGCACCAGCGCTTCATGGCCGTGCCGAGCTTCTCCCTGCAGTCGGCGAGCCGCCAGCAGATGGAGAAGGAGGGGCACCCATCGCACCGCGTGCAGATGGACATCGAGACCTATGTCTACGCGCCGACCGACCTGGGCAACACCGCACGCATCGAGGGCTACGAGCGCAAGCGCGACCTGCTGGCGGGTGAGATCAACCGCCGACGCCAGGCGCTGACCCTCTCACGGTTCGCCTACCGCGGCCCGCGCGGCCGGCGGGATCCCTGGATCGACCCGCGCGTGCCGGTGGCCGACAACCCGAGCGGCCTCTCCGTCCCCGAGCAGAATGCGAAGGTTGAGGAGCTCTCCGCGCTGCTCGAGCGCGCGCGCGGCCAGTGGGGCGAGGTGCAGGGTGCCCCGGACGTCCTCTCCCGCATGCTGCTGCGCCGGGACCTGATGGGCACCCTCGCCCTGCTCCAGGACGGCCTGCTGGCCATCGACGAGCAGGGGCTGGTGACCTTCACGCCGGCTGCAAAGCGCCTGGACCTCGAGGTCCGTGAGCCGCTGGTGGCCCTGCAGCTCGAGATCGACGAGACCACCTATGTGGAGGGGCCGACCCGCGAGGAGCTCGAGCAGGTGCTGAGCAGCATGCAGCGGCACCTGGCCGAGGGCGCCTTCGGCATGGCCCTCGCCGTCTTCGGCGAGGTCGCCGACGGTCTTCCCCTGGTCGCGGGCGACCCCCCGCGCGAGAGCCTCGCGGCGCGCCTCGCCGTGCTGGCCGAGGAGGCCGAGGTCCTGCGGGACTTCGAGGCAGTCGAACTCGACTTCGGTGGCCAGGCCCTGATCCAGGGCCGCGACGCCGTGGTCGTCCTGAACGGGCGCAGCTGGACCGCCGGGGACGTGGTGCCCCCGGGGCTCGAGGTGCTCGAGATTCGCTCGCGGGAGGTGGATTTCGCCTTCCGTGGATTCGTCCTGACCCGCCGCTTCTGAGCGGGTCGTGAAGAGAGGCCGAGGGGGGACCCTCGGGATGGAGTCGTCTTGAAACTGAACATTATCGCGCTCGCCGGGCTCGTCCTCGGCGCTTCTTCCCTCGCGAGTGCCCAGGCCCCGAGCCTGGACGCGCGCGTCAGCTTGGACATCGACGAGCAGCCGCTCTCCGAGGTCGTCAAGTACCTGCGTGACCGCTCCGGCGCCAACGTCGTCATCCTCGACGGCAGCGGCGACAAGCTGGTCAAGGACCTGGACATCCAGGACGTGGACTGGCGCGACGCCCTCGACTACGCCTGCCAGATGGCCGCGTGCGTGGTCACCGAGGACCGCAGCGGCGTGCTGACCATCACCGACCCGCCCCGCGTCGACTTCGACTTCGAGGAGGACCGGGAGATCGCTGAGATCTGTCACACCATCGGCAAGGTGGCCGGGGTCAACATCCTGGTCAGCCCCGAGGTGACGGGGACCCTGCGCGTGCGCCTCAAGGACGTTCCGTGGAGGAGCGCCCTGGAGGAGGTCGCCAAGACGCGCGGCTATGTGGTGGTCGAGGAGCAGCGCGGGATCCTGCGCGTCGTGGACCCCCTGAGCCTGGAGAAGCAGAAGCAGACGCGCTCGTACCAGCTGCGCTACCTGCGCCCGAAGGGCCCGCGCAAGGCCACCATCGAGACGGACGTGACTCGGGACCTGGCCGAGGGGCAGGAGCTGTCGGAGTTCTCCGCCCTCGCGGCGCTGGAGAAGGCCCTCTCCACGGAGGGGGACCTCGACTACATCGAGGACTCCAACGTCATCATCGTCCGCGACACGATCCAGGTGCACGAGGCCATCACCCAGATCCTCGACCGCATCGACATCGAGCCGACCCAGGTCTTCGTGGACGTGAAGTTCGTGTCCACCGCCAACATCGACCTGCTCGACCTCGGCGTGGACTACGGCGACGGCGGTCCGCAGGTGAACATCTCCGGCGGCCAGATCCCGATCCAGCTGCCCTTCAGCAGCAGCCCCGACGGCTGGCAGAGCGGGATCCTCGCGGACCCCGGCGCCCTGGGCCCCTTCGATCCCGCCGCGCCTCCCTTTGGCACCGCGGCGATCCCGAACACGGTGTTCGGGGCCCTCTCATTCACCCAGGTCTCCGCGACCCTCAAGGCCCTCCAGCGCGACACGCGCAGCGAGGTCGTCCAGGCCCCCAAGATCATCACGCTCGATGGGAACGAGGCGACCATCTTCGTGGGGGAGACGGTGCGCTACGCGGAGGCTCGCGCGGAGCAGGGGCAGGCCGGCGGCCTCTCCCTCTCGGTCCAGGAGGCCAGCGGGTCCCCCGTGGAGGTCGGCTTCCAGCTCCTCGTGCGGCCCAACGTGATCCCTGGCACCCGCAAGATCATGATGGAGGTCATCCCCAAGGAGACCTCCCTCTCCGGCTCCTCGCCGGGCACGGCGCTCGCCCCGGCGGGCTTCGATGTGTTCACGCTGGGCGCTGATGGCGTCGGCGGCTCCATCGCGCTGCCTCGGACGCGCTCCTCGACGCTGATCACCAACATGATGCTCGAGAGCGGCCAGACCGCGGTCATCGGCGGCCTCACCAACGAGGTGGACACGGAGGTCGAGAGCCGCGTGCCGCTGCTGGGCTCGATCCCGATCGTGGGGGAGCTCTTCCGCCATCGGAACAGCACCCGTGACCGTCGCAGCCTGGTCATCTTCGTGACGCCCCAGCTGGTCAACAACGCCGAGGACACCGAGTACCTGCTGCAGCAGGAGCTCCAGCGCCGGCGCACGGGCCTCAAGGACGAGATCGAGGCCCTGGTGAACCCGGCCTTCGCGGCCCCCGGGGCTCCCTGAGCCCCCCTGGAGGCAGGCTCCGGGAGCTCCACCCGGAACGCCAGGCACCCGGCCGGCCCCCTCCAAGGGCCGGCCGGAGCCGTTTCCCCGAGGTCCAGGGACGGGAATTCCTACGGCTCTGGGCTTCAACTCCCGACAAACCCTTGGCACGATGCTCTCGCGCGCAGGCCCCGGGTTCTTTCCCGGCCGAGCCCCTCGCAGCGCTCCACTGACAACTCGACGGCGTCCCCGGACGCTTCCCCATTCCCGGCCGCGCCGGGTCCCCCTCCTCAAGCATCGCAGGCTCCCTGCGCCGTGGATGGGCGGGAC
>JBDQFW010000156.1:0-8809 GCA_040265735.1 Planctomycetota bacterium | reverse complement strand
TCCTATGACAGGTTCTACTACGCCGCGCAGGCCGCCCTTGATGGGGCGGACCCCATCAACTTCTCAGCCCTGCTCGGGCTCTCCCAGTATCCGATCCACCTGATCGAGCTCGAGGGCAACGGCGTGGACAACCCGTCGGACACCGTCGTCCCCAACTCGGCCGCTGGATCGCCCCTGGCGGGAACGGATCCGATGATCGCCGCAATGGGCCTCGAGCAGCACTCGTTCGGGACCCTCACGACCGATCCCCCGGGCGGCCCTGTGCAGGCCTATGTCGCCTTCACGGAAGGCGGCCACAGCAGCCTGGTCTTCCCCGGTAGCGACCCGACCGCGGCCGACCTGGCCGCCTTCACCGAGATGCAGACCCAGACGGTCGGCTTCGCCGCAAGCGGCGGGACCGCCCTGGCGGGCGACACCGGTACCGATGAGGTCACCCTGACGCCCCGCTACGGCGGCGCGCTCAAGCTAAACCACTACATCACCGACGACTTCTCCCTCGGGCTCATCTACGAGCACCGCAACTTCGAGGTCGACCCGGTCGCGCCGCTCTCGGCGACCCTGGAGGCGAAGCCCTTCAGCACGAACCACTTCCTGCTGTCCTCGCGCTACTGGGCGGCCCCGATGGGCAACCAGAAGCGCTGGCGCCCCTTTGTGGGCCTCGATGTGGGCTACATCCCCGAGGTGGACTTTGGCTCCGTCGCCGTTCAGTACCCGGCCTCGGCGCCCTGGGCGAATGAGAGCGTCAACATCGTGGGCTCGGACTACTGGACGCTCGGCCTCGTGGGCGGAGCCTCCTACATGGTCAAGCCCGGCCTCTCTCTCGACATGGGTGCCTTCTACGAGTGGGCGATCACTCCGGGCGAAGACACTCTGAACCTCTCCAACCCGCCCGGCGGCGGCGTGGCCGAGGTCGAGGTCTGGCCCGCGGGTCTGATCCTGTTCGGCGGCATGACCTGGTACTTCTGATCCAGGCCGCCGCCTCGCGGCTGCGCCCCTTGGGCATGCGGCCCTGAGGCAAGGGAAGCGGGGCAGCTCCTCCATGAGGGGGATGCCCCGCTTCGATTCTCTTGGAGAGGCTGAGAGTGCTTAGCCCGCCCCTCCGGCGTCTCAAGAGGCCTTCGTCAGGAACGCGGATTCGGGTTTCCGGGCGGTCTCCAGATACTGCTCGAGGCTGAAGGAGTCCACCTCCACTGCGTCGCGGCGGGCGGCCTCGGCCTCGAGGACCAGGGCGCGGTCCGCGGCGGTGATGACTCCGGCAGCCTCGGCCTCCTCGAGCAGGGTGAGGGGCTTCTGGCGGGGGAGCTTGCGGGCCTTGATGGCCGCCTTGATCTTCGCGGCCACCTCCTCGGCGCGTGTCACGAGCCCCAGGGTGTGCTCGATCCGCCCGAGGGCCTCCTCGGCGTCGGACGGAACGAACAGTCCGGCGGTCAGCCTGTCGCGCTGGTCGCCGGGGGCCTGGAGCGCCTTGGCCACCTGGGCGCCGACGCGGTCGGTCGGCTCGCTTCCAAGAGGAACGAGCCGGGACCAAAGGCGCGCGGGGCCGCTGAAGGCCCAGCCGATCAGCGGCAGATTCAGGTTCGCGAACAGCCCGTCGAAGCCCTCCTGGATCCGCGCGAAGCCGTAGTCATTGGCCCAGCGCAGGAAGGGCAGGTCCTCGGCGCGCTGGCCCTCGGCCTCGAAGCGGCGCAGCGTCGCCTGGATCAGGTACATCCAGCTGAAGATGTCAGCGAAGCGCCCCGTCACGGCCTCGCGGCGCTTCAGGTCGCCGCCCAAGAGGCCCATCGACACATCCGCCAGGAAGGCGAAGCGAGCCGAGGCCCAGTCCAGGCGCTTGTAGTCGCGCGCCATCGGGCCAGCCACCGGCGAGCGCCCGAGCTTGCCGCCCGTCAGGTCGAGCAGCACGGTGCGTGCCGCGTTGCGCATGACATGGCCGATGTGGCCCCAGAGCGCCGCGTCGAAGGCCTTGGCGTCGCCGCGCTCGGCGGCCTGCACCTCGCTCCAGGCAAAGGGGTGGCAGCGGATCGCGCCCTGGCCGAACACGACCAGCGTGCGCGTGAGGATGTTCGCACCCTCGACGGTGATGCTGATCGGCTGGGCGATGTAGCCGTGCGCCAGCAGGTTGCGCGGACCGCGGCTGATGGCCGCCCCGCCGAGGATGTCCATGGCGTCGTTCATCGCCTTCCGGGACAGCTCGGTGGTGTTGTACTTCATCATCGCCGTGATGACCGCCGGCTTGGCTCCCCCGTCCAGGGCGCCGCAGGTGTAGCGGCGCGCGGCCTCCGAGAGGTAGGCGAAGCCGCCGATGCGCGCGAGGGGCTCGTGGATGCCCTCGAACTTGCCGATGGACAGCCCGAACTGCTGGCGAATGGCCGCATAGGCTCCGGCGAGGCGCGCCGCGGACTTCACGCCGCTGGTCGCCGACGCCGGCAGGGAGATGCCGCGCCCGGCCGCGAGGCACTCCATCAGCATCAGCCAGCCCCGGCCGATGCCGCCCTCGCCGCCGATGATGGCATCGAGGGGGAGCACCACATCGTGCCCCTCGGTCGGGCAGTTGTAGAACGGCACGCCCATCGGGTCGTGACGCATGCCGAGGACCACGCCCTCGGTGGAGGTCGGGACGAGCGCGCAGGTGATGCCGAGCTCGTCGCCCTTGCCGAGCAGGTTCTGCGGGTCGCGCAGCTTGAACGCGAGGCCCAGCAGGCTCGAGACGGCGGCCAGGGTGATGTAGCGCTTGCGCCAGTTCAGGCGCAGGTAGAGCTCACCGTCCTCGCCGCGGAAGACCTCACCGCTGGCGGTGATCGAGCCCGCATCCGAGCCCGCGCCCGGCTCGGTCAGGGCGAAGGCGGGGATCTCGCGGCCGTCGGCGAGGCGCGGGAGGTAGCGGTCCTTCTGCTCCTGGGTGCCGTAGTGCGCGAGCAGCTCGGCAGGCCCCAGGGAGTTCGGCACCATCACCGTGATCGCCAGGGTTCCCGAGCGGGAGGCGAGCTTGGAGACGACGGCGCTGTTGGCCGAGGCGCTGAAGCCGTGCCCGCCGTACTCGCGCGGCACGATCAGGCCGAAGAAGCGCTCCTTCTTCAGGTACTCCCAGACCTCGGCCGGCAGGTCGCGGTCCTGCCAGACCTGCCAGTCGTCCGTCATCCGGCAGACCTCCTCGACCGGCCCGTCGAGGAACGCCTGCTCCTCGGCGGTGAGACCGGGATAGGCCTCGGCACGCAGGCGGTCGAAGTTCGGCTTACCGCTGAAGAGCTCGGCGTCGGCCCAGGTCGTGCCGGCCTCGAGGGCCTCCTTCTCGGTCTTCGAGACCTTCGGCAGGAAGCCGAGGCGGCTCATGAGGCGCATGAGGGGCCCGCTCACGAGGGGGGTGCGCACCTGCGGGGTCACCAGGAGGGCGAGGACGAGCACCGCCCCAGCGAGCCACAGGCCGCTGAGGCCCAGGCCCAGGGCGGTGAACAGGCCCAGGGCGGCCCAGCCCCAGCGGTTGGCGCCGAACCAGCCCAGGGCGAGGACGGCGGCCGGGAGCAGGAGGAGGGTGAGGGGCGAGGACAGGAAGAAGCCGGACATGGTCACTCCGTGCGGAGGGTGGGTTCGAGCCGGGCAGCCTGGACGGCGACGCGCACGGCGTCCGCCAGGAGCTCGGGTCCCCGCACCGACTTGTCGATGCGGTGGGCGAGGTGGAGCGAGATCGCTCCGTGGAGGGAACTCCAGATCAGGGTCGCGGTGCGGAGGGCGTGCTCGGCAACGGCGCCGGCCCCGAGGGCCGCGCGACCGATCAGGTCGAGGACCGCGCGCTGCTCCCGATAGCGCTCCTTCGGGTAGCGCGCCATCTCGGCGGGGCCGAGGTGGAACATGACCTCGTAGAACTCGGGGTTGGCGAGGGCGAAGTCGGCGTAGGCCTTGCACAGGGCCTCGAGGGCGTGGCCGGGCGCGCTGGCTCGTGCCGCCTCGAGGTCGGCGCGGAGGAGCTGGAATCCCTCGTCCACCAAGGCGTGCACCAGGGCGTCCTTGTTGGCGAAGTAGAGGTAGATCGAGGGAGCCGTGCAGCCCACCTCACGCGCGATCCGCCGGGTGGAGAGGGCTCCGTGCCCCCCGGCGACGAGCAGCCGACGGGCCTCCGCCAGGATGCGGGGCTTGAGGTCGGTGGCGCTGCGGGGCATGGGTGGCGGAGGGGCGAGGAGGCCGGTGGGACTGGCTGCCGGGTCGGTGCTGTCCGTTCTGCCGGGGCGGCCGCAAGCCCTGGTCCGAAGTGGGATCCGGGGCGAAGGACGGTCTTCCCTCTTGCAGATCGGCTCGCACGGCCGATGAACAGTGATAAGTTATCACCGTTCACTCTCAAAGCCGGCCGTTCCCAGATCGGGGCCTCCGAGGGCCCCGCGGGGACTCCGAAGCCCCCGAATCACCGCCGATCGAGCCCCTTCTCGACCGATCCAACCCTCATGAGCGCCCCTGCAGGCCCCTCCATCGTCCTCGCCGCCGGCCTCAGGTCCCCCTGGGCCAAGGCCGGGGGCGCCCTCCGGCGGGAGGACGCCGGCCACCTGGGTGCCCAGGTCGCCCGGGAGCTCCTCGCCCGGACGGGCGTGGACCCTGCGACCCTCGATGAGGTGATCGCCGGCTCGGTCGGGCCGCCCCATGACCAGGCCAACCTCGGCCGGGTCATCGCCCTGCGCGCGGGAGTCCCGCGCGAGGTCCCGGCCCGGACGGTGGCCCGCAACTGCGCGAGCGGGATCGAGGCGGTCACTCAGGCGGTGACCGAGATCCGAGCCGGCAACGGCGAGCTCTACCTGTGCCTCGGCGTCGAGGTGATGAGCGCGTACCCGCTGATCATGGGGCACAAGCTCACGGGGTTCTTCGAGCGCCTGATGAAGGCCCGCAGCCTGCCCGCGAAGCTCGCGGCGGTGGCGTCCTTCCGTCCGTCCATGCTCGCCCCGCGCGTGGCGCTCCTCGAGGGGCTGCGCGATCCGATCACCGACCTGCTCATGGGCCAGACTGCCGAGGTCCTTGCCCGGGACTTCGGACTCTCCCGCGAGGCGTGCGATCGCTTCGCGACCGAGAGCCACCGCCGAGCGCGCCTCGCCCGGGACCGCGGGCGCTTCGACCGCGAGATCCTGCCGCTCGCCCCCCTGGGCGCGAAGCCCGGCGCGGACCTGCTCAGCCGGGACGACGGCATCCGTGACGACCAGACCGTCGAGGCCCTGGGGCGGCTGAAGCCCTACTTCGAGAAGCCCGACGGGATCGTCACGGTCGGCAACTCGTGCGGGATCACCGACGGCGCGGCGGCGCTCCTCATCACCACCGAGGAGCGCGCGCGCGACCTCGGCCTCCAGCCCCTGGCCCGCATCCGCTCGTCGGCATGGGCAGGCCTCGACCCGGCGCGCATGGGCCTCGGCCCGGTGTTCGCCTCCAAGCTCGCGCTCGAGCGGGCGGGCTGCACGCTGGATGACATGAAGGTGGTCGAGCTGAACGAGGCCTTCGCCGCGCAGGTCCTCGCCTGCCGCGAGGCCTTCGGCAGCGCCGCCTTCGCGCGCGAGCACCTGGGTCAGGATGCGGCCCTCGGGGACCTGGACCCCGAGCGCCTGAACCCCAACGGCGGCGCCATCGCCCTCGGCCACCCGGTGGGGGCAACGGGCGCTCGCCTGCTGCTGACCGTAGCCCACGAGCTGCATGCCGGTGATCACGACCTGGGCCTCGCCACCCTCTGCATCGGCGGCGGCCAGGGCGGCGCCGTCGTGCTCGAGCGCCTCGAAGGGAGCCAAGCCTCATGAACCCGCACTCCATCGGATTCCCGCTGCCCGACGACGCCCCCGAGGCCGGCGCCTGCATTCGCGTGCAGCGCCCGGAGCCGGGCCTGGCCGTGGTCGTGTTCGATCCGCCCCATCGCTCCTTCCCGATCTTCGACGCGCCCCTGCTGCGCGACCTGGACGCGGTGCTCACCGAGCTCGAGGGCGATGCGGCCCTGCGCGGCATCGTGTTCACGGGCCGGAAGCCGACCCAGTTCCTCGCGGGCGCGGATGTGGAGGCCATCGGGACGATCACCGACCCCGGGGTCGTCGAGGATGTGGTCCGCAGCGTGCACGCCCGGGTCGCGCGCGTGGCTCGCCTCGCTCCGAGGACCGTTGCGGCCGGGGGCGGACCGGGGCCGGGCGGAGCGTTCGAGTTCTCGATGTGCTGCGACCGGATCGTCGCCGTGGACGGCAAGAGCACGCGCATCGGGCTGCCCGAGACGATGCTCGGCATCCTTCCTGGCTGGGGGGGCTCGCACCGCCTGCCCCGGCGGGTGGGGATCCCCACTGCCCTCGACGCGATCCTCACCGGGCGCCTCTTGCCCGCGAAGCCGGCCCTCAAGCGGGGCTTCGTGGACCGGCTGGCGCACGAGGAGGACCTGGTGCGCATCGCCTCCGACATCGCCATGGGCCGCAAGAAGTGCGCGCGCCGCTCGCGCGGCGCATGGGCCTGGCTCGTGGACCGCAACCCCCTGGCGCGCACCCTGATTCGCGACCGCGCGCTGAAGGGCGTGGACGCCAAGGCGCGGGGCAAGTACCCGGCGCCCTATGCGGCCCTGGATCTGGTGCTGAGTGCGCCGGGCGCGCCCCAGCGCACCTGGGCCGGGCGCGAGGCCAAGGCCGTGGCGGAGCTCGCCACGGGGCCGGTCTGCAAGAGCCTCGTCGGCATCTTCTTCGCATCGGAGGCGGCCAAGAAGCTCGGCAAGGGTGCGGAGGGCGTGGAGCCTCCGCGGCCCGCGCAGGCCACGGTCGTGGGTGCTGGCGTGATGGGTGCTGGGATCGCCTCGGCGCTGGCGCTGGCGGGCGTGCCCGTGCGCCTCGCGGACCTCTCCTCCAAGGCGCTGGCAGGCGCCGTGGCCTCCCACCGGACCGAGGTCGAGAAGCGGCGCAAGAAGCGGCGCCTGTCGAGCCACGAGGCCAACGCAGCCGTGGATCGGCTGGATCCGGTCGCGGGGGCCACGGGCATGGCACGCTCCGAGTTCGCCATCGAGGCGGTGGCCGAGGTGCTCGAGGTGAAGCGCAAGGTCCTCGGCGGCCTTGCGGAGCAGCTGCCCGCACACGCGATCCTGGCCACGAACACCTCCAGCCTCTCGGTGGGCGCGATCGCCGAGGGCCTGCCCCACCCCGAGCGCGTGGTGGGCATGCACTTCTTCAACCCGGTCAAGGCCATGCCTCTGGTTGAGGTGGTCCGCGGACCCGAGACCAGCGACGAGGTCGTGACGCGCCCCTGCGCCCTCGCCCTTGCGCTCGGCAAGACGCCCGTAGTGACGCGGGATGTGCCCGGGTTCCTCGTCAACCGGATCCTGGGTCCCTATCTGGACGAGGCCGTACGCCTGTTCCTGGCGGGCGCGGAGGTCGAGCGCGTCGATCGCCTGATGCTCGACTTCGGCATGCCGATGGGCCCCTACACCCTGCTGGATGAGGTGGGCTTCGATATCGCGCAGCACGCAGCCGCGTCCCTGCATGCGGGCTATGGCGACCGGATGGCTCCCTGCCCGGGGCTCGAGGGGCTGGCCCAGCCCCACCGGCTCGGGCGCAAGACGGGCCTTGGCTTCTACAAGCACCCAGCGCCCGGCGACAGGAAGGCCAAGCGCGTCGTCGCGGAGGACCTGGCCTCGTTCCAGACGGGCCACGGCGCTCGCGCCCTGAGCGACGCGGACCTGGTGGACCGCCTGGTGCTCGCGATGGTCGGAGAGGCCGCGCGCTGCCTCGAGGAGCAGGTGGTCGAGAGCGAGCAGGTGCTCGACCTCGCGTCGGTGTTCGGCACGGGCTTCGCCCCCTTCCGCGGCGGCCTGTGGAGCCACGCGCGCAAGACGGGCTACGACCGGATCGCCGCGCGGATGCGCGAGCTTCAGCAGACCCCCGACATCGCAGAGCGCGGCGTGGGCGCCCAGCGCTTCGAGCCCACGGGGCTGCTGTCCTAGGAGCACAGGACTGCTGTCCTAGCCACACCGGACTGCCGTCCTAGGAAGGCGTCAATGCCCTACGCAGGAGCCCCGCCCGAGCAGCGCTCGAGCGGGGCTCCTGCGGTTCGGGAGTCGCCGCCGGTGAGTCCGGCAGCTCCTCCTTCGATCACTTGAGGAGGGCGGGCAGGCGCTCGACGAGCGCCTCCTTGCCGTCGTCCTCGATCGGGTCCTCCCCGAGGTAGACATCGAAGATCGCCCAGCAGAGGGACTTCGAGGTGAGGGTCTTCTGGGCCTTGCCGTTGATCGAGCAGTGCAGTTCGCCGCCGGGGCGCCAGGTGATCGCAACAGTGCCGTACTCCTCGAGCTCGTCGAGGTTGCCGAAGTAGGTGCGGAAGGTGTCGAGGGCCTTGCTGCCGTCGTCCCAGCCCTCCTTGCCCTTCTTGGAGTCGATCCGCGGACGAAGCGAATCCTCGAAGGCCTCCTCGATGTCCTCGCCGTCCACATCACGGCAGAACACGAGGCGGATAGTCTTCACCATGTCGTCGTTCAGGAGGGCGGCGTAGAGCTTGCCGTCCTCGGCCAGGGCCTCGGCGTCCTTGCCCTTCCACGCGGCCAGCTTCTCCTTGGCGGCGACGGGGTCGACGTAGAGTCCGAAGGTGTAGACCCAGACGCTGAAGATCGTCTTGGTGCGCAGGCCGATGCCGGCGAGAGCGGTGGAGGTCGGCTTGGCGTCCTTGGGCGTGCCCTCCGCGTCGCGCGTGACGGGGTACTTGTAGCCCTCGTCGTCGTAGTCGATCACCTCGACCTTGGGAGCGTCGTCCTGGGCGAGCAGGGCGACGGGCGGGAGGAGCAGCGGCAGGAGCAGGAGAGGCGTGCGCATGGGGTGGTGGGCAGATGGGGTCCTGG
>JBDQFW010000155.1:0-8860 GCA_040265735.1 Planctomycetota bacterium | reverse complement strand
GGTGGGGGACCTGCTGGCAAGGCCGGGAGGATATCCGGGTTCGCGCTGACGCTCAACCGCGGCGGCGGTGCGGCCCGCCTAGTCGGGGACCGGGCGCCCGTCGTCGGGCAGGCGGGCGTCAGGCGGCACCGGCAGGAAGAACCGGCCGACCCGGACATGGCCCTCGAGGCTCCACTCGAAGCCCTCCTTCTGAAGCCGGCCGGGGCCGTCCTCGGGCGTCCTCAGGGGCTCCGCCGTCCCAGGGCGTGCGAGCTCGAGGCGGGCGTTGATGAAGGGCGCTCCCGTCTCGGGGTCCGCGTCGAAGGTCACGAAGTCGAGCCACAGCCGGGCCGGCATGAGGTCCCCCCTTCGGTACGGGCCGCCCATGGGGCGGTAGGGCTCCTGCCACGCGAACGGCTCGGCGGCGGCCACCACCGGGTAGCTCTCACGGATCAGGGTGCCGCGCCCCCAGGTGGGCGTGGGCTCCGCGCCCCAGGCGGGCTGGAAGTTGACCTGATAGCTGTTGCGCTCGTCGTGGGTGGTCACCCGGTAGATGACCTGGTAGTCCGCGAGGATCCGCTCGCTCGCGCACCAGTGCCAGGTCGTGAGCCAGCCGTGGCCGTCGCCAGGCAGCACCTCGTAGCGCGAGCCCAGGAACCACACCTCTTCACCGAGGTCCGGGCGTACGAATGCCTGCGGGCGCGGCAGGCCGGCGGCCGACCTCCACGCCTCCGGGTCGTCCACCACGGCGCGCTCGAAGAAGCGCCGCTCGTCGGGCTCCCCCCGGCGCCGGCGCAGCGCCAGCACGGGGCCGATGTCCTCGAAGTCCTCGTGGTCCCAGAACAGGGCCTCGACGCTGAAGTGCCGGTTCACCACGCGCAGGAGGTCCTGATGCTCGGGGTGCGTGAGGACCGGGAGGTGGATCACCAGCCAGTCCTGGTCCACCAGGGCGAACAGGTCCTCTCGCTGGGCATCCGCGGTCAGGTCTCCGAATCCGTCCAGCTGGTGGGGGAGCTTGGTCAGCGTGACTCCGGGGGCCTCGCGCATGAACAGGGCCCAGTGGTAGGCCCCGGCCACCCGCTGCTCCTCCTCGGGGAGCTCCTGGTCCTGGATCCAGGCCAGGGCGTCCCAGTACCCGGAGAACTTGCGCGTGTTCCGCGCCAGCAGCTGATCCAGCCCGTCGGCCCCGGCCCAGCCCACCAGCCCCATCACGAGCAGCGCGCGCCAGCTGGAGCGCGTGCCGCGCGCCAGCGCGAGCCCGACGCCCGTGCAGGCCGCCAGGGTCGGCAGCGTCACCAGCAGGAGGCGGTGGTCCTTCCAGCCCTTGGTCGAGAGGATCGCGGCGTAGAGCGCGCACGCCGCGAGCGGGACCAGGAGCGAGCGCGCCTGTCCGCGAAGGGCTGCCCACGCCCCCGCGAGCGTGCCGACCAGCAGGGAGGGGACTACCCACTCGTGCAGGGAGCTCGCGTACCAGTGCCATGGATAGCGCCCCTTGATCGGGTCGGTGGCCGGGCTCTCGACCTCACCCAGGAGCTCGTTCAGCGAATACAGCCACACGGCCGCGCGCTTCAAGGCGTGGCTGACGGACGGGAGCAGCTCCTCGAGGTAGCCCGCGGGGACATAGCAGAGCTTCCCCGCCAAGGGGCCGAAGTTCGCGCCCACGTAGACGAACAGCGAGTGCCCCGGGGAGCCATAGGTGACCCAGTCCAGGAGGATCTGGCCCACGGCGCAGGTCGCGAGCCCGCCGAGGGCTTCGAGCCAGGTCCGCCGCCCGCGCCAGCGTCCTGCGAGGACGAGGACCGCCACGGCCGCGGCGGCCATGGCCAGGGTCTTGTAGGAGACCATCACCGCGAGGCCGAGCCAGACCCCTCCCCAGAGGCCCCTGCGCGGCTTCTGCGCGTCCGCGAGGGCGACGAGCCCGAGGGTCACGAGGAGGGCGGCAAGCACGTCCGTCAGAGGGCTGACGGTGTACTGCAGGAAGACTGGGTTCACGGCGACCGTCCAGCCCGCGAGGAGCCCCGCGCCCCGGCCCGCGACGCGGCGCCCCAGCCCTGCCGCGGCCAGGACGACGGCCACGCCGATGCCCATCTGCACCAGGCGCATCAGCCAGAAGAGAGGGCGCTGGTCCTCGAGGCCGAACAGGTCCGCGAGCAGCAGGGGCGGGGACAGCAGCAGTGGGAAGAACGCCGAGCGGATCGCCTGGCTGTCGAGCACCTCGTGCCCGCGCACGAGGGCCTGCGCGTTCTCGACGAACTCCACCGAGTCCGCGACCTGATAGCCCTCCAGGATGCGCCACGAGACGCCCTGCAGGGCGAGGGTGACCGCAACCAGGAGGCCGACGCCGAGGCGCCCCTCGCCGGCCGGCGTCCCCGCTTCGTCCTGCCCTGCGTCTCGGCTCTGCATTGCTCGCGGGGCCACTCCCCGAAGCTCAACTCTAGCCCTCCATGCTGGCCGCGAAGAAGGCTCTGCAGCGCTGTTGGCTCCAGCCAGTGTCCCGCGCCTGCTCAGGCTCTCTCCGACACTCCGCCACTTGGGCCACCAGGGCCGCTGAGCGGGCCAGCGCCCGCGCGTTCCTGACTCGGGTCGTGAGCTTCGCGCGCTCTGACCGCGCGGGTTTTTCTTTGACTTGAGGTGGAGCCGTTTCCGAGGCTCGTCTCGTCGCCCGGGGCCGCACACCCGGGGTGACACTCTCTCCCTGGCCACACCCTCATTCTCGAGGGCTCGGGCCAGTCGGAGTTCGAGGCATCTTCAACCACACCGACACCGGCCGGCGGAGAGCGCTGGCCACCGAACCTGAGTGCCCACGCGCGAGCGCGGGCCACACGACGAGATCATGGGCAAGATCGAGAAGCTGGTCGTCCTGGGCGTACTGCTGGTGATCGTGGGCATCCTGGGAGCCACCCAGGTGCTGACTCCCGGCAGCCACCGCATGGCGCTCGGCGCCGAACCGGGTGAGGTCGAGGTGATGCCGCAAGACGGGGGGGCGGAACCCACTGTCGATCCCTGGCAGGTCCTCGAGGAGCAGACGCTCCCGAGCCCGACCGGGGCTGATGTCGGCGGAGTCGGTGCGCCGCAGGGCGCACCGGCCGAGCCCCTCCTGCCGCAGCGGCCCCTCGAGCCCGAGGCGGCTCCCCTCGCGGGCGACCTCCTCAGCATGGAGGGCCTCAGCGCCTACCCCATGCCGGGCTACTGGGTCTGCACGGTTCAGGAGGGCGAGACTCTCGCCTCCCTGGCCGAGCGCCTCTACGGCGCGCCCGAGCGGGCGGTGCTCCTCCAGCGGGACAACGAGGGCGTCGAGACCCTCGAGGCCGGCCAGGAGCTCCTGGTCTGCGAGGTCGATGACGGCTACACCGGTGCCCGCACCCATGTCGTGCAGCAGGGCGAGAGCCTCTGGAGCATCGCCGAGGCCGCCTACGGCAAGGGCTGGCTCCACGAGCGCATCCAGGACGCCAATGCGGACCAGCTGGGCGCGGGCGCCAAGCTCAAGCCGGGCATGGTCCTGCGCCTGCCCTCCATGGACTGAGTCCCGCACAGGCGGCCGTCCTCCTCACGAGCCCGCCGCCGCGCAAGCGCACGGGGCCGGTGCCGCTCAGGCGGCGCCGGCCCCGCTTCCTTTCGGACGCGCGCGCTCAGCGCAGGTCGTAGCGGTCCAGCTTCTTGTAGAAGTGGCTGCGCTGCATGCCGAGCTCCTCGGCGGTGCGCTTCACGTTGCCGTCGTTGCGCTCGAGGCGCATGCGGAGGAAGGCCGCCTCGGCGCGCGCCTTGAACTCCTCGAAGGTGGGGGCCTCGAAGGGGTCGTCCGCGAGTCCGGAGCCCGGTCCGCTCGCCCCCCTGGTCAGCCCCGGCCCGTTCGCGAGCATGCGCTCGACCGCCTGCGCGGCGATCACTCCGCCCTCGGCGAAGATTGCGGCGCCCTCGAGGAGGTTCCGGAGCTGGCGGACATTGCCGGGGAAGTCCTGGCGGCCCAGGAGCTCCAGGGACTCAGCAGCCAGGTCCAGATGCGCCGTACCGCAGCGCTCGGCCAGCCCGCGCAGGAGGTGCCGGGAGAGCTCGGGGATGTCCTCGCGCCGCTCGCGCAGGGCGGGCACGCGCAGGGGCACCACGTTGAGCCTGTAGAACAGATCCATACGGAAGCGCCCCTCTTCGACGGCCTCCGCCAGGTCCGCGTTTGTGGCCGCGAGCACGCGGATGTCGACGGGCACCGTCCGGCTGTCGCCCACGCGGGTCACCTCGCGGGTCTCGAGCGCGCGCAGCACCTTCGCCTGGGCGGCAAGGGGCATGTCCCCGATCTCGTCGAGGAACAGCGTCCCGCCGGTCGCCGCCTCGAAGTGACCGATGCGACGCTCGTGCGCGCCCGTGAACGAGCCCTTCTCGTGCCCGAACAGCTCGGACTCGATCAGCTCCGCCGGAATCGCCGCGCAGTTGACCGTGACGAACGGGCCCGTCGCGCGCGGGCTGCGCGCGTGCAGGTTGCGCGCCACGACCTCCTTGCCGACGCCGTTCTCTCCGGTGATGAGCACCGAGGCCTCGCTGCGCGCGATCGCCTCGACCTGGTCACGCAGCTCCTGCATCGCTCCGCCCGAGCCCACCAGCTCGTGCCCGGCCACGAGGCGCGCGCGCAGCTTCTGGTTCTCCTGGGAGAGCTCACCCTCGCGCAGCGTCGCCCGGATGGTCGCCCTCAGGCGGTTGTCGTCGAGCGGCTTCTCGAGGAAGTTCGCCGCTCCGCGCTGCATGGCCGCGACCGCGGTCTCCACATCGCCGTGACCGCTGATCACGACCACGGGCGGGGGGGAGCCCAGCGTCGCGACCTTCTCGAGGAGCTCCATGCCATCGAGGCCGGGCATCTTGAGGTCGGTCAACAGCATCGCCGGAGGTGCGCCGTCGCTCTCGGCCCGCTGCAGCCGTGCCCAGGCCTCGGCCCCGTCGCGAGCGGTCCAGACCTCGAAGCCCTCGTAGCCGAGGAGCATCTCCAGGGCCAGCCGCACATCAGCGTCGTCGTCGGCCACGAGGATCGCGCGTCGCGCGCCCTGCTCGCGCTTGCTGGGGGGCTCGGTGGAGGCCATGTCTCCATACTAGAGGCCGCCGGCCGGGCTCTACCGGAGTCACGTTAGAGGCCGCCGGCCGGCCTCGACCGGAGCAGGCCTGCAGAGGCACGAGCGCGGGCGCAGGCCGCAGGCCGCGGGAGCGGCGACCATCGGACCCGCTCTCCGTTCGCGTTCGCGGGGCCCAGGTGCTAGACCAGCGTCATGCCCTGGCAGTCCCTGCGCGAGCGCCTGCAAGGCACGGAGGGCCTGCGCGTGGCCGGCGTGCTCTCGGGGACGAGCGCCGATGGGGTCGATGTGGGGCTGGTGCGCCTGCGGCGCGCGAGCGGCCGCTGGGAGGCGCCCGAGGTCGAGGCCTTCCGCACCGTGCCCTTCGAGGAGGAACTCGGGCACCGCGTGCGCGGCCTGCTCGAGGGGGCCAGTGCCGGGGTCCGCGAGGTGGCGCTCCTGCACCGGGACCTGGGCCTTGCCTTCGGATCGGCCGTTCGCGAGGTCGCCGGAGCGGCGGGCTGGGTCCCTGACCTCGTGGCGAGCCACGGCCAGACGGTGTGGCACCACGATGGGGCCGAGCCTACCGGGTCGGCCTCCCTCCAACTCGGGGACCCCTCCCGGATCGCCGAGGTGGCCGGCTGCCCGGTTGCTGCTGACTTCCGCGCGGCCGACTTGGCAGCGGGCGGCGAGGGCGCTCCGGTCTCGGCCTACGCCGACGACGTGGTGTTCGCGGGCGTACCGCGGCCCCTCTGCATCCTGAACCTGGGGGGCATCGCCAACCTCACCTGGCTTGGCGATGAGGGAGCCCTGGCCTTCGACACGGGTCCGGCGGGGGCCCTCTTGGACGGCCTTGCCAGGGCGAGGCTGGGCCAGCCCATGGACCGGGACGGGGGCGCGGCCTCCGGCGGAGCGGTCCGGGAGGAGGTCGTCGCGCGGATCCTGCGGCACCCGTTTATAGGCGCGGAACCGCCATGCAGTACGGGCCGCGACGCCTTCGGCAGCGCCTGGCTGGGGTCCCTCCTGTCCGACCTGGAGGCCTTCCCCACCCCGGACCTGCTCGCCTCCGCGGCCGAGGCCGTTGCCCGGCACGCGGTCGGGGGGCTGCGGTGGCTCCCTGAGCGCCCGCGGGAGCTCCTCGTGGCCGGTGGGGGGGTCCACCATCCCGGGGTGATGGCGGCTCTCGAGCGCCTCGGGGGTCTTCCTGCCCGGGCCTCCCAGCAGGTCGGGGTCGATCCGGACGCACGCGAGGCTCTGGTGTTCGCCGTCCTGGGAGCGCGCCTCGTGGCGGGCGAGCCTGTCACGCGCGCGACCGTCACTGGCGCGCGGGAGGGGCGGATCCTGGGGATTCTCGTGCCCGGACCCGCGGTTGGGTAGCCGGGCGGGCACCGCTAGGTAGAGGTCGCGTGGGGAGTGGGGTCTCGCCCCGCGCCTTGACCCCCGTTCGACCCCCGCTATCATTCGCCATCCCCCTGAGGCCGTCAGGGTCCACGCGTCCCCCGTGCGGATCCGCCGGTCACTCCCCAGCGCCGCTGAAGGCGTGTCCCCCCCCAACGACCCTCCTCACCCGAGGACCCGATCGATCATGACCCAGTCGCGCCGGACCATGGGCCTGTGCCTCGCCCTGGCAGCCCTTGCCGCTCCCACCTTCGCCCAGGACCTGGGTGAGCTCTACCGCGAGGGCGTCGACCTGCTCTCTCGCGGCCGCAAGGAAGAGGCCCTCGCCAAGTTCCAGGCGATCCTCGCCGCCGATCCGAGCGACGAGGCCGCCTACGAGCTGTGGAAGGAGGCCGACCACCAGGTCTTCCTCGACCTCATCGTCGAGGGGGGCGAGTGGCGCCTGGTCGCCGAGCGCATGCTCTCCCGCGCGCGCCTCGGCCGGACGGCCCACCGCGACGACGCGGACGCCGTGCGCGAGCTCACCGACGAGCTGATCGGCTCCTCGGACGCTCTGCGCCGCCGCCAGATCGTCACCCAGCTCGCAGCCGAGCACGGTCCCTACAGCGCCACCGCGCTGGTTCCGTACCTCGGTGACGAGGGCAACGAGGACCGTCGCGTGGTCGCCATGGCCGCGCTCATCGAGCTCGGCGGAGATGTGATCTGGCCGCTGGTCGCCGCCCTCGGCAGCGACAGCGCCTACCTGCGCCGCAACGCCGCCATCTGCCTTGGTCGCATCGGCGACGCCCGGACGGCCGGAGCCCTCGAGGCCTGCGCTGCCCTGGACGCCGACGCCATGGTCATCAAGGCGGCCAAGGACGCCGCCGCCGCCTGCGGCTCCAACGGGAACGCCGTCGCGAGCCTGCTCGCGATCGGGGACGGGTTCCACCAGCGCAGCACCCAGGCCATCCGTCCCTTCGAGGACCAGGATGCGATCTGGAGCTGGGACGGCGGGGTGGCCAGCACCTCGGTGCCCACCGCCATCTACAACGACCACATGGCTCTCTGGGCCTACACCACCGCGCTGGGCGTGGCCGCCGCGGACCTGAACGCCCAGGCCGGCGTCACGCGCTCCTGCGCCTCCATCGTCGCCAAGGCGGGGATGATGGACGACGACGCGGTCAGCGAGACCGCAGCCACCGCCTCGCTGGTCCTGGCCAGCGCGGGCACCGACGCCACCGACCTGGCTCTTGCCATGGCCGTGGCCACGGACGACGCCATGGCTGGCGCGGAGCTGTGCAAGGCCCTCGCCATCTGCGCCTCCGCTCCGACGGCCGGCCTCGGGCAGGCCCTTTCGAGCGCCGACTCCACCCTTCGCGGTGAGGCCGCCCTCGCCCTGGCTGCGATCGCCGGCTCGACCGGCAGCGACGCCGGCGGCGCCACCGTAGCGGGCCTCGCCGAGGCCGCCGGCCGTGATGTCCTGCGCGTCGCCGCCATCGTGGACGGCAACGCCGAGCGCGCCGGCGCGGTGCTCTCCGGCCTGAGCGCCCAGGGCGTGATGGTCGACCACCGGTCCTCCGGGGTCGAGGGCATCGTCCTCGTCCGCCGCATGCCCGTCGTGGACATGATCCTCGTGGGGGACCGCGTGGGTGGACTCACCACCGACCAGGTGCTTGCCGACATCGCCCGTCAGGACCACCTCGCCGAGGTGCCCGTGTTCCTGATGAGCAGTGACGAGGAGTTCGCGGACGCCATGAGCGACCGCGTCGCCGGCGTCATCAGCGACGCCGCGGATCTGTCCGCCCTCGAGGAGGCCATGAGCGCCGACCTCGACGGGGACCGTGCCCAGGCCGACGCCCTCGGCGCTCGGGCGGCCGCCGCCCTTGCGGCTCTTGCCGGCGCGGGGAACACCGACTGCTCGGGCGCCGCTGGCGCTCTGGCCTCGACCCTGGCCTTCCGCGCTGACGCGGTCACCGTCCCCGCGATGGCGGCCCTTCAGCGCTGCGGCAGCTGGGAGAACGGCGAGGCCCTGATGTCGGTCCTGGCCGACTCGAGCCGCTCCGACGATGCCCGCGTGGCCGCTGCTCACGCCATTGGCGGAATCGCCGCCCGCTCGGGCGCCGTGGACGCCGCCATGGGGGCCCTCGCGGCCGCCGCTGGCGACGGTGGCAACAGCGCCGAGGTCCGCGGGGCCGCTGCGCGCGCCATCGGGATGTGCGGGGCCGACCGCGCCGCCCGCACGGGCGTCATGGGCGCCCTGCTCACCGGCGGCTCCGCCGAGTGACGGCGGGTCCACCTCGAACGGCCGGGGCGTGGTTCGCGCGTCCCGGTCGCTGGCCAGAGTAGCTCAGTGGTAGAGCATCGCTTTCGTAAAGCGAGGGTCGTCGGTTCGAATCCGATCTCTGGCTCCACCTCCTTCGGCGCGCCCCCCCCCACCCGGGGGCGCCCCCGTTTAACAACCGGTAGGGCAAACC
>JBDQFW010000154.1:0-8908 GCA_040265735.1 Planctomycetota bacterium | reverse complement strand
CCCTTAGAGCTCTTCCGCCTGGACGGACGCGTCGGTCGCGCCCAGTTCCTCGCGGCCGGCCTCGGTCTTGCCCTGCTCAAGTACGCAGTGGAGGCCGCGGTCTGCATGGCCGTGACGGGGGTCTTCTGGGACCCGCTGACCTACCTCGACCCCACCTTCGGGCAGAGGCTCGGGGGGATCGACCACCTGCCGCCCGCCTTCCTCGCGTTCCTGGTCCTGTTCACGCTGCCGTTCCTCTGGATCGGCGTGGCCATGTGCGCGCGCCGGGCACGGGACGCGGGCCTCTCCGTCTGGTGGGCCCTGGGCTTCCTCATCCCCATGGTCAACTACGTCGTCCTCGCGGCCCTGGCGGCCTGGCCTCGCGCGGCGGCCTCACCCCCGCGGCAGCGCCCCGACGAGTTCACTCTGCGGATGACCCTGCTCGGCGTCGGGCTCGCCGTGGGCCTGGTGACGGGAATCATCGCCATCTTCACCCAGGGGCTGTCCTACTACGGCCCCGCGCTGTTCCTCGGCACGCCCATGCTGCTGGGCGTGCTGGTGGGCTATGTGACCAACCTCGGCGCACCACGCACGACCGGCTGGACCGTCGGAGCCGTCACGCTGTCCCTGCTGGCGGGGTTCTTCGCCATGCTCCTGTTCGCCCTCGAGGGTGCGGTCTGCCTCGTGATGGCCTACCCCGTGATGTGGGCCACGGCGGTCCCCGGCGCGCTCGTTGGGCGCGCCATGGCTCGCATGGCCGTGACCCCTGACCGCGGCCTCGCGTGCCTCGTCGTGCTCCTCCCCCTGGGCGCGCTGGCCGAGAAGGAGGTGACCGCACATGGTCTGCGGGAGGTGGCGAGCTCCGTCACGATCGACGCGCCGCCCGAGGCGGTCTGGGAACACGTCGTGTCCTTCAGCGAGCTGCCTGAGCCTGACCACTGGCTCTTCAGGACGGGGATCGCCTACCCCCTACGAGCGCGCATCGAAGGGGAGGGCGTCGGAGCGATCCGGCGCTGCGAGTTCTCGACCGGCGCATTCGTCGAACCCATCACGGCCTGGGAGCCGCCTCGTCGCCTGGCCTTCACGGTGACCGAGCAGCCGGTCCCGATGGAGGAGTGGAGCTTCTACGCCCACCTGCACCCGCCTCACCTGGATCGCTCCTTCCGCAGCGTGCGCGGGGAGTTCCGGCTAGTGCCCCTCCCCGGTGGGCGCACGCGCCTCGAGGGCAGCACCTGGTACCAGATGGAGCTTGGCCCGACCGCCTACTGGAAGGTCTGGGGAGACTGGATCCTGCACGCCATCCACGGAAGGGTGCTCGAGCACATCAAGCACCTGTCCGAGGGAGCCTGAGCTCCCCCGGCACGCGGCGCCCCGCTCAGCGCACGCCCGCGGCCTGCAGGGCCTTCGAGCCCCCGACCACCGGCAGCGTCAGCGAGCAGCCCGCGAGGTCCAAGGTGAGCTCCGTCCCGGGTGCCGGCCACAGCGTGAAGTCCCGATCGCTCGAGAACACCATCAGGCCGATGCGCTGACCGGCCGGGATGACCTGGTCATCCGGCTGCAGC
The DNA here is from genome assembly GCA_040265735.1 of Planctomycetota bacterium. Classification (GTDB taxonomy): domain Bacteria; phylum Planctomycetota; class UBA1135; order UBA1135. The sequence goes on along the minus strand of JBDQFW010000154.1, from coordinate 7,367 downwards.
TGGAAGCGCAGATCGACGAACTCGCCCGGCTCGAGGGGGCTGCTGGTCCGCGGGTCGTTGCGGTTCTGGGGGTCGGCCCAGCCGCGGGTGATGATGTTGGCGTTGATGTCGCGCGTCTCGGTCCAAGGAAGCGAGACGACCCACACCGACAGGTTCGCAGCGGGCTTCGAGGAGGCCACCCGCAGGCTGACCTCGGCGTAGCCCGAGAGGTGCACGGGAGCCGTCAGCTCGGCGGTCTGGAACAGCAGGCGGTGGCTCGACTCGCCGGCAGCCGCCAGGAAAGCGCCGTCCTTGCTGACATCGTCCACCAGCGTCTGCTTCCCGCGCCCGCGGCGACCCGAGAGGTCGCCGGAGCCGCCGCCCTCGCCGCTGGGATGCAGGGTCACGCCGGCTGCCTCGGGGTGGGGATATTGGGGATAGGCCGTGGGCTTGTTGCGGCGGTCCCCCTCGCGGACGACCCAGCTGCGCGGGAGCTCCTCGACGCCGTTCTCGACCCCGCAGACATAGCGCGAGAACCAGCGGTTCATCATGTCGAGCGGCGGCGGACCGCCGTGGCCGCCCTGGTGGAAGTAGGCCATGCAGGGCACGCCCTTCTCCTTGACGGCCTCATAGATGCGCACGCTGTGCTCGGGCATCACATTCCAGTCGTTGAAGGCGTGGGCCATCAGCACCGCGCACTTCAGATCGTCGAGCTGGTTGAGGTAGTCGCGCCCCGCCCAGAAGTCGTTGTAGTCCCCGGTGATGCGGTCTTGGCTCTCGGCCATCTCCTTGTCGCGCACCTCGCAGTCGCACCACTCGCGTCGCGCCGGCCAGCCGCTGTGGATGAAGTCGTAGAGGACATCGATGTCCTCGCCCATGTAGCCGCCGGGGTGCCGCACGAGCCCGTGCGAGCGGTAGTAGTGGTAGTAGGAGGTGTTGGGCGCGACGGGGATGATGGCCTCGAGGCCCTCGACCCCGGTGGTGGCAGCGGCGAGGGGCAGGGTGCCGTTGTAGGAGGTCCCGGTCATCCCCACCTTGCCGGTGGCCCAGTAGGCCTTCACCTCCTGGTCGCCGTCCACCTCGGTGAAGCCCTTCGCCCGGCCGTTGAGCCAGTCGATGACGGCCTTGGGCGCCAGGGACTCGTTCTTGCCTCCCACGGTCGGACAGCCCTGGGACATGCCGGTCCCCGGCGAGCAGGAGTGGATCACGGCGAAGCCCCGGGGCACCCAGCTGTTCACCTCGCCGTTGGCGATCGTGGGACGCCTCTGCTGGTGAGGGATGCCGTCGGGGTGCGTGTGCTCAGGGGGCTCGGCCCCCAGCTCGTGGCTGGGGTCCCAGAAGAAGCTGCGGTCGTTGCCCGCGATCCCCGCGAAGTAGGGGCTGGTCTCGTAGATCACATGGACCTTGAGGTCCTCGCTGTCGGTCTGGGCCGGTCGCGTGACGTCCACATGAACGCGGTCGAGCTTGCCGTCCCCGTCGCTGTCGAACTCCGTCTCGACGAAGAGGTCGTGCCGGATCCACTGTTCCTTGTCCTTGAAGGCGGGAACGACCTGGGCCATGCCGTCCTCGAAGACCATGGCGGCCTTGTCCTGGGGTGCGGGAAGCGGCGGCGTCAGGGCTACGAGGCAGAGAGCTGTGAGGACCATGGGGCGGATCCTACCCCTCGGACCGCACGACGGTCAGGCAGGTCGGGCGAAGGCCCGCGGGAGTGCGTCTCCACGCCGCCTGGGGGTCCCTGCGAGGCCCGCGCGGGAGGCGCCGCGCCCGACCCGCCTTGCGCGCCCTCGCCCACCCGAGGACGATGCTCGCCATGCGCCTGACCCGCCTCCTGCCCCTCCTCTCCCTCCTCGCCGCAGCCCTGCCCTGGACCCTCGAGCTCGACGCCTCCCGCAGCACCGAGGAGTTCGAGTTCGCCAACGGCACCATCGACCTCGGCATCGTGGTGCGTGACCTCGAGCGCTCGGCAGCGTTCTACGGTGAAGAGGGCCTCGGCCTCAGCGCCAAGCGACCGTTCAGCGTGCCGGGTGAGTTCTGCAGCAAGGCGGGCCTCACCGACGGGAGCGGCCTCGACATCAAGGTGTTCCGGCCTTCCGCTGCGACCCCGGGGACGCACACGGGAGTCAAGCTCATGCAGGCTCCCAAGGAGGCCGCGGCCAGCAAGAACGGCACCATCCTCGAGGAGCTTGGCTTCAGCTACCTGACGATCTATGTCACCCACCTCAACCCCATCCTGGAGCGTCTCGCCAAGAAAGGCGTGAAGCCCCTGGCGGAGGGTCCGACGCCGCTCCCCGGGCAGGGCCCCGACGGGACGCTGCTTGCGCTCGTGCCCGACCCGGACGGGAACCTGATCGAGCTCATCGGGCCCCGGTGAGCGCCTCCGCGCATCCTTGTCCGGGCTTCGCGCAAGGCAACAAGGCCGACCAGCCGATGGCTGAAGGGTGAAGCCCGGCCTCTCCGACCTCCTCCCAGCCGGCGCCCTCGTGCCCGGCCTGGGTGAGGATCTGGACGCTGCTGGCGCCGGCGGCGGGAAGGAGCTGCTCGCCAGGCTCACCCCCGTGGGCCCAGGGGTGTGGTCCCTGCCCCTGCTGACCGCCGAGGGCTGTGAGGCCCTGCTCGAGGACCTCGATGCCCGCGGCGCGCGCGAATCGGCGGGCGCGGGCCCAAACTCGATGCACAGCTACGGCGCGGTGCTCGCCGACCTCGGCCTTGGACCGCTGGCCTCGGCCCTGCGAGCGGAGCTGGTCGCGCCCCTCGGCCGCGCGCTGTTCGCGTCCCTAGGAGGCGCGGACCTGACGGCGGAGCATGGGTTCCTGGCCGAGTACGGAGCCGGCGCGGACGAGGAGCTCGGCTACCACGTGGACGACAGCGTGGTGACGCTGAACCTCTGCCTCGGTGAGGACTTCTCGGGCACGGAGCTCTACTTCCGCGGGGTGCGCTGCGACGAGCACCGCCAGACGCCCTGGAGCCCGAGCGAGGCCTTCGAGCTGGAGCACGAGCCGGGCCAGGCCATCCTGCACGCCGGGCGTCACCGCCACGGGGTCCACCCTCTCCGGCGCGGCCGCCGCCGCAACCTGATCCTCTGGTGTCAGGGAGAGACCGGGCGCCGCCTCGCCTCGGAGTGCGGCCCCTGGTGCGGCCACGCCAGCTGAGGGCCAAGAAGGCCGGAAGGGGAGCGCACCTTCACCCAAGAATCCCCCCATGCGACTCCTCCTCGCCCTGGGCCTCATGGCGGGCCTGCTCCAATCCGCCGTTGGAATCCTGGCCACCTTCGAGCCTGGCATCGACCCCCTCCCCTGGCGACTGATCTACGGGGGCGCAGCCCTCGGCTGCGGGATCGGCCTGGCTGGGCTCGCCCGTTGGCGGCCCCGACAGGGGTCCTGATCCGGGCGCCCCTCGGTCAGGATCGCGGGACCGAGTCCAGCCGCTCGAGGACAGGCTTCAGCACGCGGGTCCAGTGCTGGTAACCCTCAGCGTTCAGGTGCAGGCGATCCTCGACGAACCAGCTCGGGTCGGGCCGCCCCTCTGCATCCAGCAGCCCCGTGGCGGTGTCCACGAACTCGAGCAGCGGATCGGCCGCGCAGCGCTCTGCGATGAGGCGGTTGGTCTCCAGCACCGCGTCCAAGTGCTCGATCCTGGAGGGGCTGGGGCTGATCGCGATGTAGACCAGCGGGGTCGTGCGGCAGCTCCTGCGCGCGACGCGCACCAGCTGGTCGAACTGCTCGAGGATCCAGCTGGGCTGGCGGGGATTCGACCCGGAGAGGTCGTTGGTCCCCGAGAAGACGACGATGACGCTGGGATCATGGGGCGTCACCAAACGGTCGAACCAGTGCACCGCGTCGAAGATGCGCGAGCCGCCGAAGCCGCGGTTGAGCACAGGTAGAGGGGCCATGTCCGCGGCGAGAGTGGACCACCTGCGGATGCTGGAGCTGCCGAGGAACACCAGAGGCCGCGGCGCGTCAGGCGTGCTCTGGACCAGGCGGTCGAGCTCCTCGGTCCAGCGGCCCGGATCCTCCCCCTCGGGAATCACCAGAGGACCTGGGGCAGCAGGCAGCAGAGCGAGGGCCGCCAGTGCGGCCAGTGCACCCAGGAGTGTGCCCATCCGCCCAACTGCTTGCGTTCCCATGGCAGGAGCCTATCGGCAACCTGCGCAGCGCCACCATCGATCGCGGTCATCCTCGCTGCACCCGCGCCCCCGCAGTTCGCGCTCCGGCGGGTCCGCGTCCGCGGCGCTCGCTAGGATCGGGCCATGCGCCTGGCACTGCTCCTCGTCCTCCTCGCCTTCGGGATGACCTGGCTTATCCTCGATGAGGGTGCACCGGCAGCGATCCCTGAGGTGCAGGGACCGGTCCTTGCCAAGCCCGGGGAGGCCACCCTCGAGGGAGGCCAGGCACCAGAATCGCTGCGCACGGAGGTCTCCCTAGCCCCAGAGGAGGATCGCGCCGCCAGGCAGCCGCGCACGGAGGTCGCGACCAGCGGGAGCGTCACGGGCCGCTGGCTGCTCCCCCTCGAGTTCCAGGAGATGAACCTCGCGCTGATGGCCCGCCAACCCGATCCGAACAGCGGGTGGCGCTCGCCCGTGGCCCACCTCTTGCCGGTGCAGGAGGATGGCTCGTTCGTCCTGGAGGGCCTGACGCCTGGCGAGGTGCGCGTGGTGGCCGAACGAAGCATGCTCTTCGGCAAGCAGGAGGTGCTGCAGGTCACCGGTGAGGTGGTGGCCGGTGAGCAGCTCGACCTTGGAGACCTCGACCTGCGCAGCCGGGCCTGGCTGGCCCGCATCCGCGTCGTGGGCCCCGATGACCAGCCCGTGCCTGGCGCAATCGGCACCCACAACTACCCCAACAACGAGGACATCGAGATCGTCGCAGGGGCTGCCCGCGTCACCGTGAGCAGGGTGGAGGACACCGCGTGGTTCGGAGCTCCTGGCTTTCGCGCGCGCCGCGTCGAGACCCTGCTGGACGGCATGACCATCGTGCTCGAGCCGGCGCCGCAGCTCACCCTCGAGCTCACGAACCCGGAGGTCCTGCCCCCTCACCCCTGGCAGCTGACCGTGCAGGTGCAGCCGCGTGAGGGCTACGACAACTGGATCTACATGGTGTGCGTCACCTCGCCCGAGACCGCGGTCGTGACGCCCACCACCGAGGTGTCCATTCCCATGCCCACGGACGACATGATCGCCCTCTGGAGCCTGGTGGACGGCTCGAGCACCTCCAGCTCCCCGATCAAGGTCCAGGCCCTCGGCGTGGCCACCCCTGAGCTCCTTGCCGTGAGCGAGGGCGGGGGCGCGCACCGCGTCACCCTGGACCCAGACGCCGTCGCCGCCGCCGTTCGCAAGGCCGAGGCTCAGCAGGCCAAGCGCGCGGAGAAGCAGCGCGCCCGCGAGGAGGAGCGCCGCGCCCGAGAGGCGGAAGCCGGAGGCGACGACAAGTGAGCCTGCTGCTCCTCCTGGCGCTGGCTCCTGCCGCCGCGACTCCGGCAGGGCTCCATGGGGATGATCCCCTCCAGCGCGTCGCGGCCGCGTTCCAGGAGTCCTGCACCTCTTGCCATGGAGGCGAGCGGCCCAAGGCGGGCCTCGACCTGGGGGGCAATCCGAGCGAGCTCCTCGCCCGAGACCCCGAGCTGTGGCGGGAGCTCATCACGCGCGTGGAAGAAGGAGACATGCCGCCGCCCCCGCGCGCGGGGGACGCTACAGCGCAGAGCCTCGCTCCAGAAGCGCGCGCTGCCCTGCTCGCCGACCTGCGGGCCGCCTCCGGTCCGCCAAGCCCCCCGCGCGCCGCGACCCTGCGCCGCCTGACCCGCTTCGAGTACGAGCGCTGCGTGGAGGACCTCTTCGGCGTGCGGGTCGAGGTCGAGGATGTCTTCCCCGCGGACGCGGCTGCCTACGGCTTCGACACCGTGGGCGATGTCATGTTCCTGACCGATGTAGTGGTCGAGCGCTACTTCGACGCCGCACAGCGCGTCCTGGAGGAGGTTGCGGCGAGCAGGCGCGCGCGGGCCCGCTTCGAGGGCGAGCCGGAGGCCGTCCTCCGCGCGCTCCTGCTGCGCGCCTTCCGCAGGCCGCCCACGGAGGAGGAGGTGCAGACGCGTCTCGCCCTTGTCGAGCCGACCGGGGGCTTCGCGGGCGGACTGCGTCTGCGCTCCGCGCTGCTCTCGGTCCTGGTCTCCCCCAACTTCCTGTTCCGGGTGGAGGCCGACCGTCCCGGCGCGGAGCCCCGCCCGCTGGATCCGTTCGAGCTGGCTACGCGACTCGCCTTCACCCTCTGGGCGCAGGGACCGGACGACGAGCTGCTCGAGGCGGCCGGGACCGGCGCGCTGCTCGAGGTGCAGGTGCTCCGGTCCCAGGCTCAGCGCCTCCTCCGCGATCCGCGTAGCCGCGCTCTCGCGGACGGCTTCGCGAGCCAGTGGCTGCGCTTCCGCGAGATGCCCACGCGCGCCGTGGACTTCCGCGTCTATCGCGGCTTCGGGGACGACCTCAAGCGAGACCTCTACGAGGAGAGCGCCCTGTTCTTCGACGCGCTCGTGCGCGAGGGGCTCCCGGTCACCGAGCTGGTGGCCGCCGACTGGACCTACCTCAACCGCCGCCTCGCCGCCCACTACGGGCTGCCCGAGGTCCAAGGAGGCAAGCTGCGGCGCACCGCCGTCCCGCCCGATCAGCGCGGTGGCGTCCTGGCTCAGGGCAGCACGCTCACCCTCACCTCGCACCCGACGCGTACGAGCCCCGTGCTGCGTGGGGCCTGGATCCTGGAGGCCCTGCTGGACGCGGCGCCCCCCCCGCCGCCGCCGGATGTGGGAGCCCTGCCTGCGGCGCAGGCCGAGGCCCCGACCTCGGTGCGCGAGCGCTTGGAGGCGCATCGCGCGGACCCGGCCTGCGCCGGCTGCCACGCCCGCATCGATCCGTTGGGCTTCGCGCTCGAGGCCTACGACGGCGTGGGCCGGCTGCGCGAGGAGGACGGGGGTCGCCCCCTCGACACCCGCGGGACGCTTCCGGGAGGTGAGACCCTCGAGGGTCTCAGCGGGCTCAAGACCCACCTGGCAGCCAACCCCGAGCGCCTCGCGAAGGCCCTGCTGGAGCGCCTGTTCGTCTATGGGATCGGTCGGCCCTCGGAGGCCTGGGACGCCCCGGCCCTGGACCGCGCCCTCCGTGCCACCGAGGCCGAGGGCTGGTCCACGCGTGCGCTCGTGTTGGAGCTGGTGACCTCCGAGCCCTTCCGCACCCGCGGCCTGCGGGACTGAGTCCGGCAGGCGCGGCGGCCGCCTCACCACGCGGGAGAGGCGCGCGGGGGTGTTGTCTGCGCTCGCGCCACAGGGACGCGCGGCGGTGCTCTCTGCGCTCGCGCCACAGGGGCGCGCGGCGGTGCTCTCTGCGCGCACGCCCGAGGGGCGCGCAGAGA
>JBDQFW010000153.1:0-8964 GCA_040265735.1 Planctomycetota bacterium | reverse complement strand
AGCCAACGCGGCGGCCTCGGGGCCGCCGCGTTGGCTGCTCGCTCGGGCGCCCCTCACAGCCTTGGCCCGTGCCTCATCACGGGACCTGAGGCCTCCCAAGGCAAGCTGAAGCTGCCGGGCCTTGAACGAGGGATCGTGGCAGGTCGCCGCACCCGACCAGGTGATGTCCGCCCCCCTCGCCGTGGGCAAGATCCAGCCCAGGGGTGGGCAGAGCCGCCTGGATGGGGGAGACTCAAGTGGTGGAACCTCCCGGGCGCGGCTTGCGTCCACCTAGGGTGCCCTGCGGCCTTTAGCCCGCGGGCCCTCCAGACCCGTCTTCTCATGCAACGACTCCTCCCCCTTGCCCTGATCCTCGCCGGTGCGGCCTCCGCCCAGACGGACGACTGCTCCAACGCAACCGGCATCGCTGGCTACGGCACCTACGCCTTCAACACCTCCAACGCCACGGACAGCTCCTGGTCGCCCTGCGGCGGCATGGGGCGGGACGTGTTCTGGGCCTGGACCGCCCAGGCCACGGCGAACGTGACCCTCAGCACCTGCGGCGCGAGCTTCGACACCGTGCTCGCGGTCTACAACGGCGGCGGCTGCCCGACGGGGGGCGCCATCACCTGCAACGACGACTCCTGCAACTTCCAGTCGTCGGTCAGCATCAGCGCGGTGGCTGGCCAGACCTACCTGGTGCAGGTGGGCTCGTGGAACGGCAACGCCAGCGGTTCGGGCAACCTCGATATCTCCGCCGGGGGGTCCGGCGGCAGCGGCGGCTGCACCAACCCGGCCGTCGGCGCCGATGTCATCGTGGGTGACCTGAATGGCATCACCAAGTACTCCGCCACGAACGGCGTGAGTGCCTATGCCATCGGCACGACCTCGTGCAACGTGGGCGACGCCGAGCTGCTGTGGATCTCCAACAACAACCAGCACCCGGTCATCGGCCAGAACATCTACCGCTACGAGGACGGCCGCTTCGAGCAGATGGGCCTCTCGTGGCTGAAGCATGGCTTCACCGCCCTGCAGCAGGGCCTGTGCTGCACCTGCCAGAGCTCCGGCACGGGCTCGCGCCTCGGCATCGGCTGCTCGGACCCCTACGGCTCCAGCCTGAACGGCAGCCAGTCCGGCCTTGGGCCCCGCTTCGAGGTGAACCCCTCGACCGGCGCCTTCAACTACCCCTACACGGCCCAGGGCCAGAGCGGGAACTCGGTCTACAAGCGCATCCAGGTGGCCAACTCCGAGGTCAACCCGGCGACGCACCCCAACGCCACCTTCTACGGCGAGGGCCACTACATCGCCCCCGACGACTCGGCCGCGGGCAACCAGGCCAACAACGCCTCCTACCGCCGCATCTCGGTCGGCAGCGGCAACCTGAGCAATGGCTGGAACATGTCCTGGGCCGGCGCCACGGTGCGTGAGGAGCCCGCCATCCGCGCCTGGGCAACCCACGACCCGACCGTGATCACCACGGACGTCATGGTCCAGGGCGATGGCCTGTTCATCGTCGCCTCCAACGCGACCGACAACGGCGACGGCACCTGGCACTACGAGTACGCGGTGCACAACCTCTACTCGGACCGGGCCTGCGGTCAGTTCATGATCCCGGTCCCCGCGGGCGCGAGCGTGACCAACATCGGGTTCCACGACGTGGACTACCACTCGGGTGAGCCCTACTCGACCGCCGACTGGACCGCGACCGTGGGCGGCGGCCTCGTGACCTGGAGCACCGAGAGCTACTCTCAGAACCCCAACGCGAACGCGATCCGCTGGGGCACGCTCTACAACTTCCGCTTCGACTGCGACGTGGCCCCGGTCAACGACGGTCAGGCCATCCTGGACCTGTTCAAGCCCGGCGCGGTTCTCTACGCGTCCGGCGACGCCTGGACTCCCGACCCCAACGGCGGCGGCACTGGCATCGGCACGAGCTACTGCGCGGCCAGCACGAACAGCACCGGGGCCACCGGCATCATCAGCGCCTCCGGATCGGCCTCGGTCACGGCCAACAGCCTGACCCTGACGGCGTCCTCCCTGCCGGCCTCCCAGTTCGGCATGTTCATCGTCAGCGCCAACCAGGGCTCGGCCACCGTCTCCGCCGGCGTGCTCTGCCTGAGCGGCCAGATCGGTCGCTTCAGCGCCCCCGGCCAGATCCAGAACTCGGGCCCGACGGGGACCTTCGACCTGGGGATCGACCTGTCGGCCAACTGGCCCGTGGTCGGCGTCCAGAACGTGAACCCCGGCGAGACCTGGCACTTCTCCACCTGGTACCGCGACCAGGGTCAGGTGTCGAACTTCACCAACGGCCTCTCGATCCTGTTCCAGTGATCGTCGGCTGAGGGGCCGGGGCGCGAGCCCGTCCGGCCCCAGCGCGAGGCGCTCTTCCGCTTGCGGGAGGGCGCCTCGTCCGTTGTGGGCTGTCACCCGCCCCAACCCCGAGGCCGCGCTTCCGGGGCCAGCCCAGGGGCGCAGCCGCCACGGGCGGTCAGGCCTCGCGCCGGAACGCCCGCGCGAGGGTCAGGTCCTGGCCGCGGTAGCTCGAGGCTTCGCGGCCCGCGCCATAGAGGGCGCGGGGTCGGCCCGTCGTGCGCAGGTACTTGAGGCGGAAGAACACCTGGCCGTCGTCCACCATGAAGGGGACATCGTGAGCGCGCACCTCGAGGACGGCCGGGGTGCCGGTGCCCACCGGCTGTCCGGCGGCGTCCTCCTCCCAGCCAAAGCCGCTGTCGAAGAAGCCCGCGTAGTTGTTGCGCAGCTCGCCCAGGCCCGTGTCCACGGGCAGCATCTCCGCAGCGAGGTCGGGGGGCACCCGCAGGCGCTCGCGGCTCGCGAAGATGTGGAAGCTGCCGGGGGGCAGGAGGCAGCGGCCTCCGGGTGCCTGCACCGGCTCGAACCAGGTGCGCGAGTCGTGAGCGCCCTCCGCGCCGAAGGTCACCGGAGGGGCGAAGGGGGCGGCGCGCCAGCCCGCGGGCTCGCGGCCCTCGAAGCCGACGGTGAGCTCGAGGCCGCCCTCGGCGTCGAAGCGCAGCTCGTCGGGCCCGAGGGGGCGGTCCCCGAGGAAGCACAGGGGCTGGGCCGCCGCGCGCTCGCGGAGCTCCTCGGGGGACAGCTCGGCCCGCCCGCGGCTGAGCCGCACCTGGCAGAGCCGGTCCCCGGTGCGCCGGCGCACCGGGAACGAGCGCGGGCCGACCGCGAGGAAGAGGGCCCCTTCCCACCCGGCGGGGGCCTCGTCGAAGCGCGGGTGGCCGCCGACCAGGACGCGCGTGAAGAGGTCCAGGCGGCCGCTGGAGGAGCGCGGATTGAATCGGGCGCGGACCCCGGCAGGGAGGCGCAGGCCGCGGGCCAGGGGCACCAGGTAGACGCAGCCGCGCTCGAGGATCGCGCCGTCGCCGGTGAGGTCGAGGACCTCACTGGTGAGCTCCTCGACCTGCTGGCGGACCGGGCCGCTGCCGGGCAGGAACCCGGCCAGGACGCGATGGGCCACGGGGCCCAGGCGCAGGTCGAGGCTCGCGGGCTGGACCTGGGCGTGGGGGAGGCCCTCGGCCCCGGGGGACGCGGGGAACCACGCCTCGAGGTGGGGCTCGAGCTCGTGGTCGACGAGGATGCCTTCGGGTCCGTTCACGGGCGGATCCTAGCGGGAGGGGGGCCTCCGGACCCCCCGGTCCTCGCCTGGGCCGGGGCGCGCGGGTAGGATCTTCGGCCCTTTCGCGGGGAGCCGGGCGCTCCGGACCCGCGCGACGAACCCTCCCAGACCATGAAGATCCACGAGTACCAGGCGAAGCAGCTCCTGGCCGCGGCGGGCCTGTCCGTGCCCGACGGCCACGTGTGCACCGACGCCGACCAAGCAGCGGCGGCCTACGAGGCCCTCCCGACAGAACTGTGCGTCGTCAAGGCGCAGATCCACGCGGGCGGCCGCGGCAAGGGTGGCGGAGTCAAGCTCGTCAAGAGCGCCGACGAGGCCCGCGAGGCGGCGGCCGGGATGCTCGGCAAGCCCCTGATCACGCACCAGACCGGTCCCGAGGGGCAGCTCGTGCGCACCACCTGGGTCGAGGCCGGCTCGGCCATCGCCAAGGAGTACTACATCGGGATCGCCATCGACCGCGAGCAGTCCTGCCCGGTGATGATGGCCTCGAGCGAGGGTGGCATGGAGATCGAGGAGGTCGCGGCCGCGACCCCCGAGAAGATCCTCAAGGCTCCCTTCTCGCCGTCGACCGGCCTGGCCGCGGACGACGCCCGCCGCCTGGCGGAGGGCATCGGCATCCCCGCCGAGCTCGTGGACGACGCCTGCGCCTACCTCGTGGGCCTGGCGAAGGTCTTCTGCGAGAAGGACTGCTCCCTGGCCGAGATCAACCCGCTGGTGACGACCACCGACGGCAAGGTCCTGGCCCTGGACGCGAAGATCAACTTCGACGCCAACGCCATGTTCCGCCACGCGGACCTCGAGGAGCTGCGCGACATCCACGAGGAGGACCCCAAGGAGGTCGAGGCCAGCAAGTTCGACCTCTCCTACATCGCCCTGGACGGCAACATCGGCTGCATGGTCAACGGCGCCGGCCTGGCCATGGCGACGATGGACGTCATCCAGCTGAACGGCGGACAGCCTGCCAACTTCTTGGATGTCGGCGGCGGCGCGACCACGGAGAAGGTCACCGAGGCGTTCAAGATCATCCTCAGCGACGACAAGGTCGAGGGGGTCCTCGTGAACATCTTCGGCGGCATCATGCGCTGCGACGTGATCGCCAACGGCGTCGTCGAGGCCGTCAAGCAGGTGGACCTCAAGGTGCCGCTCGTCGTGCGCCTCGAGGGCACCAACGTGGAGCAGGGCCGCGAGATCCTCGCCGGGTCCGGCCTGCCGATCATCACCGCCACCGACCTGGACGACGCCGCCGGCAAGATCTGCGCCGCGGTCAAGGGAGCCTGAAGGAGGACCGAGCCATGAGCATCTTCGTCAACGCGAACACCAAGGTCCTGACCCAGGGCTTCACCGGCAAGACCGGCACCTTCCACTCCGAGCAGGCCCTGGCCTACGGGACCCAGCTCGTCGGCGGCACCAACCCCAAGAAGGCGGGCAGCGAGCACCTTGGCCTGCCGGTCTTCGGCACGGTCGCCGAGTGTGTCCAGGCGACCGGCGCCAACGCCAGCGTCATCTACGTCCCGCCGCCGTTCGCCGCCGCCGCGATCCTCGAGGCCATTGAGGCCGAGGTCGAGCTGGTGTGCTGCATCACCGAGGGCATCCCGGTGCTCGACATGGTGCGCGTGAAGGAGGCTCTGGTCGGCAGCAAGACGCGCCTGGTCGGGCCCAACTGCCCGGGCGTCATCACGCCCGAGGAGTGCAAGATCGGGATCATGCCCGGCTACATCCACAAGAAGGGCAAGGTCGGCGTCGTGAGCCGCTCCGGCACCCTCACCTACGAGGCGGTCTGGCAGCTGACCACCCGCGGGATCGGCCAGTCCACCTGCGTGGGCATCGGCGGTGACCCGGTCAACGGGACCAACTTCATCGACTGCCTCTCCGCCTTCCAGGCCGACCCCGAGACCGAGGCGATCATCATGATCGGCGAGATCGGAGGCTCCGCCGAGGAGGAGGCCGCGGACTACATCAAGTCCAATGTGACCAAGCCGGTGGTCAGCTTCATCGCCGGGCAGACGGCGCCTCCGGGCAAGCGCATGGGCCACGCCGGGGCGATCATCGCCGGCGGCAAGGGCACCGCGAAGGAGAAGATCGCCGCCCTCGAGGCCGCGGGCGCGACCGTGAGCCCGAGCCCGGCCCAGCTGGGCGAGCTCATGGAGGGTCGCCTCAAGGACGCGGGGCTGCTCGACGCCTGCAAGGGCTGAGCGAGGCCGGATGCGCGAGCGCCCCGGGGGAGCCTTGGCTCTCCCGGGGCGCTTCGCTTGGCGCGGGCCTCCGGCCCTGCGGGGCCTGGACCGCGGCCCGGCCTCCCCGGCCGGGCAGGTCGCTAGCGGCGCACGATCGGGACCTCGGGCTCTCCCGCGCGCGGCTCGAGGCCCAGGGCCTCGCTCAGGGGGACGCGCACCCACGGATACTCGGCAGCCTCGCCGTCCCCGCCGCCATAGCCCAGGGCGCCGAGGGCCCCGGCCGCGTCGGCGATGTCCGCCGGCGGGGCGTAGGGCTCGGTGACCCACGGCTCGAGTGCGGCGAGGTCGGTCAGCAGGCGCCGGGCCACCTCGGGCTCGGTGGCGAGGCGGTTCTGGCCCTCGATCGGATCCTCGCCCAGGTGGAAGAGCTCGCTCTTCGCCGGGTCATGGGGCCGCCAGTAGAGCTTCCAAGGCTGCTCGACCCAGACGAACTGGAAGGCCGCGTCCGGCCTCCTCCGCACCATCGAGGCGTTCCCGTCGTAGCCGTTCACCTGGTCGGCGTAGGCCACGCGATCGGCCGCGTCGAGGCCAAGCCACATGGGGCTCAGGCTGTGGCCGTCGAGTGAGCCGCCGAAGGGCAGGCCCACGAGCTCCGCCAGGGTGGGGGCCAGGTCCACCGTCCGCACCTGGGCGCTCACCCGCGTGCTGGGGGGGACTCCCGGGCCCGCCAGGATCAGCGGGACATGCACCTGCTCGCGGTAGAGCATGCGGTGAGCGCCCCAGCCGTGGCGCACCATGCCGTCGTCGAGGCCCTCCCCGTGGTCACTCGTGACCGCGACCACGAGGCCAGGCTCCCCCGCCGCCGCGCGCAGGCCCTCCAGCAGACGACCGATCTGCAGGTCGAGGTACTCGACCTCGCGCGCGTACAGCCGAATCGGGTGGTAGGCACCCTGCTCGTTCTGGGGAACCCCCGCGACGAACTCGTCCGGCGGGACGAGGGTGGGGTCGTGTGGGTCCCACAGGTGCACCCACAGGAAGAAGGGATCGTCCTGCTCCGCGACCCACGCGAGGGTGCGGTCCACGGTCTCGTCACTGCGGCGCTGCAGGTTCTGGACATCCCAGGTGGTCTTGCCCGTCTCGTCGATGCGCGCCTTGCCGTCGAAGGAGTCGAAGTGCTGGAAGCCCTGGTCGAGTCCGAAGCGCCGTGAGACGGGGAAGGCCGAGTGCACCGCGCCTGTGGCCCAGCCTGCCTCTCCGAAGGCGCGCGCCAGGGAGGGCACGTCTGCAGGGAGGCGGTCGCCGCCGCCGCCCGCCAGGACCCGCAGGCCGTGCCCGGGAGCAAAGCGCCCCGTAAGGATCGACGCGTGCGCGACGGGCGTCACCGCCGACGCGGCCATGGCGTTCTCGAAGAGCGCGCCGCTCTGGGCCAGGCCGTCGAGGGCGGGGGTCTTGCTGCGGGTGGAGCCGTAGCAGGACAGGTAGTCCGCGCGCGTGGTGTCCAGGGTCAGGAGGAGGACGCTCGGGCGGGGCTCGCTCGAGCCGCCGCCACAGGCAGCCACCAGCAGGCCGGCGGCGGCGCAGAGGCCTGCGCGCCGGACTCGGTTCTTGGCGTGGGGGGAGGAGGTCATGGACGGGGGAAGCCCTCGAGGACGAGGGTCTGGTTCGCACCGTAGCGATCGGGGTCCAGGGGAATCACCCGCACGTGGGGCGGCGGGGCTCCGCGCTGGGAGACGACCCGCGCGTCCAGCACAGCGGCGCGGGCGATGGTGGCGCCCTCCGCCTGGAACCAGGACGGCGGTGCGTAGCGGTCGTGGCCGGGCGAGCGCTCGCCGGGCACCTCGGGGAAGGCCTGGACATCGCGTCGCGTGAGGCCGAACTGGTCGTAGACCACGAGGCCCGACGCCCAGCCCACCGCGCCGATCGCGCCCGCGCACAGGCGATCCTCGGGAGTCGCGTGCTCCGCCAGGGCCTCGCCGAGTCGGCGCCACTCCCGGGCGCGGGCCGCCATGTCCTGCCACTGCTCGCGCTCGCCGCGGAACAGCATGGCGCCGCTCGCGTCGCGGGCGTTGAAGCGGAACCAGCAGGTCTCGCGGAGGCTCTGGGGGACCACCTCGAGTCCGGCGCCGGGAAGGGCGTTGGTCGTGATCACCGTGGCGACCAGCACGAGCGCTGCGCTCCTGCGCGCGCCTCCGTCCTCGGCCAGGGCCTGCAGGGCCTTGGCGAACAGCACCGCGCCGAACGGCCAGACAGGCAGCAGGAAGCGGTGGAAGCACATGAAGTCCCCGCCAACGACAACGCCATAGGCCAGGGCGGCAAGGCACACCAGCAGCGCCGCGAGGGTGGGGCGCTCGAGCACGCGTCGGCGATGCAGCCCGAAGGCGCCCAGGGCCAGGACGACGCCCGGGAAGGTGAGCAGGAAGCTCCCGACATAGCGCGCGCCGCGCTCGAGGGTGAACGCAGTGAGGTCCACCTTGGCTCGGGCCGTGTTCGGCAGCCAGTCTCCGTGTATCCCCAGCCGCAGGGCCGTGTGCGCGGCGAAGGCCGCGAGGGGCAGGCCGCAGGCCCAGGCCGCTGCGCGTGCGAGGCAGGCGTCGCGGCGCAGGCGCGCGATCCCGAGGGCGAGGGCGCCCAGCAGGAAGACCCACAGGTGCCCGTCCGCGCGCAGGAGGACGAGGCCCACGCCCGCAAGGCCGGCCTTCACGCCCTCGTGGCGCTGCAGGCTCCCGAGCAGGGCCTCGAAGAACAGCCACAGGCAGAGCAGGGCGGGCTGGGTGCCCATGCCCCCTGTGCTCCACACGCCGAGGGGGATCGCCGTCCCCACGAACAGGGCTCCGCCCGCGAGAGCGATGGGGTGCTGCACGAGGTCCCGGCCGAGGAACCGCACCACGCGTCCTGCCAGCAGCGCGCCACAGGCGAGGGAGAGCAGCGGCAGCCAGGTGTCCGGCGCCAGCCCCGCGCCCTGGACCGCGGCGGCGACCAGGACCCAGCCGAACTCGCTGTAGCCCTCGACGGGGGGCAGCTCGCCGGGATTCCAGGTCAGGCCTTCGCCCGCGACCAGGTTCGCGGCGTAGCGCCACGAGATGTAGGCGTCGTCGCACACGAACCAGAACGCGGCGCCGAGGGCCAGGTGGAGGGCCACGGCGACCCACACCCAGGCCCACAGGC
>JBDQFW010000152.1:0-8992 GCA_040265735.1 Planctomycetota bacterium | reverse complement strand
GTTGTCAACCGCTATACGGCGTGCCGGCAGCTCGTTGACGAGCTCGCACCGCTTGGCCTTGTCGGTGTGCTTTGCGCCGCGCGCGCGCTGCCGAGGGCGCGAGCCACCTGCTCGCGCGGCCCGCCGTGGGGGTGCGCTTCGAGGGGCGCGAGGTCCTGATCGACGCGGCGCGCCCGACGGCGGACGGCCTGCCGCAGCTGTTGAACGTGCGCATCGACCTCCAGCACCACCAGGAGGGGACGCGGGCGACCGTGGACCCCTTCGGCGCGGCGGATCAGCGCCCCACCCTCGCGGGGGTCGGCACCATCGTGTCCATGCGTGCGGGCCAGCAGGAGCGACTGGCCCGCTTCACGCTGCCCGAGTGGTTCGACCAGGACGCGGGCGATCGAGTCATCGTGCGGCTGATGAACTCGGGGGTCCCGCGCCAGCGCGCGGCCTCGACGGTCGGCGTGTCGATCCACCCGTAGAGCGAGCCCCGGGGTGGGAGCAGCGCGCTCCCACCCCTCGCGACCCGCCTGGCCTCAGGCGACGCCGATCCGGTAGCCCTTGCCGACGACCGTCTGGATCAGGCCTGCCCCCTCGGGAGCCAGCTTGCGCCGCAGCCGCGTGACCTGGACCTCGAGCAGCTTGGTACCCGGATCCTCGCTGATCCCCCAAACGGTGCGGAGGAGGTCGGGCCGAGAGAGGATCCTGCCGCGCGCCCGCGCCAGGGCGAGCAGCACCTGGAACTCACGGGGAGAGGTCTCCACCCGGCGTCCATCGAGGTGCACGCTCTGCTGGGTCAGGTCGAGCTGCATGGGCCCGACCCGGTAGGTCGGCAGCAGGTCGTAGCGCCGCAGAACGGCACCGATCCGGGCCCGGAGTTCCTCGGGCCGGAAGGGCTTCTGGAGATAGTCGTCCGCGCCGAGCTCGAGCCCTCGCACCCGGTCCGGCACCTCGTGCTGGGCCGAGACGAAGACCACGGGGGTCGTGTCCCCCGCGGCGCGGAGCCTCTTGAGGACCTCCCAACCCGTGCGGTCGGGGAGGCCCACATCGAGGAGGATCAGGTCCATGGTCAGCTCCTGATCCCCGAGAAGCTCCTCCGCCTCGGCCGCCGTGTGGGCGACGAAGACGCCATAGCCCTCGGAGGTGAGGGCCCGGCGCACGAAGGTGCACACGCCCGGGTCGTCGTCCACGAGGAGGATCGTGGCGGCGACGGCGGGCTCGGCGCGTAGTGCGACTGCTGCGGTGCTCGTCATGGGTGCAGTCCTCAGCGGATCCCGAAGCGCTTGAGCTTCCGATAGAGGGTGCTCTTGCCGAGGTTCAGCAGGCGCGCGGCCTCCAGCTTGTCCCCGCCAGTGGCGTCCAGGGCGCGCAGGAGGACCTTCATCTCGTAGTGGTCGAGGCTGATCGGGTCCTCGTCCGTGATGGCCCAGGGCATGGCCTGGCTCGCAGCGCCCCCGTGGGACAGGCGCGGCCCGCTGCCGGGAGAGCCGGGGGGCGTGTGGGCGATGGACCGCACCCAGTCCTGGGCCACCGCGTCGCCGGGCAGGCCGGTCGCAAGGTGCTGCGCGTCGAGCTCGAGGCCCTCGCAGCGCTCGGCCGCCTCGACGAGCGCGCGCTCGAGCTCCTCCTGGTTACCAGGCCAGTCGAGCTCGGCGAGGAGCTGGGAAGCGCTCTCGGTCAGGGTCAGGTAGCCCTTGGAGCCCGGCGTACGCGACAGGATCGCGCGGGCGAGCTCGGGGACGTCCTCCCGGCGCTCCGCCAGGCTCGGGACCTCCACCCTGTGGTGGAACAGGTGACCCAGGAGCACCGGGTCGAACTCCTCGCGGTCGGCGCGCTCCTCGAGATCGACCGTGGTGGTCGCCACCAGCCGCACGCCGTTCTCGCCCTGGGCGAAGAGGCCCTCGTCGAGGCGCTGGCCGAGCATGGCCTGCACCTCGCGGTCGAGCAGGTGGACATCCTCCAGGACCAGGGTTCCGCCGACCGTGCTCCCCAGCAGCCCCTTGGACGAGGCGTCGCGCACGTCCCCCAGGAGCTCCCGGCGGGCCGAGGCGCCTCCGTAGGCCCCGCAGCGGAAGGTCACCAGCGGACCGCTGCTGCGGGCGGACCAGTGCAGGATCCGCGCGACCAGGTCGCGCTCCGTCCCGGCCTCTCCGCTGATCAAGACGCACCCGGAGCGGGTCGCGACGCGGGTCACGGTACGCCGCAGCTGCTCAGCAGCGGGGCTCGTGCCCCGCAGGGTTGCGGGGGTGTAGTGCTGGCGAGCCGCCTGAACGAGCTCGTCGATCTGGGCCTGGATGGCTCCCGTCGGCTCGCTGGCCTCGATCACCTCCGCGCGCTGAGCCTCGAGGCTGCGCTCGTGGAGCAGGAGGGCACGCAGGGGCTCGCCCTGCGCCGAAGTGCCCACCGAGGCGGGGATCACCAGGGCGGAGAGCATGCGGTCGGGAAGCTGGCCCTGGCCGCGCAGCTCGAAGCGCAGGGCGCGACGGCCGCCGAGGTGGCTGTCACGGACGAACGCCTCCAGGCCGGTGCCGGGAGCCAGCTCGCCGAGTCGGCGCCCGACGCAGCGCGGGCCGAAGATGCCCATGGCCCCGCGGTCGGCGTTGCGCACGGTGCCGGCCTCGTCGACGAGGACCAGGCCGGTGGGTGCGGGGACCGCCGCGGCGGAGCCGACCTCTCCCTCGGCCTGCACGCGCTCCTCGAGTCGGCGGACCTGGGACGCGATCAGACGGTTCTGGCTGCGCAGCTCCCGGATGCGCGACTGGACGCGCTGGTGAGCGCGCAGGACGCTCTCGATGACGGCGACCTCGGAGCGGCCGAGGACCGCGTCGCACCCGACCTCGTAGAGGCGCTGGGTGAGCTCGGCGGCGACGGCGCCCTGGCCGTAGGCGAGGACGGGCACGCCCACCGTGGCGGGGTTCGACTTCAGGCGTTGGATGACCTCGCTGGCGGTCGTGCCGCCGGTGAGGCCTGCGGACAGAAGGACGAAGTCGGGGGTCTCCTGCCGGGCTTGGACGAGTCCCTGGGCACCGGACTCCGTGACGAAGACCTGGTACCCGGCTTCCGCGAGGCGACTCGAAAGGACAAGACGCTCGGCGGAGTCGGACTCCACGAGTAGAACTCGATTCACGTTGTTAATCTCCTTGGGCCCGCCAGCGATCGCGCCCCACGCGGACACCCGCGCTCTCTCAAGGGCAACGCTCGATGACGAGCATCCTCTTCTCTCTCCCGTGATTCTCGACAAGCGCGAACAGTTCGTGTTGAACGAACTTCCCAAAATCGCGACGGCCGTCGAGGTTGCTTCGAGGCTGAGGAAAACCCTGAATCCCGAGCGTGCTCGCGCCGTTGCCGCGCATCACGCACTGCGCGCCAAACGGCGCCAATCGGCCAAGGACGGGCGAATTCGCTACCTGACCGCGAGGGGCCTCGAGCAGGCGACGGCTGCTCCGGTCGCCGCATGGCGCGCGCGGATCCTGGGGAGTTCCACCATGGGTGAAACCCTATGGGACGCGACGTGCGGTCTCGGAGCGGACACTCTGGCCCTGCTCGACGCGGGGGTTCAGGTGGTGTCGTCGGACCTCGATCGCGCCACGGCCTGGTGCGCGCGCGAGAACCTCCTCGAGGCGACGCTGCCCGCGCGCGTTGTTGCCGCGGATGTGCGCGAGCGAGGGGTGCGCGCGCGCTGGCTGCTGCTCGATCCCGACCGACGCGCAGGTGGACGGCGCTCGCATCGTGCGGACGAGTGGTCGCCCTCCCTCGACGAGGTGCTGACCCTCATGGATGCGCACGCCGGTGGGTGCGTGAAGCTCGCGCCGGGGCTCGATTATCCCGAGCCGCTCCTGGGTCGTGGGCACGCGTGCTGGGTGAGCCTGCGCCGCGAGCTCAAGGAGGTCGCCCTGTGGTTCGGCCGCGGGCACGACCAAGGCTCACGGCGCAGCGCCGTGGCCCTCGATGGAGAGGGATGCGTCCACGAGTTCCAGGGAGTGCCCGAGCCGGCACCGGCATGGTCCGCCGCCGAGGCCGAGTGCGTCGCCTGGCTCGCTGACCCCGACCCGAGCCTCCTGCGCAGCGATCTCCTCGGCGCGCTGTGCAAGGCAGAGGATCTGCGCCTCTTGGCGCCGCGCCTAGCCTGGGTGGGCAGCCACGAGCGCCCCCTCTCTCCCCTCCTGAAGGCGCGCCGCGTCCTCGGCTCCTGCCCCGTGGACCGCAAGCACATCCGCCGGCTGCTGGCGGAGCACGAGGTGGGCCCGCTGGAGGTGTGGAAGCGCGGCCACCCCGACCCCGCGGAGGAGTCCGCCCGCCGTTTCCGTGGAACGGGCTCGCGCCGCGGGATCCTGGCGCTGGGCCGTCTCGAAGCGGGGCACCGCGCGTGGCTGCTGGATCCGGACGAGTCCAGCTGACGGAGGATCCTGCGCCCCGACCAGGGCATTCCTTGGGGGACCCGTGGGGCGGCGGCCGGATCTCGATCCCGGCGCCCTCAGGGAAGGCCCCGGGGAGCGGCGCTGGCGGCAACCGCAGGCGCCGGGTGGTGGGCGATGAGGGAATCGAACCCCCGACCGTCTCGGTGTAAACGAGCTGCTCTACCGCTGAGCCAATCGCCCCGGGGCAGCCAGGGAGAGGCTGCCGACGTGAGGTAGTCTAACGCCCTTCACACGATCGGGCCGACAAGGAGTTGGGCCTCGACCCCACCGTCTTCCCCCTGAGCCCAAGCCCCCACTCCCCATGCGCATCGCAGTCGTTGGAACCGGCTATGTCGGCCTCGTCGCCGGAACCTGCTTCGCCGAGAGCGGCAACGCCGTCACCTGCATCGACATCGACCAGAAGAAGGTCGAGGATCTGAAGGCAGGGAAGGTGCCGATCTACGAGCCGGGGCTCGAGGAGCTCCTGCGCCGCAACGTGAAGGATGGACGCCTGGCGTTCACCACGGACTACGCCGAGGGCATCACTGGCGCCCAGGTGGTCTTCATCGCCGTGGGGACCCCCCCGGGCGAGGACGGCAGCGCCGATGTGCGCTATGTCCTGGCCGCCGCGCGCTCGATCGGCGAGCACATGACCGGCTACACGGTGGTCGTGGACAAGTCGACCGTGCCGGTGGGCACCGCCAAGAAGGTCGCCGCGGCCCTCGCCGAGGCCACGCCCCACCCCTTCGACGTGGTCTCGAACCCCGAGTTCCTGAAGGAGGGGGCCGCCATCGACGACTTCCTCAAGCCCAACCGGGTCGTCATCGGAGCAGACTCCGAGCGTGCCGCGCGCATCATGGCGGAGCTGTACGAGCCCTTCGTGCGCACCGGCAACCCGATCCTGCAAATGGACGTCGCCTCGGCCGAGCTGACCAAGTACGCGGCCAACGCCATGCTCGCCACCCGCATCTCGTTCATGAACGAGATCGCGAGCCTGTGCAGCAAGGTCGGCGCCAGCATCGACCAGGTCCGCCGCGGGATCGGCTCCGACGAGCGCATCGGCTCCCGCTTCCTCTTCGCGGGCGTGGGCTACGGCGGCTCCTGCTTCCCCAAGGACGTGAAGGCCCTGATCCGCACGGCCTCGGACGAGGAGCTCGACTTCAAGATCCTGGGCGCCGTGGAGGCAGTGAACGAGGACCAGAAGCGCCTGCTCCCGCGCCAGATCCGGGCCCAGTTCGGGGAGGACCTCTCCGGACGCCGCTTCGCCGTCTGGGGCCTGGCCTTCAAGCCCAACACCGATGACATGCGGGAGGCGCCTGCGGTGGTCCTGATCGAGGACCTCCTGGCCGCCGGGGCCACCGTCGTGGCCACCGATCCCGAGGCCATCGAGATGTGCCGCGATCACTACCTGGGCGACAGGATCGAGTACGTGGAGCGCCCGATGGACGCTGTCCCGGGGGCCGACGCCCTGGTTCTGGTCACGGAGTGGAACGAGTTCCGACGCCCCGACTTCGAGGCCATCAAGGGGCACCTCAAGCAGCCGGTCCTCTTCGACGGGCGCAACATCTGGCCCCAGGCGACCCTGCGCGAGCAGGGCTTCACCTACTACGGCGTCGGCCGCTGAGCCCTGGACGCGGCGCCTGGCGGCGTCCAAGAAACAGGTTGGCCCGCGCCGCAGCCGCGGCGCCAGCGGCAAGGGCCTGCGGCGCGACGACAGCGACCGCGGCCAAGAGCGGTTCCCGCCAAAGGATGAGGCGGCCCCCCCGAAGGAAGACCGCCTCACCTGATGTCGTGGTTGTTCCCTGGTTCACTTCGCGCACGCCTCCTCGCCACACGCGTGACGACACCCGGAGACGGCGCTCTGTCAACCAGAGTGCCCATGTGATACCGGAAGGAACGGCGCCGACCAAGCATCCAGTGCGCGTGCATTCCAAAAAAATTCGCGCGCGGGAGCGGGCTCATCCTCTCGGGGAAGCGACTCATTCGCGCTTCCGTTCGCCATCGAGAAAGTTCGACACGGCTTCGTCGAGCGCTCGTGCGGCGAGGTGAGGTGACGGGTGCCAGTCAGGTGTCACACATGCGCTGACGATGCCGCGCGCGTCACGAGGGGATGAGGTGCGAGCACAGCGAGCGTCGCACGAGCCATGCTCGAGGGCGCGCAGCACACGCCTCTGCGCATCTCCGAGGCCCGCGCGCTCCACCAGCCAGTGCTGCCGCGCGCGCACGGTCGTCCCACGCAGATCCCCCAGCTCGATGCGCTGCAGCACGGCATTCGCGGCCCAGCGCGGATCGAGAGCCAGGCTGCTGACCGCCCCCTCAAGCGCGCTCGCGAGGGCAGTTTCAGGGCCTTCCCCTCCCTCCGAACGCAGCACCCGCGCCGTGCGCAGGAACTCCTCGCAGACCGGCGTGGAGAGCAGCTCCACGGCCAGGGCAGGGCGCATCAGGCCGCGCAGGTCCGAGCGCCGCCAACTGTCGCCGCGGGGCTCGCGGCGCAGGCCCTGCCGCAGCGCGACCCAGGCGCGGGAGTCGCCAGGGTCTGCGCTCGCGCCTCGCACGCCGCCGACGGGAACCGATCCCGACCCGCCGCCCATCACCCGGGAGCCCGCACCTGGAACCACGCTCTCCGCGCATCCCAGCGCAAGGCAGCTCGCCGCCAGCAGGAGGACCCCCGCCACGGCTACGCCCGCTCCCTCCCTGCCGCGAACGGTCACGCCTCGATCCCCTCGGCCGCCAGGGCGCGGCGCAGGCGCCTGCGCGCGCGGAAGAGGCGCACCTTGACCAGCTCCCGCTTCACGCCCAGGTCCTCGGCAACGCGGTGTGCAGCTCCCTCGTGCAGGGTCCACGCCGTGAGGACAAGCTGATCGCGGGGCGCGAGCTCCAGAAACGCCCGGTGCAGACTCTCGAGGGGTAGGGCCTGGGCCGGCGGCTCAGGCCCCTCGGCCACGCAGGGCTCGTGGCCGAGGACCTCCAGGGACTCGAGGGCCATGCGCTCGCGCCTGCGATGGAGGTCCCTGCCAAGGTTCCGCGCCACAACCAGCAGCCAGCCCTGGGGCGAGGTCAGCACCTCCCCCGCCGCCTGCCGCTGGGCTCCGCGGAGGAGCGCCTCCTGAGCGAGGTCCTCCGCCTCGGTGGCCTCGTGCCCCGCGCAGCGCAGGCGCTCGATCAGCCAGGGGGTGTGAGAGCCGAGGTCGTCCCAGCTCTGGGGATCGATGGGGAGCGGAGCGCCTTGGTCCATACCCCGAGGAGAGGGTCGCGGCCGCCTCGCGTCGCCTCAGCCGACGGCGTGGTCCGCCCTGTGGACAACCGTGCCGCGCCCCGGTTGCCGCATCCGGCGACCCGAACCGCGAGCGGACAGCCCGCAGCGCCCGGGGCACGGGCACCGATGCGGCAGATCGCGAGGCCGGGAACTGCAGCCCGCCAGGAACCGGCAGCCCGCGCGCTCCCCCGACCCTCAACGCGCGAGCGGGCACCCGCCCGAAGGCGAGCGCCCGCTCGTGAAGGGGTCCAGCTCTGCCCGAGGCGGGAGCCGCGTCAGGAGCGGCGGACGAAGGCGCGCGCCTCCTGCTCCCAGCGGGTGCCCTTGTGGTTGCGGATGACCTCGCGGTAGAGGCGCTGGGCCCGGTCCGCGCTCTCCTCGTCCCCGATCAGATCGAAGCTGCGGCCGGCCCAGTACAGGGCGCCCGACAGGTAGCGGGTCTGGTCGCGGTAGAGGATGACCACGCGCATGAACGCGAGAGCAGACTCGCGCAGCTCGGCGTCAGCGCCCTCCTCGCCCGCCTCCTTGGCAGCGGAGGCGCGTGCGAACACGCAGTTGCCCAGGCCACTCCACGCGCCGGCCAGCGCGCGGTTGTCAGCCCCGCTGCCCTTGGTGACATCGCGGAACGCCTTCTCGGCGTCGGCAACCTTGCCCGCCTTGAGCAGGGCCTCGCCAATGGCCACCTCGGCGCGGCCCCAGACGGAGGGGTAGGAGCCGCCCGCGCTGGCGGAGACGCCCTCGAGCTTTTTCACGCGCGCATCACCCTGGACCGAGTCATCCAGCAGCACGCGGCGCAGGTCGATCTCGACCTCCCAGCGCGCGCCCAGGCCGGCGCCCCCCGCCATGGTGGAGAGGGCGTCGAGGGCCTTCATGGCGTCCGCACCCTTGCCCGCTTCGTAGAGGGCCTCCGCCTTGCGCAGGAGCGCGAGGGGGGCGTAGCGGCTCTGCGGAGCCTTCGCGAGCAGGCGATCAGCCCCCGCCACCACGGCGTCCCAGGCCCCCATGGTCTCGTTCAGCTCGACCACGCGGTACATGGCATAGGACAGGGCCCAGGGGTACTTGCGCTCGGGCTCGTCGTTGCTCGCGATGTACTCCTCGAGGTCCTGAACGGCCTGCATGTACAGGTCCTCGGCGAGCCCCGCCTCGGCGGTGTCCACCAGCGCCGGCTTGGGCTCGAAGACGATGGTCAGGACCTTGTCCACGTCGACCTCGCCGTCCTTGCGGCCATCCTTGTAGGTGACCTTTTGGAGGCCCTCCTCACGGACCTGGACGCCCTCGATGGAGGTGCCGTCGGTCAGGCGAATGGTGTCGGCGGCAGCGCCGGGGGCGGCGGCCAGGCCGAGGAGGGACGAGG
>JBDQFW010000151.1:0-9117 GCA_040265735.1 Planctomycetota bacterium | reverse complement strand
GAGTGGCCCTGCACCTGACCGGCACGGGGTTCGTCGCGCGGCGCAATGTGAACCTCATCATCGAGGACTTCGCTCTCGGCCTGTGGGTCGCCGCCCTGACGATCGTGCTCGTGCTGGCCGTCGCCTTCCGCTCCCTGCGCCTGGGCCTGCTGTCGGTGGTGCCCAACGCGTTTCCTCTCGCGGTCGCCGGCAGCGTCCTGACCGCCCTGGACCTCGAGCTGCAGGTGTCGAGCGTCCTCGCCTTCACCGTCTGCCTCGGCATCGCGGTCGACGACACCATCCACCTCGTGTCGCGCTACCGCGAGGAGCGCGACCGCGGCCGGGCCACCGAGGAGGCCGCCGTGCGCGCGGTCACCGCGGTCGGTCGTGCGCTCGTGATCACGACGCTCGTGCTGGTGGGCGGCTGGGCGATGCTGCTCCTCTCCGAGGTGCCCACGACCCAGCTCTTCGGGCTGATCGGCCTCGTGGGCCTGACGGCCGCGCTGGTCGGGGACCTGGTGCTGCTGCCCGCAATGCTGGTCGCCTTCGATCGGGGCGATCCGCCGCGGGCTACTGCCCGATCGTGAACTGCAGGGCCTGGGTCAGCCCGACCGTGGGGCTCGCCTGGACATTGCGATACCAGAATTGCAGGTGCACGGTCGCCCCCACCACGAGGCTGGGGTCCGTTCCCGAGGCGATCACCTGGTTGAAGTCGAGGCTCAGGGTGCCGCTGCACCCGGGGAGTCCCGCTCCTCCACCCGTCGCCTGCACTGCGCCCCGACGCAGGGGGTTGCCGACACAGAGGGTGCCGCCGAAGAAGGGCTGCTGGGCACTGGCCAGCGACCAGACGGGAACTCCGAAGGTCTGGTTCCGAACCTGGTCGGCCGTCACCAGGAACCCTAAGCCCGACGCGGCCGAGGGGGCTCCCTGCCAGGTCAGTCCCGGCTCGCAGCCGACCGGATCAGGTCGCGCGACGCAGTAGGTGCCGGTCGTGCCCTGGGGCAGCGTCTCGAAGAAGATCGGGTTGGTGTAGGCCGCCTGGCTCCCATCGCTGGCCTCGAAGTAGGCGCGCACCCACTGGCGGGTCGCGCCGGAGAGGGGCAGGTCCGCCTCAAGGGTCAGCGGCCCGGCTCCCACGGCGAGGCTCTGCAGCACGACCTCTCCCGGCGCGCCGACCTCACCGGCGAACAGGGTCAGGGTGCCGGGGGCGCCTGTGTTGAGCAGCGCACGCGCCGTGACGGGCTGGACAGGCAGCACGGAGGGGACGGCCTGCACGCTGCCCATGGGGAGGGTCACGCCACCAAGGTCGGCCTCGACCACCAGAGCTGGCCCGTTCGAGAGGAACGAGCGCCCGGCGCGCAGGGCCTGCTCCACCGCCGCGGCGGTGAGCGGGCCGTCGACGAGGACCCGGTTCGCTCCGAAGTCGAAGGCCTCGTCGTGGGTGTCGCTGCCCGAGTAGGCGTAGAGACGCCTGCCGCCGAGCATCCAGTCGACCCAGGCTCCCACGTTGCCGCCCTGCCCCGTGGTCAGGCCACCGTTCCAGATCTCGACGCCGTGCAGGCCGCCGGCCTCCTGGCCCACGGCCAGGGCGCGGCTGTTCCAGCCGAAGCTGCCGCCCTCGGGGTGGTTGGCGATGGCCCATCCCCCCTGGCCATTGACCTCGGCCAAGTTCGCCTGGAACCCGTTCAGAGCGTCCGAGAACAGCCCGTTGCAGAAGCCCAGCAGCCCGCTGTCGCCGCCGTAGATCCGGTTCGTGATCCCGTGCGCCCCCATGTGGTTCGCAGAGGGACCCAGCAGGCACAGCAGGTCGCCGGTGTCGGAGCCCGTCTGCGGCCCCTCCTCCTCGCTCGAGAGCTCCATGTCCGGGATCGCGACGAACGAGCCGTCGGTGATCGCCGCGCACTCGGCCACGACCGCGGCGTACTCGCCGTCGGTGTCCACGCAGTAGCTGTGGTCCGTCGCCGTGAACCAGTCGATCCCGAGTGCCTGGTACTGCGTCTTGAGCTCGGCGTAGCTGAAGGAGCCGGACAGCTGGAAGGTCTCGGCCGTGCAGTTGTCGGAGGGTGCGCAGGCCCCGACCGCTTCGCCGTGGCACGAGTGCACATGCAGATCACCGGACCAGATCGAGGGCCCTCCTCCCGCCGGGCTCTCGAATCCGGGCAGCCCCAGGAGCGGCGCGCACCGCACGAGGTGGTACGGGACCGACGCCTCGGCGACGGCTCCCCCTGCCGTGCGGTAGCGCAGGACGATCGTGCACTCGACCTCGGTCCCGACCGGTGCGTCACTGGCGAGGAGCTGGTCGGCAGGCAGGAGGAAGGTGGGCTGAGCGAAGGAGACCGGGCCTCCAGCGGCCATGCGCTCCTGCAGCGCACGCACGCGTCGCGGGATCTCCTCCAGGGCCTCGAGCCCTTCCGCCATCGAGAGACGCGGCTCGTCCGGGCTGCTGTACACCCGCTCGGCCTCGTGGGCGTGGCCGTGGCCGCCGGGCCCGTGGCGATGGGCGAGCTCCTCGGGCAGCCGCTCGATGAGCGACTGCAGCGCGCCGTACTCGGGATCCCCCTGCAGCACGAGGTCCAGCGGCTCCGTCCAGACGACCTCTCCAGCCGCCTCGACCCGCAGCTCCTCGAGCTCAAGGTCCCCAGCCACCTCGCCCGGGTGATGGACCGTGAGCTGGGCGAAGAAGGGCCGCGGCTCGCGGACGGACTCCAGCGCATGGAGCTCGAGCACGACCGCGCGCGGAGGAGCCGGGCTCTGCCGGACCGCCATCTGACTCAGGCCGAGGATGCCAAGGAGGCCGAGGAGAGGTGCACGCCGCATCTCCCCACGATAGGTCACCCCTCGCGACACCGCACCCACCTGCGCCATGCGCTTCCCATGGGCCCGCGCACGGGGCTCTACCGCCCCTTCTTGGCACGCTCCTGCCAGCACCCGCCCACAGGCATCCAGTCCCCACGGGACCCGGTTGCCCCCGATCGGTAGAGGGCCTGCCCCGAGCCTAGCCGGCCCGAGTCAGTTCCCGCCCTTGAAGAGCGGGAGGAGGGTGTGCTCGAGCTTGCGGAAGAGCTGAGCCGTCGCCCGCACGTCGCGCAGGCAGTACTCGCCGATGTCCTCGATGCGCCCCTGGCGATACGCGCGAGCAACCTGGCTCCCGTCGATCGATCCCTTCGGGCTCTCCACATCAAAGCGACGACACCAGTAGTCCAGCGAGTAGCGGTCGCGGGTGGCGCCCTGGAAGGTCAGGACATCGAAGAGGTCACAGTGGTCCGCCAGGTCGTAGCGATAGCCCACCAGGTTACGGCTCGGCTTGATCCCCAGCTGGGCCGAGCGGGTCATGAGAATGGGCCCGTCGTAGCCTCGACCGTTGAAGGTCACGAGGCGGTGGCGCGGCCTCCCCGCACCGACCAGCTCCCAGAAGCGCTGCAGGAGCTCCTCCTCGCTCCCGCGCTGGATCTTGGAGTGAGAGACCTTCTCCCAGGGACCCTCGGCGGCGGTGTCGCCCTCGAGCAGCAGCAGGCCCCTGTCCTCCTCCACCAGCCACATGCCGATGGCGATGACCTTGCCCAGGCCGGGGAACAGCGCGGTCCGATCGCGCACGGCCTCCCGATCCTCCTCGGTGCGCTGGCGGTTGAGGAGGTAGCCGCGGGTGATCTCGTCGACCTCCTCCCAGGGGAGGCCTGCGACCTCGATGTCGTAGACGATGGAGCGGGCTGCAGCCATGGCCCCAGTCTAGGCGGCGCTCCACGCGGGCGCCCGGAGCCTGGCTGCGCCCGGGCCTGCTCAGGCCCGCGCGGGCACGAGGGGCCGACGGGCGCGCAGGGTCAGGACGAGCCAGAGGACGGCGAGCCAGCCGCCGTGGCCCGCCAGGTCACGCCAGGAGCCCGGCCCCATCGGGACCACGCTGCCGCAGCCGCCACCGGTCGGGCTGGGGGGCGGCGCGCTGTAGGAGTAGCCTCCCTCCAGGCACGCTGGCCTGCCCGGTCTCGGTGTCGCGGATCACGACGCTGACCGTGCCCGGAGAGCCCGCGGGTGCGACCACGGTCAGGGGCCCGCTGGTGAGGCCGCTGGGGTCGCTCACCAGGCTCGCCACCGCGCCGCCGGCGCCGGTGTCGGGGTGCGCGCCAAACAGCACCTCGAAGGAGGCCGGGAGCCCCTCCACCGAGAGGGTCACCTCGTTGCCGCCACCGCTCGGACCCTGGGCCGGCGAGACCGAGACGAGGCTCGGGTCGTCCTTCGCCTGGTAGACGAAGGCGCTGCTGGCCTGCTCCCCCGTGGGGGTGGTCACGGTGAGGACGTAGGGGCCGCCGGGGATCCCCCCCGCGGTGATGACCTCGAGCAGGTCGTCGCCCAGGAAGCTGACCTGCCCCTGGGGAACGCCGTCGATCGACACCGTGGACCCCGGCTGGAAGTTCGTGCCGCTCACGCGCACGCGGGTCCCCCCGCTGGCCTGGCCGGCCGCCGGGAAGACCACCGCGATGGTGGGGTTGGCCTGGGCGTGGAAGCCGTTGCTCAGCCGCCCCTCGACGCCGGTCGGGTCGAGGATGACGACGTCGTGCACGCCGGCCACGGTGGAGGCGAGGGCGAGCCGCAGGCGGGAGGAGTCGACCAGCACGGGGCCGCCGGCCTGGCCCTCCACATAGACGCGATCACCAAGGATGACGCGGCAGCCGGGGCGGAACCCGCTGCCGAGGATGTTGAGCAGGGCACCGCCGGTCGCCACGGCTGCATTGGGCGAGACGGAGCTCACGACGGGGTTCGGGGGGGTCACCTCCAGGCCGCCGGCCAGCAGCGCGCGCGCGCCGCTCGGGTCCACCACTTCGAGGTCGAAGTGCCCGGGGGCCGCGCCTGCGGGGCAGGTCACCTGGAACTGCACCTGGGAGCCGGACCAGACGGTGGGCGTGACCGTGATGCCCGGGTCGGAGGCCGTGAGCGTGCTGCCCGCCACGAGGCCTGCGCCGCGCACCACATGGACGGTGGTCTGGCCCTGGATGACGCGCTGCGGATAGTCGTCGTAGCTGCGACCGAAGATGAGGGCGCTGTCGGCCGCGACCGTCTGGGCGCCGAGGCTGGCGGCCTCACCCGCGAACACGGTCACCGAGCCGAAGGAGG
Source organism: Planctomycetota bacterium (assembly GCA_040265735.1). Classification (GTDB taxonomy): domain Bacteria; phylum Planctomycetota; class UBA1135; order UBA1135. The sequence goes on along the minus strand of JBDQFW010000151.1, from coordinate 4,032 downwards.
TGGCGCTGAAGTCCGTCTCGATCGTGTGCCAGGCGCTGACGTTCTGGGCGCCCACGGGCTGGTCGAAGGGGTGAGCGAGGACCTCGTAGGTCCCCGGCTCGAGGCCCTCGATCGTGAACGAGCCGCCTGCACGACCCAGGGCCGCGGCGGCGGTGCGCCCCGAGGAGTCCCGAGCAGTCACATGGGCGCCCGCCACGGGCGAACCGTCCGCCCGCTGCACGGTGCCGGTGATGCGCCCGAAGCTCTGGTCGGGGTAGATGCTGCGGATCCCCGCCACATCGTCGGTGGACAGGCTGCGGTGCAGGATCACCGCCGTGTCCACATAGGGGAACATGGTGGATCCCGCCACGCCGGAGTGGTCCAGCCCCAGGAAGTGCCCAAGCTCGTGGGTCACGACATCCTGCACATCGAAGCGGCCCGCCTGCCCGCGCGTGGTGAACGCGTAGCTGCTGCCGTTGAAGAGGATGTCGGCGTCGAGGATCTGCCCCGAGGTGTAGAACAGCAGCGGCGTGAGGGCGACGGTCCCCGTGCCCGCCGGGAAGTAGCCCGACGCGTTGGTCTCGTCGAACATCACCAGGTGCAGGTCCTGAGCGGCGTGGTCCGTCCGCGCGCGCTGGCTCGGGCTGGTGACCTCGACCAGGTGGGCGGTGGTGCCATCGACCTCGTTCCAGGCGTCGATGCCGTTGCGAATCGCCAGCTCGTCGGAGGCCCCGGCGATGTCGGCCGAGCCGCCCTCGTGGATGACGATGGAGACCGCGGAGGGGTTGGACCAGGAGAGCGGGCTTCCGTTCTGCTGGTAGACGAGCTGGATGTGGGCGAGGCCCAGACCGCCCAGGGTCAGGGCCACCAGCGGCAGGCTGAGGCGGCGCATCAGCGTCCCTCCGCGCGGCGCTTGTTGAGGGCGGCCTCGAGGCGGGCGCGCACATCGGCGTACTCGAAGACCTCGGCGGCCTCCACCTCGACGGAGCCCGCGGCCCCGACCTGGGTGATCCCACGCGCGTCACGCACGGCCAGCCGGCGCCCGTCCGCGGCGCGCGTCAGGCGGAACTTCCCCTGGGCGAGGCCCACGGGAATGCGCCAGCCGCGGCCGCTCTCGGCGGAGAGGAGCAGGAGCACCTCCTCGCCCACGCTGAGCGCGGGCATCCCAGGGACCAGGGTCCCGCGGCCAGAGGCCAGGACGCCGCCGGGGACGCGCAGCACCCGCGTGGAGCGGTGCTCTCCCCAGTGGGTCGCGTCGACGGCGATCTCGTACTCGGTGGCGACGGTGCCGTCGAGCTGCTCGACCGGCTGGGCGTGTAGGACGGTGCCCTCGACGACCAGGTCGGCGAGGTCGGCCTGGTCGGGGACATCCAGCTGGAGGACCGTGGCGGCCCGGGGCGTGGAGGGGGCCGGCAGGCCCACGAGGGTGAGGGCCGCGAGGACGGCGAGGAGAGCTCTCATGGTGGCAGGCCTGGGGGGACAGGCGTGCAGGGCTCATCGAAAGGCGGCTCGGCCTCCGCTGAGCGCCCTCGCGCCGGGTCCCGATCCGAGGCGCAATGCGCCGGCGTCCCTGCTCCAGATCGAGACCCGAGGGCCCCGCGGGCCGCGCCGGGTAGGTTTGGGCGTGGAGGACCTTGACCCTCATCGCCTGCTCCGGGAGCTCTGCGCCCGCTATGAGGTCCCCGTCTTCGAAGGGCAGCGGCTTCTGCCCCTGCTGGAGCGCGCAGCGGCGGCGGCCCCTGAGGTCCGCGCGCGGGTGCTGCGCCTCGTGGAGGACTCCCTGGCGCGCGGCCTGGAGGCCACCGACGCCTCGCTGGTGGATCAGGTGGAGGCGGACTTGGATCTGGAGGTCCTGGTCCGCGTGGCCCGGTCCCTGCACCAGTGGGAGCCTGGAGACGAGTCGCTGGGGCGCCTTCAGCTGCCGCCGGACCTCGGCTAGAGCGCCCGCGAGCCCTGGAACGCAGGAGGCCCGGCACCCCCTCTGGGTGCCGGGCCTCCTGAGCGCTTAGGAGCGCCCCTCAGCGGCGGTTGCGGCGCCGATCCTGGCGGCCGTTGCCGCCTCGATCCCGGCCGCCGTCACGCTCAGGGCGCCGCTCGCCCTCATCCCCGCGACGGAGCGCCTCCACCTCGTGACGCAGGGCGCCGATCTCCTCGCGCAGGCCGCGCAGCTCGTCGAGCAGCATGCGCAGCTCGTCGGGGCCGGGGCCGCGGTCGGGGCCGCGGTCAGGGCCGTGACCCTGGAAGGAGTGACCCTCCATCGGGTGACCCTGGTGTGGCTGACCCTGGCCGTGCGGACCGTGGGGCATGTTCCGGCCTCCCATGGGAGAGCGCTGCATCCAGCGCCCCTGGGGCTGGCCTCCCATGCCCATGCGGCCGCGGAGCGGCATCGCCCCGCGCATTCCGCGCATGCCCATCAGCGGACCTCCGCGGCCCGGCAGGGCGCCGTGGAGCATCATGACGGGGTCGCCGCCGTGGGTCCCGAAGGGCAGGGCTCGGTTGAGGAACATCACCTGGGGCCTGCGGTCACCGTGCTCGAGGAAGGGGCACACCTGCTCCTCGCAGTCGCCGCAGCAGTCGTCCTCGTCGTGGCAGTCCTCGCCCTCACTGCAGTGGTCATCGCCACAGCAGTCGTCCTCGTCACACTCGTCCTCTTCGCAGGTACCGCAGCAGTCGCCGCGATCGTCGCACTCATCGGAGCCACAGCAGTCGTCGTGATCGTGGCACTCGTCGGAGCCGCAGCAGTCGTCCTCGGAGTCGCACTCCTCAGAGTCACACTCTTCAGAGGACTCACAGTCGCCGCAGCAGTCCTCCTCGCCGTGGTGCCCGTCCCCGTGGTGCTCTTCGAAGTCCATCATCCGGAGGCCGTCGAGGCGGACCGCGCCGCCCTCTCCGAGGGCCGAGATCCACACCCGTCCTTCACCGCCGTCCTCACCACGAACGACCCGGCGACGGATGACGCGCGGCTTGCCCTCCAGGGCCCGGGCGTCGATGCCCACATCCAGGAGGTCCACTTCGACCTCGAGGTCCCCCATCTCCTCCGCAAGCGCGCGGCGGATGCGCATGCGAGCCCCCTCGGGGAGGTCTGCGGGAAGCTCGTGCAGGAGGGCGTCGATCTTGACAGCACCCCCGCCAGCGCGCGGGGCGGCCCCGCGCCAGGTCCGGATCCTCGGGCGGTCGATCTGGACCTCTCCGTGGTGAGCGTCCTCGGCGTGGTCCCCCTCCACGATCACGACCTCGTACTGGATCGCGTGCTCCTCGGCGTCGCCGTGATGGCCATGATCCTCGCCGTGGTGGCCATCGTCGTCGCCGTGGGCGTGCAGCTGGAGGTCCTCGAGAGACAGGACGATGTCCTGCGTCTCCGACAAGCCGCCGTCGCCCTCAACGAGGACCTGCACCTTCAGCTCCTGAGGTCCGTCCGGGGCAACCGGGAGCGCCTCGAGGACGGCCTCGGCCTCCTCGGCCTCGCGCGCGGCGCGGCGCTCGCGAATGGCGCGCAGGGCCCGACTCTCGCGGCGGTTGCCTCGCTCGACCAGGGCCTCCAGCTTCTCGGCCTCGGCCTGCTGCTGCCCCTCGAGGCGGAGGAGGATCGCCTCGGCCTTGCGGGTCTTGCGCTCCACCTCCTCGGCGGAGTCGGCAACGATCCAGGGCTGGCTCGGGTCACCCGGCTGGATGAGCTCGGCCGCTTCGATCACGACCGGGGCCTCCTGGGGTGCGCCGACCTCGGCACCGGCTTGGAGGCGCAGCTCGACCGCGTCGGTGACGCCCTCGCGGTCACCGGCGCCACGCAGCACCTTCACGAGCACCTTGGTGCCCGCCTTGAGCTTGCCGAGCTGCTCGACCCCCTCGGGCGTGGAGAGCTTGATCGCTCCCACATGGGTGATCGTGTCGCCCGCGCGGATCCCGGCGGCCTCGGCCGCTCCACCCTCCATGAGGCCGCTGACGAGCAGTCCCCGGTCGGTGGGCTCCATGTAGATGCCCAGGTACCCCCTGTCGTCCTGGAGGGCGAGGTCCACCAGCCGCAGCGAGGTCGCCACGGCGCGCGGGGCCGTAGGG
>JBDQFW010000150.1:6875-9157 GCA_040265735.1 Planctomycetota bacterium | reverse complement strand
AGGGGAACCCGCGCCCCCTCGACTCCGAGGGCACCGGCCTCGCCGGCCTCCAGCCGGGCCCAGGCCTCGGCAACGCCCGCGCGGGCACCCAGCTCGGCCACGACCCGGTCCTGCCAGGCTCGACGCTCCTGGCCCTGGGCGCGCCCCATCGCGAGCAGCGAGGCCCCCATGACCGCGAGCCCCACCATCATCACCAGGGTCATCAGCAGGGCTGAGCCCTGGCGCGCACTCCCCCGTGCGCGGGTTGCCTTGTTCAGCATGCTCATCGCGTCCTCACCGCGAGCGTCGCGGTCCCCGTTCGTCTCACCACCTCGCCAACGGCACCGCGCGCCTCCAGGGTCACCGCCACGGTCACCAGGTCATCCACGCGAGAGATGCGCAGGCCCGGCGGCGCGTAGAGCTCCCCGCGCAGGTCCCGAACCTCCTCGCCCGGACCAAGAGAACCCGAGGTGGACGCCACGCCGCGGCAGAGCACGCGCAGCCGCTCCTTGCCCCCCGGCAGCAGGCTGCGCTCCCGCAGGACGCCCTCGTCCACGAGTCCGTCCCCGTCGTCGTCGAGGCCGTTCGCGGCCTCGCCCAGCTCGCGCACCCACAGGAGGCCAAGGGTCTCCTCCACGCGCCCCTGGCCCTCGACCCAGCGTGCCCGCGGCACCACCAGGGACCAGGCGCGCTCCTCGAACAGGCGCAGATCCATCAGCTGGACGGAGCTCTCGTCCGCGAGGGTCGCATCCGCGAGCAGGTCGCGCACCTCCCGTGCCACGCGGGCGCTGCGCGCCTCGAGCTCTCCCATGAGGACCGAGTCCGCGTAGCTGTCGCTGGCCCTGCGGGCCACCCCGAGGGTCAGGCCCATGACCCCAAGGGCCAGGCTGCTCGCAAGCAGCAGCTCCACCAGGCTGAAGCCCGACCGGCTGGAGCACCTCACAGGTTCGCCCTCACGGTGCGCAGGCTCACGCGCTGACGCGGGTTCGAGCGACCCCACTGGACGACCACCTCGACGGGCAGCAGCACATGGTCCGCGGCGCGGCTCCCAGGTGACAGGAGGCCATCGCCGTTGAGGTCCCGAGGACAGCCCAGCGGCTCGTCCTGCGCGAGCTCCGAGAGGACCGCCGTCGGGCCCGACCCCGTCATGGGCAGTCGCACCGTGACGGTGCCCTCCTCGAGCAGACCCAGCGGGATCGAGAGCTCTTCGCCCGCCACGGTGAGGTCGTCGAGCGCACGGACCGAGCCCGGCGCCGCCGCCCCGGAGGCCGGATCGTCGCTGGGGTCGTCGTTGTACCGCCGCCAGAGCTGGTCGAAGGGGGTCCCCTCCACCTCAGCCATCACATGCTCGGCCACCTGGAAGGCCACAACCGCCTCCCGCTCGGTGGAGCGCACGCGTGAGGTGCGCTCGAGGCCCTGGGCCAGGGCCAGGAACGCGACCGACAGGACGGCCATGCTGACCGTCACCTCCAGCAGCGTGAAACCCCCTTGCTGGCTCTGTTGAACTTGCTTTCGACTCTCGTCCTTCGTGCGCATGGACTCCCCCCGGGCCGTGCACCGCTCTCTTCGTCGCGGCGCCCCAGGCCCAGAGAGGCGGCCGTCCGGGCGTGCCTCAGCTCGAGATCGCTCTCCCCGAAACCGGAAGGCCTGCCTCGCCCTGAGAGCGCGGGATAGACTCGAAGCATGCCCTCTCCCGCGCCGTCCCATCCTGAGACCCTCACCTGGTCCGGAGGCCTCGACGGCCATGTCCGGATGATCGAGCAGACCCTGCTGCCCACCCGGCACGAGCTCCTCGAGGTGCGTGGGGTGCCCGAGATGGTGGATGCCATCCGCAGGCTCGCGGTCCGGGGCGCTCCGGCCATCGGCGTCGCCGCGGGCTATGGGGTCGTGCTGGGGGCCGCAGGTGCGGCGCGGGCTGGCGCGGACGTGGCGCAGGCCGCAGAGGAGTCGATCCAGGCGCTCTGGGTCTCGCGCCCGACGGCGGTGAACCTGTTCTGGGCCCTCGACCGCATGCGCGCGGCGTGCGCGGCCGCGGTCGCGGAGGGACTCGGCGGCGAGAGCCTCGCCCAGCGCCTGCTTGAGGAGGCCCTCGCCATCCACGCGAGCGACCGGGAGACCTGCCGCCTGATCGGGGAACACGGCGCAGAGCTCCTCGAGGACGGCACCTGCGTCCTGACCCACTGCAACGCTGGCGCCCTGGCCACCGGCGGCATGGGCACGGCCCTGGCCCCCGTCTACACGGCGCACGCCCAAGGCAAGCGCGTGTCGGTCTATGCCGACGAGACCCGCCCCCTTCTCCAGGG
>JBDQFW010000150.1:0-6865 GCA_040265735.1 Planctomycetota bacterium | reverse complement strand
CGACTCGGTCACCCCCGACGAGACGCGGCCCGGCCTCCACGTAGCGGGGACCCCGGGCGGGTCTCGCCGGCGTGCGGGCGTGCCCGTGACCCAGATCACCGACGGGATGGCGGCCCGCGTGATGTCCGAGGGGCGCGTGCAGGCCGTGATCGTCGGCTCCGACCGCATCACCAGGGGCGGCGATGTGTGCAACAAGATCGGGACCTTCCAGGTGGCCCTCGCTGCGCGGCACCACGGCGTGCCGTTCCACGTGGCCGCACCGCTCTCCACGGTCGACACGGAGCTGATCGAGGGGCGTGACATCCCCATCGAGGAGCGCGCCCCCGAGGAGATCACCTGCGGACTCGGCCGTCAGACCGCTCCGGAGGGGGTCCAGGTCTACAACCCGGCCTTCGATGTGACGCCCCGGGACCTGGTGACCTCCATCATCACCGAGGTTGGCGTCGTTCACGCCCCCAGCCAGGAGCGGATGGAGGAGGCCCTGGAGCGCGGGGGCCGGCTGTGAGCAGGTCCATCAGGGGCTCGGGCGCGCTGCCTGCAACCGTCGTGGGCGCGAGCCTGGCGCTCGCGCTGCTGCTCACTCTCACCGGCGTCGAGGCCCCCAGGCCCGGACCTCCCCAGCCCTCGGACCCCACCGCCGAGGACGACGATCACGAGAGCCAGGCCGAGCGCCTGCGCTGGCTCGAGCAGCTGCATCGCTCGGCTCCGGGCGTCGACTGGCGTGCGATCGAGGGGCAGAACCGCGAGGCCGAGCGCCTGTGCCGCAACGCCCTCGCCACGGGCATGCTGACGCCGCCCCCCACGGACTGGACCTGGGAGGAGGTGGGTAGCCGCAACCAGGCCGGCCACACACGCTGCGCGGCCTACGGCCCGGAGCGGCCGGGAGGCCGGCGGCTGTATGTGGGCTCGGCCAACGGCGGCCTCTGGGAGGCCAGCCTGGACGGGGGAGGATGGACCCCCCTCTCCGACGAGCTCTTCGGCGGCGTCGACGAGGTGGTCGCCCTGGCTCCTCAGGACCTAGCGGACCCGGACATCCTGCTGATGCTGCAGGGCTCGAACCTGCGTCGCTCGGACGACGGAGGCCTCACCTGGACGCAGCCGACCGGCTCCAACATGACCAGCGCCCGCGCGCTGGCCGTCCTGCCCGGACCGTCGCCCACGGTGCTGCTGTTCGGGCGCAGCGGGTCGAACACGGTGCTGCGGGCCTCAACCGACCTGGGACAGACCTTCCAGACCCGGGCCACGTGGCCCTCGGTCTGGCTCGGAGACCTCTGGGTTCCCCAGGTGGGCCCCAACGCGGGCCAGGACCTCTTCGCCTACCAGGGCGGAGTCCTCCATACCTCCCACGACGGGGGCTTCACCTGGAGCGCGGGGTCCTCGCCCGCCACGGGCTCGGAGGGGCACCTCGCCGGCTCGGAGGCGGGAGGCGGCACGGTCCTCTACCCGGTCACCCGCGTGGGCAACTCCTGGGTCCTCCACCGCAGCGACGACCTGGGTGCGTCCTACTCCGGCCCGCGGAGCCTGCCCGAATACTGGGGCTCCCAGCACTCCCTGTGCGCCTTCAGCTCCGATCCCGATCGCCTCGTGACCGGCGGCGTCAACGGGTTCCGCTCTGCGGACGGCGGCCAGTCCTGGACGCAGATCAACTCGTGGGGCGAGTACTACTCGAGTCCCGCCACGAAGCTGCACGCCGACCTGCGCGGCATCGATGTGCACCCCCACCCGAGCGGGCCCGCCTTCGGCGACATCGTCTACTTCAACACGGACGGAGGGACCTACCGCTCGACGGACTTCGGCGCGACGGTCCAGAACCTGTGCCTGGTGGGCCTCGGCGTCGGCCAGTTCTACTCGACGCGCACCGACGCCACGGATGCGAACCGCATCCACGGGGGCACCCAGGACCAGGGCTACCAGACGGGGAACAAGGTCCCCTCCTCCGGAGCCGGCCCCTCCACCTCGTTCGTGCAGATCATCTCGGGCGACTACGGGCACCTGAGCACCCACGCCTCCGGCTCGCTGAACAGGGTCTATGCGCCCTACCCCGGGTTCACGCTGGTGGTCAGCGGCGGCCAGTCCCTGACCCAGCAGGCCTCCTTCCCTCAGGGCTCCTCCCACCTCTGGCTGCCTCCGGTGGTGGCCGACCCGCAGGCCTACGGCAGCTTCTTCTTCTGCGGCCGCTACCTCTGGCGCCAGTCCAGCCCCAACTGGATGGCGAGCCAGCACTCGACCACCGACTTCGGCGCCGGCGCGGGGTCGTACCTCTCGGCGCTGGCCTTCTCGCCGGTGAACCCCGACCTCGCCTGGGCGGCCAACGATTCGGGGCGCCTGTGGCGCTCCCAGGACGCAGGCGTGACCTGGACGGAGTCCCCGCAGGGCATCCCCGGCTCACACTACTTCTACGGGAACTGCCTCGCGCCGCACCCCACGGACCCGCTCAAGGTCGCGGCCTCCGGGTCTGGCTACTCCACTGCGGGCGTGCGCCTCTCGACCGACGGGGGCGTCACCTGGACGGCCCTCGCCTCAGGCCTGCCCGCCACCCTGGTCTACGACGTGGAGTGGTCGATCGATCAGCCCGACGACCTCTTCGCCGCCACCGAGGCGGGCGCCTACCACTTCGACGCCGCGACGCAGACCTGGTCCAACGCCATGGGCAGCGCGGCCCCCGCGACGACCTACTGGAGCGTCGAGCGCGTCCCCCACGGCAACCTCATGCGCTTCGGCACCTACGGGCGCGGTATCTGGGACCTGGTCCTCGGCGGAGAACCCGACGAGGTCACCCGCTACTGCTCCCCGAACATGCAGAACTCGACGGGGCTCCCCGGGCGGCTGGACCTCACGGGCACCGTGGACGCCTCGAGCACCGACCTCACGCTGACGGCCAGCCAGCTGCCTCCGGGCCAGTTCGGGATGTTCCTCTGCTCACGGACCCCGGCCTCCATCCCGTTCCCCGGGGGCGCCTTCGGGGTTCTCTGCCTGGGCGCCCCCATCGGCCGCTTCCAGAGCTCCATCCAGAACTCGGGCCCGGCGGGCGTTCTGACCCACACGGTCGATCTCAGCGCCATGCCCATGCAGCCGATGGTCGCCGTCCAGCCGGGAGACACCTGGTGCTTCCAGGCCTGGTACCGGGAGGTGCTGCCCATTCAGGGCTCCAACTTCACGGACGCCCTGTCCGTCCAGTTCCCCTGAGCGGAGGCGACGCCTCCGCAGCGGCCCCGAACGGCGCGCGGGAGGAGCCGCCCCCTCGCCGCTCGACGGGGTGCGGCGCCTCCACTGGGGAGGGGGAAACGAGGAGCGACGAGACGACTGAGGCCCGTCGCGGCCGTGGACTCAGGGCAGCGGGCAGGCCCCTGCGACCTCGGCGACCTCTCCGCGGATGCGGGTCCGCAGGGCCTCGTCCTCGGGGGTCGCGATCAGGTCAGCGATCCAGCCCGCCATGCGCACCATCTCGGCCCGCCGGGCCCGCGCGTCGTGACGGCCGCGGTCCCGATGCGGATCCCGGAGGCCTCCATGGGCGGCCGGGGATCGAAGGGGATCAGGTTCTTGTTCACCGTGAGGTCCACGCTGTGGAGCAGGTCCTCCGCCTGAGCGCCCGAGAGGCCCGCCTTGCCCACGTCCAGCATGAGCAGGTGGTTGTCCGTCCCACCGCTGACGATGCTCAGGCCGCGGTCGATCAGGGCGCCGGCCAGGGCTTGGGCGTTGGCCACCACCCGGCGGCCGTACTCCTTGAAGCTCGGCTGCAGGGCCTCGCGGAACGCGACCGCCTTGGCTGCGATGACATGCATCAAGGGGCCGCCCTGCCCCCCGGGGAAGACCGCCGAGTTGATGGGCTTGATGCGGTCCGCTCCGCACACGATCAAGCCGCCGCGCGGCCCGCGCAGGGTCTTGTGCGTGGTCATGGTCACCACCGCAGCGTGCGGGACCGGAGACGGGTGCACCCCCGCCGCCACGAGCCCCGCGATGTGCGCCATGTCGACCATCAGCGCCGCACCCACCTCGTCCGCGATGGCCTTGAAGGCGGCGAAGTCGATCACCCGTGAGTAGGCCGACGCCCCGGCGATCAGCACCTTGGGCTGCAGCTCCTTGGCCTGGGCCCGGATGGCCTCCATGTCGAGCAGCCCGTCGGACTCCCGCACCCCATAGGAGTGGAAGTCGTAGAACACGCCGCTGAAGTTCTTGAAGTGCCCGTGGGAGAGGTGGCCCCCGTGGTCCAAGGACATGGCCAGCACCCGGTCCCCCGGATCACACAGGGCCATCAGGGCGGCCATGTTGGCCTGGGTCCCGCTGTGGGGCTGAACATTGGCACGCTCCGCTCCGAACAGTTCCTTGGCGCGATCTCGCGCGAGGTCCTCGACCGTGTCCACGTGCTCGCAGCCGCCGTAGTAGCGACGGCCCGGATAGCCCTCGGCGTACTTGTTCGTGAGCGGCGAGCCCATGGCCGCCATGACCTCACGAGAGGTGTGGTTCTCCGAGGCGATCAGCTCGAGCTGGCGCTCCTGGCGGGCCTGCTCCTGGGCGACCGCGGACCAGACGGCGTCGTCGGTGTGCACGGCGGCGGAGGGATCGAGGGTCGTCATGCCCTCAGGCTAGCGTCCGCCTCAGTCGCCAGGATCGAAGTTCTCCGGCCTGGGCGCGTCCGAAGGTCGCGGGGCCGGCTGGGCAGGCTCCGCCCCCAGCAGCTCGGCGCGCTGAAGGTGCTCGTCCTGCAGGGGACCGACTCGCTCGAGGTTGGCGAACACGCCGGAGGCCTCCGTGTCCAGGGTTCCGTCAGGCCCCCACACGAAGAACGGCCCGTCGGAGAGCCACGCCCCGTCACTGGGCCGGATCACGATCCGCCCCCAGGAGCGGCGGCGGCCGTCGGGAGTCCACTCCTGGGCGAGGATCCCGCCTTCCTCCAGATGAGTCCTGGACAGGATCGCCTGCCCCTGCGGGCCGTACTTGACCCACTCGCCGGTCGGGGAGCCCTCCGCGTCGAAGAGTTCGGCCCCTTGGTAGGCGCCGTCGGCGAACCAGTAGTGCCAGGTGCCCACGCGGACGCCTCCCCGGAACTGCCCCGAGAACTGCAGGGCGCCGTTGGCGTGCCGGGCGTGCGTGGGGCCCTCGGCCTTGCCCTCCCTGAAGAGCTTGCGCCAGTACACGACGCCACCGGGGTGGTAGAGGACCTCTTCGCCCTCGGGCCGCCCGCCCTCGAACGGGGTCACACCCTTGAGGTCACCGTCCTCGTAGAACCGCTCCACCTTGCCCACGATGGAGCCCTGCACGTACTGCGTGCGGGACTCAACCGTGCCGCTGGGATAGAAGGTCTCGAACAGGCCGTTCTCTTGGTCTCCCTCGAACGCACCGCGGGCCATAACGGCGCCCGTGTCGTACCAGGCCACCAGCGGCCCGGTCCGCAGGCCCGCCACGAACTCCTGCTGGCGCTGCTTGACGCCGTTCTCGTGGTACCAGATCCAGGTGCCCTCCTCACGGCCGTAGCGCTTGACGCCCTCGGCCTTCTTCAGGAGTCGGGTCTCGGGGTCGTAGTACTCGACCGTGGCCCCGTCCTCCGCGGAGTCACCCTCGCCGCCGCCGCACCCAACGACGAGGAGCGACAGGACGCCCATGCAGAGCGCCAGCGGAGCCAGGGCCCGCGCAGCCCCCGCGCGGAGGAGGCCCGCGGACGCGCCTCGCACGAACCTCCGCTGCGGACTCGAGGCGGAATACAGCCGAGAATCGGCGCCGGGGGTCGCTCGCTTCATCACAGGATGCTATCGGCCCGCCGGGTGCGGATCCCACAGCCGGGCTGAGTTCTCAGCCCGCTCATGAGCCCAGCCGGGCTGAGTTCTCAGCCCATCCGAGCGCCGGGTTGAGGCGAGCCCTCAAGTGGTTGGAGATCGCCGGCCGGCTGCAATGGCACCGGTCTCTGCCGCCGCAGCCGATCAGGGGTCGCCCCTCCGCCAAGAGGCCTTGTCGGCCCCTGGGCCGCGCCGGCCCAGGGACACGCCAAGGCTCAGGGGCAGGGCCCATTGGCGACTGCGGGACTGCCCAGGTCGCCACCAGACATCCAAGCGGTGGCCGTGCACCAGTCCGCGGGGTCGTCGTTCCAGGTGCTCCCCAGCCGGCCCTGCGCGAGATGGGCGCTCGCTCCCGGCGCACCTGGCCACCCCGCGGAGGAGTCGTAGGCGACCCGGTCCACGAGGCGACCTCCGGGGCGCCTCAGAACGATCTCGTCGGCGCCGTTTGCGAGAGTGAAGCCCTGGTACTCGGCATGGACGAGCGCACCGCCGTTGAACGCAGGACTGACCTCGCGCCCGAGCACTAGGTACTCGCGCGGCGGCACGACGATGCCCAGCCCCCCATTGTCGAGCACGGTGGCGTCGTTGCCCTCGTCGGTCAGGGACCAGCCCTCGAGGTCGATGGGCTGGTTCGTGGAGTTGTAGACCTCGAACCACTCCCCGAAGGAATCAGAAACCGCCACCGGGTCCCTCAAGAACTCGGTGATCAGGATCTCACCCGAGCCGTTGGGACGCTGCCGCGCGGGAAGCGTGAGGCGCGCGAATGCGGGACCCGAACCACCCCCCGTCGAGCGAACGAGGAGCAGGTCTCCGCCGAGCAGGGGAAGCGCAAGGCGCGGGGTGGTGCCGTGCCCAGCGACACCGCCGGCCAGGCGGACGGGACCGCCCCCGTGCGGCTCCCAGAGCAGGTGGTAGCGGTCTCCCTCACGGAGCCCAGCGAGCAGCAGCGTGCCGGCCGGCTGCTCACCGCCGGGACTCGCAGTGGAGTGCATCCCGCTCGTGAGGTCGTCCGATCGCCCGCGGCAAGCGCCCGAGTCCGCTTCACCTCCACTGGCCGGCACCCAGGCCAGGCGGAGGCCCTGATGGACCTGCTC
>JBDQFW010000149.1:0-9168 GCA_040265735.1 Planctomycetota bacterium | reverse complement strand
GGCTAGCACGGGTAGGGCCTGGGTGGGGTTCGGGGGGCCCCAATCCCCTCCGAATCGAGTCCCCGCGCGGAGAGACCCCTCCGCGGCCCCAGCAGGCCCTTCGCTCAGGGCCGCTCAGAGCTCGACCTGACGCAGCTCCCAGGCGGCCTGAGCGGCCAGGTCCTGCATGAGCATGCTGACCGGACCCCCTGGAGCGGCCAGATCGTCGGTGTCCAGCTGGACCGCCACCGTCAGGTCGAGGTCGCGGTAGTGGCCCACGCTGGAGAGATAGCCGAACTGGAAGCCGTCGTGATACGCGAGCAGGCCGTTGGGGGTGGCCTCCACCATGGAGGCGATGCCGTACCGGACGCCCGCTCCTAGGCGCGGGGCGGGGACGCCCTCCAGGGCGAGCTCCGTCGCCGGCGAACCGAGGTGCCGGCCAGACCAAAGGGCGCGGCCCCAGCGCGCCAGGTCGGCCGGCGTGCTGGCCCAACCCCCGCCGCAGCCTTCGAACTGGACATTGGCCGTGAACCTCCCCTCGCGCAGCAGGCGCGGCGGAACACCCCACTCCCGGCTCGTGACCACATGGCCCTGGGCGAGGCGCGGAACGGAGCCGCCGCTCAGCGGGTGGGTCTCCCGCAGGCCCTCGGGCTCGAGGATTCGCGAGGTGATCGCCTGCTCGATGGTCAGCCCGAGGAGCTGCTCGAGGATCATCCCGACGACGATGTAGTTGGTGTCCGAGTAGGCCCAGCCCTCGCCCGGGGCGAAGAGGGGCTCGAGCCCGGCGATCGTGGCCAAGCGATCGGCGTCGTTCCAGACGCGCTCGGGCTCGGTCACCACGGAGGCCAGGACGGCGCGCTGGAACACCCAGCGCGGCAGGCCGCTCTGGTGACGCAGCAGCTGCCGCACCGTGTAGCGACCGCCGTTGGGCGCAGCGTCGAGAGCCGAGGGATCCGCGAGGAGCGTGCGGGCCTCCGCGTCGAGGTCGAGCCGTCCCTCCTGATGGAGCTGGAGGGCGAGGGCCCCGACATAGGTCTTGCCGATACTGCCCGAGAGCAGCCGATGCTCGGCCGTCAGCCTTACGCCCAGGTCCTGGTCCGCGGTCCCCACTGCGCAGGATACGAGCGTCCCATCGGGAAGGACCGCCGCTGCGGAGACGCCCGGTGCGCCGTGGCGGTCGCAGGCCTGCTGCAGGCGCTGCCGCCAGCGTGCGCTGATCCGCTCGCCTGCGAGCTCCCCTGCGGTCGGGATGCGGCTCACGGAGGCCGCGGCCTCGACCGGGCGGGCCGGGTCGGGCTGGGGTGCCCTGCAGCCGAGCGCGGCGACCAGGGTCAACCAGCGCGCGGCCCGCAGGGCGCGTGCACCGGACCGGCGGGAAGGTCCGGAGCACGCACGCGGTGAGGTGCGGTGCGGCATGGAGTTCCACCTTGGGACGGGGTCTCGAATCTGTCCATGACCGGCCCCCGAAGGTGTCTCGATACGGGACGGTCCCAGCCTCGGGACCCAGAGTGGGGTAGCGCGGGAGCTGGAAGGGGCGCCTCGTTAGGCTGCAGCCATGCTGCGCCCCGCCCTGCTGCTCGTCTGCTCGGTCGTCCTCGTCCTCTCGGGCATCGGGCCCTACGACCGGCTCACCTGGTGGCTGGAGGTGGCCCCCGGGCTCGTTGCGCTACCCATCCTGCTGGCCACGCACCGGCGCTTCCCGCTGACGGACCTGATCACGGTCGCGATCGCCGTGCATGCCTGCATCCTGTTCGTTGGGGGGCACTGGACCTACGCGCGGGTGCCCGCCGGGGACTGGGTCCGCGAGTGGCTGAGCCTGGAGCGCAATCCCTACGACCGGCTTGGACACCTGGCCCAGGGGTTCATCCCCGCGCTCGTGGCGCGCGAGCTCCTCCTGCGCACCTCGCCCCTCCGCCGAGGCAAGTGGCTGTTCACCCTGGTGACCTGCATGTGCCTTGCGATCAGCGCCTTCTACGAGCTGATCGAGTGGTGGGCAGCCGTTGGGACGGGCGAGGCGGCCGAGGACTTCCTCGGCACCCAGGGGGATGTGTGGGACACCCAGTGGGACATGTTCCTGGCGCTGCTCGGAGCGATCACCGCACAGGTCACCCTCTCGCGGGTGCACGACCGCCAGCTCGAGTCCGTGGCGGCTGCGCGGGGGTAGAGCGGGGGAGAGGTGCCTACGGGCGGCTGAGGCGGGCGTGCGGAGGTCACTGTGGCCCCCCAGGCGTCGTGGACCGCGCCCGGCCACCCTCACGGCCGAAGGCCCCTACACTGCGGGCATGCTCGCGCCCGCGCTCGCCCTGGCTCTTGCGGCCCAGACCCCTGTCCTGCCCCCGTTCGCTCCCGGGCTGCGCCCGCCCGTGCCCGGGGCCCTGATTCTCGAGCACCCTTGCCCGCGCGCTGAGGCCGGCTTCGGGCAGAGCGTCGCCCTGCTCGACCTCGATGGCAACGGCGTCCAGGACCTGGCCGTGGGCGCCTACCTCGAGGGGCTCGTCTATGTGCACTTCGGACGGCCCCACGCCACTCCGGCGAGGCCGTTCGACCGCGTCGTGCGCACCTTCACAACCTTGGGCCCGGCGGTCTGCGGCGTGCCCTATCAGGACGGGCTGCTGGGCTACGCACTCCACGCCACCCAGCTCGATGGCGACGCCCCTGATGAACTGGTCGCGGGCGCGCCGGGCGAGCAGGCTCCGGGGAGCGCCTCGCTCGCAGGCGCCTGCTACCTCTATGGGGGCGTGACGGGCAGCACGCCCACGCGGCTCGCGCCGCCAGCCGGCATGGAGGGGCGCTATGGCAACACCATCACCGCGGGGGACTTCGATGGGGACGGGGTGCAGGACCTCGTCATCAGCGCACCCCAGGCCCTCGTGGGGGGCGTGGCCGCCGGCCGGGTGATCGTGCTCCCGGGCGGGCCGCTGCAGCCCACCGGCCCGGCGCTCGTGCTCGACAACCCCTTCCCGATCCTGAACGGCAACTACGGCCACAACCTTGCGGTGGGGGACGGAAACAGCGACGGCATCGACGACCTGTATGTGGGCGCTATCGGTAACACCGCCCAGGGCGTCGCGCGTGCGGGCCAGGTGTTCTTCTATCCCGGCCCCCTGGACGCGGGCGTGATGACGGTGATCGAGGACCCCTTCCCCGACCCCGCCGACCAGCCCGGTCCGCGCTACTCCATGCACATCCACGCGCGGGAGCACTTCCTGGCCGTGGGGGCCAACCGCAAGGACCACACCGGCCTCCACGATCCGGGGATGGGCTATGTCCAGTCCGGGCCCCTGTTCCAGGACACGACCCTGCATGTCCATCCCACCCCGGTGGACTCCGACTACCTGGGCTTCCGCTGCCAGATCGGGGACTTCGTGGGGGACTCGAGCCTGGACTTCGCCTTCCTGGTCCTGCGCACGCGGCAGCTCGCGTTCTGGGACGGTGACGACCTCACGGGGCCGCCGCTGCTCTACAGCTGCGCCCCGGGCTCTGCGGACCACCTGGGCAACGGAACGACCTCCGGACGGCTCTTCCCCCTCGGGCGAGAGCAGCTGATCCTTGGCGATCCCACCTTCGACGACCCGCGGGTGGACAACGGCAACAACAACTGCGGCCGGGTCGTGGTCTACACCCTGCCCTGACGCGGGCGCGGCTCAGTCCATGCGCGGGAAGTCCGCGGGGTCCACATCGCGCACGTGCTGGGCGAAGGTCCACATCAGGCCCTCGCAGTCGCGCGCGCGATAGGTGCGGTCTCCGTAGAACTGGTCCTCCGGAGGAGTGATGATCTCCGCTCCCTCCGCCGCAGCGCGCGCGTGGTGCGCGTCCACATCATTCACATAGACCAGCGCGAAAGCGTGGAACGCCGGGAGGTCGCGCGGGCCCTTCGTCCCGACGCTGTCCATGGCGCTGGCGATCATCACGATCTCGCCGCACATGTCGAGCTCGCAGTGCATGACGAGACCGTCCGGGCCCGGCATGCGCACGCGCTCCGTGAACCCGAAGGCGCGGGTCAGGAACTCGATCGCGGCGGAGGCGTCCGCGTAGAGCAGGTACGGGACGATGCGCTGGGAGCCGCAGGGAGGGTTCTGGACCATGGGTGATGGAGGGTCGTGAGGGAGGGGGCGAAGGATCCTCTCGGGCCTCAGCGGGCCTGGAGGGTCACCAGCAGGGGCGCGTGATCCGAGGCCACCGGCTCGTTGAGGACGCGCGCGGTCGCCGCCACGAGCGGGAAGCCGGGCCCGACGAGGACCCAGTCGATCTTGCGGTCGGCCTCGGCGCTCGGGAAGGTGGGCAAGTGGGCGGCGTCGGCCTCGCGCCACCCCGCACGGCGCAGCACTCCCATGGGCGCGCTCCCGGGCTGGGCGTTCAGATCCCCGGCAAGGATGGTGGGCAGCTCGTCGGGCAGGAGCAGCGCGTTGAGGGCTTCCGCCTGGGCCACGCGATCCGCGGGGTCGCGGGTGTGGTCGAGGTGCGTGCCGACGAAGCGCAGGGGTTCGGGCCAGCCCGGGGGCTGGACCGTCACCGCAACGGCGACCCGCCGCTCGTGGTTCGGCTCGGCGGGGAGGAGGTGCGCCTCCTGATCCGTGAGGGGCCAGCGGGAGAGGACCGCGTCCCCGTAGCTGCCCCCTGAGAACGGGATGGCCTCGCCGAAGAAGACCGTCATCCCGGTCAGGCGCGCCAGCTCTGCGGCCTGGTCCACGCCGCTGGCGCGACCGGTCCCCACATCCACCTCCTGCAGGGCAACGAGGTCCGCCCCGCTCTCGCGGATGACCGTCGCGAGGCGCTCGAGGTCGAACACTCCGTCCGTCCCCTCGCCATGGTGGATGTTGTAGGAGAGGACGGTCAGGGTCGGCAGGAGCTCCGAGCCCTCCCCAGTCGCGCGGCAGCTCGCCAGCGCGAGCCCCGCGGCCAGTCCAAGGAGCTTCCGGCGGTGCATCGTTACCTGGCCTCGTTCGACACGAGGGTGCCCTCGAGGACCACGCCGACGCAGTGGGTGGTGTACTCGAAGGGGTCACCGTCCCAGAGGGCGAGATCGGCGTCCTTGCCCACTTCGATGGAGCCCACGCGATCGGCCATGCCGAGCAGGCGAGCCGGGGCGAGGGTGATGGCCTCCAGGGCCTTGGCCGGGTCGAGCCCGTATGCGGCGGCGATGGCGGCTTCGAACACGAGCACGCGCGCCTTGGGCACATAGCCCTCGTAGCCGGTCTGGATGGCGAAGGGGATCCCCGCCTCAGCGAGGCGCGCGGCGGTCGTGAAGGAGAGGTTCTCGTTCTCCCCGTTGGCCCGCGTCATCGACGGGTGCAGCAGCACGGGCGTGCCTGCGGCGCGGATCTCGTCCATCAGGGAGTAGGCCTCGGCAGCCATGTCGAGCCAGACCTGCACGCCGAACTCCTCTTTCAGGCGGAGGGCGCTGGCGATGTCCTGGGCCTTGTGCGCCGTGACGATCAGCGGGGCCTTGCCCTCGAGCACGCGCACGAGGGCATCCTGGTGCAGGTCCCGGCGCGGCGGCTTGTCCGCCTCGGCTCGCGCCCAGGAGGCCTGGTACTCCCGCGCCTCGATCAGGGCGGCGCGCAGCATCGAGACGGCCTTGCCTCGGGTCCCGGGAGCCCCACTGCCGCGCTGGGCGGAGGTGGCGAGGGTCGCGGCCACCGCGAAGGAGGGCACGACCACGTCCTTGTCCGCCGTCCGCATGTGCGTCTTGGCGATCATGGTCTGCCCCGAGATCAGGGCGCCAGGTCCGTGCCCGGTGTGGATGGTGGTGACGCCATAGGAGCGCACGTAGCCGACCAGGTCCTCGCGGGCGTTGTAGGCGTCCACCGCGCGCAGACCGGGCTGGATCGGCTTGGAGCGTTCGAGCTGATCCTGGTCGTGGGCCTGTCCAGAGGCGTTGTAGATCCCAGCGAGGCCGACGACCGTCCGGGCGTCCACGAGGCCGGGCGTGACCACCTTCGCATGAACCACGGGCGTATCCGGGGTCAGGCGAGGGAGGGCGGCCGCCTCGCCGATGGCGGCGATGCGCCCGTCCTCGATGCGGACGAAGCGATCCTTCAGGACCTCGCCCGAGACGGTGTGCAGCTCGTCGGCCACGACGAAGCGCACCGCCGCGCCGAGCTCGACGGGCGGGAACTCCTGGGCGGCGGCGGCCGAGGGCGCGGCGAGAGCCGCGAGCAGGGGGAGCAGGGCGCGCATCAGTGGTTGTCTCCGTTCAGCAGGTGGTCGTAGCAGCAGAAGTACGGGGTCAGGTCGGCCCCGGCGCCGTAGCCCCCCTCCGCGTGGAGGCGGTCCTCGGGGTTCGAGAGGTCGAACACGCGCTCGCCCTCCACCCAGGTCTGCTCGATCTTGGTGTAGACGCTCAAGGGGTCACCGGACAGCACGATGAAGTCGGCGTCCTTACCGGGGGTCAGGGAGCCCACCCGGTCGGCAAGATCCAGCATCTCCGCCCCGGCCAGGGTCATTGCGTCGAGCGCACCCTCTCGGCTCATGCCCGCGCGCACGCCCATGGCGGCGCTGCGCAGGAACAGGCGCGAGTCGGTGATGGCGTCATCGGTGTGGTAGGCCGTGCGCACTCCGGCCGCCTCGAGAACCGCGCCCGTCTTCATGACCAGGTTGATGGCCTCGAGTTTTCCGCCGGGCGAGTCGATCTGGATGATCGAGCAGGGCGCGCCGGCGGCGGCGATCTCGTCTGCGACCATCCAAGCCTCCGACACGTGGTGCAGCACCACGCGGAACCCGAACTCCTCTGCGAGGCGTAGGACGGTGAGCACATCGTCGTGCCGGTGGGTGTGGTGGTGCACCAGGCGCCGACCGCTCATCACATCCAGCAGGGCGTCCAGGTGCAGGTCGCGAGCGGGAGCCTTCTCGGGATCGAGGCTCCCGTCCTCGCGACGGGCCGCCTCCATCTTCGCCCCGTACTCCCGGGCCTTCACGAACAGCTCGCGCACGAGGAAGGCCGACTTGCCGCGGGTGCCGGGGAAGGAGCCTCCCTCGTCGCGGATGGAGTTGGTGCCGTTGGCCATCTTCAGGCCGCCCATGACCTCGCCGTTCGGGAACCGAAAGGTGATGGCGTCGATGGTGCGCGGGGTGCTCGCGCCGAAGCGCAGCTTGCAGTAGACGGTCTGGCCCGAGGACAGGTGCCCGGAGCCGGGCATGATGTTGACGGTCGTGATGCCTCCCGCCAGGGCGCGTCGGAAGGCGCTGTCGCGCACATTGATCGAGTCCACCACGCGAACGCCTGGCTGCAGGGGCCCCGAGGAGTCCGCAGCGCCCGCGCCTCCGATGTGGCTGTGGGTGTCCACCAGGCCCGGCATGACCACCTTGCCCGTGAGATCGAGGACGGCGGCGCCGTCTGGGATCTCCACCTCGCCTCGCGGCCCGACCGCGGTGATTCGACCGTCCGCGACCAGCAGCACGCCGTCCTCGATCGGCGCGCCGTCGATAGGCAGCAGGGTCGCACCAACCACGGCGAGGGGGGCACCAGCTGGCGCCTCCGGCTGTTGGGTGGAGCGCGCGCCTTCCGAGTCGGGGGCGACGGTGGGATGAAGCGCGGCCGTGGAGTTGGGCGCAGCCGTGGCGCAGGCCGTCACGAGGAGGGTGACGAGCGCGCCCGGAAGGAGGCGGGACAGGGGAGAGCGCATAGGGGGTGCGGGCGCGGCGTGCGCCCTTCTCTCCCCAGCATACGCCTGGGCCGCGGTCCTCCTGGGAGCCCGCGCGACTCCCTGACCGTCAGGGTTGAGTGTTTGAGCCTCCTCAGCGGCCTGTGCCCGGGCCGGCCGGTTCCTCGGCCGGGAGCTGCGCTGGGTCGGGCAGGGACGCGAGCAGGGCCCCGGCCAGAGCCTCGGCGAGGAGCAGGCGGCCGAGCCGGTTCAGGTGGCAGCAGGAGTCCTCGTAGAGGGTCTCGCCCCACTCCGCGAACATGCCGGTCAGGTCGAAGAAGTGCTCCCCCTCGGCCTGGAGAATGCCGCCGCCCTGCTGGAGGAGGGGATAGCCGCGTTGAACCTCGCGACGCAGGCCCTCCGGTGCCGCGACCACCAGGTCCTCCTCTGCCAGCGTGAGCGGCTTGGAGCCGTCCAGGTGCTGGTTCGGCTGCAGGGCGTGCACATAGACCGCGCCGGCAGCCTCGCACGCCGCGCGCATGTGCCGCGAGCTGCGCATCCACAGAGCCACGAGATCCTGGGCCACGCCGTCCTGGTCTCGGGTCGCCCAGGCCGGGCCGGTCCACTCCCTCGCGCGCCCGGGAGACGGCGCGCTGGCGGCCTCGAGCTTGATGCGCGCCTCGGCGTGCTCCGCCTCGAGACGCTGGTCCTCCGTGAGCCAGCGCAGGCGGCCCAGCCAGGTCGACTCGAACCAGCTGCCCTCCAGGGCGTCCTTCGCGAGGGCCCGGCGGCGGGCCTCCAAGTACCGCAGCTGGCCCCCGCGCGCGTCCTCTTCCAGCAGCGTCCTGCGGCTGGCCCAGTCCAGGGGCCACGCCACCGAGACGCCCTGGCGCTCGTTCGCCGCTTGGTGCATGGCGACCTCGTTGAACCCATCCAGGTTCAGGACCGCGTCGAAGCGCACCCCGAGGTCGAGGAGGTACGCGAGGGCGAGGTGCTGCTGAGGCTGCTTGAAGCCCGCGTTGGCGAACACGAGCACGTGCACCTCCTGGCCCTGCAGGCGCTGGGCCTCGTCCAGGCGCCGCAGCAGGCGCTCCATCCCGGTGCTTGCGACCTGGGCGGCGACCGAGCCGCCGGTCAGGCCGATGACGAAGGGCTCGTCCTGGTAGACCGGTGAGCTGCGATCCGCGAGCCCATCGCCCTGCAGCCAGGTGAATCGCGCGCCCTCGGTGCCCGAGCGCAGGCGGCTGACGAACCCGAGGTAGGGGTGCAAGGCCTCGCGCCCCAGCAGGTCCTCCTCTCGCTGCTGCTCAAGGGCAGCCTCCGCCGTCGAGGGCAGGGTGCCGAGGTCAGCCAGCCCGACGAGGCGCGCATCCAGCTGCCGCGCCCGGAAGGCCCCGGGGCTCATCCAGATCCCCGTCAGGCTCCAGCACGCGATCCACGAGCCAGCCTCGATCGCACCGAGGATCCAGAGTGCGCGGAACGCCCACGCGGCCATGCGCCCGGGGGAGGCCATCGCTCCACAATAGCCGCCGCGACGGAATCCGGGCAGGGCCCGTGGAGAGGGCTTCCTCGGCCTCGAAGGACCTCTCGCGCCGCGCCCTTCCCC
>JBDQFW010000148.1:0-9218 GCA_040265735.1 Planctomycetota bacterium | reverse complement strand
GTCCAGATGCCGAGGCTGCTGCCACGCAGGACCCCCTGACCAGGGCGCCCCTCGTCCCCAGCCGGCGCCCATAGCCGTTCAAGGCCCTCGGGCCGCCCCCCTCTCCGCACCGGCATCTCGTCCTTGACCCAGTCCCAGCCCCAACCGGCCTCCCACGACGCCGTCCAGCGCTCCACCGGGGTGCTGGCGGCTGGACTCCTGCTGGCCGTCACGGCGGTGGCTACAGGGGCCGTCTTCGCGCGCCTCTCCGAGCTTCCTGCTCTCTCCAAGGCCGCCTGGCGCTGCGGGATCGCGGCCTTCGTGCTCGCAGGACCCGCCCTCAGATCGGGGGGCCTGCGTCAGCTCCCCCCCGCCCGCACCCTGGCCGCGGGGCTGCTCCTGGGCCTGCACTTCGGTGCCTGGATCTCGTCCCTGGACCACACCTCGGTGGCCGTGAGCGTGCTGCTGGTCAACACCACCCCTCTCTGGGTCGCGCTGCTGAGCCACCGCATCAACGCCGAGCGCGTCCCGACCGGCGCACGCTGGGGTGTGGCGCTCGGATGCCTTGGGGCTGCCGCGCTGCCCATCACCGAGGCCCTGCGCGAGGGCAGTCCCGGACTGACGGGCTCGCTCCTGGCCCTCCTGGGTGCCCTTGGGTGGGCCGGCTACACGCTCGCGGGTCGGGGGGTCGTGCGCCGCGTCCCGCTCGTCGCCTACCTCTGCGCCTGCTACGGCTCAGCCGCCCTCGGGCTCGCAGTCGTCTGCGCGCTGACCGGCCAGCTGAGAGTGCCGGCCTCCTCGCATGCCTGGTGGCCCATCCTCGGCCTTGCGCTGGTCCCCCAGCTGATCGGGCACTCCATGCTGAACTGGGCACTGCAGTCCCTGCCCGCGGTGGTCGTCTCCCTCGCCGCCCTCGGTGAGCCCGTGGTGGCCTCGCTCCTCGCGTGGATCCTCCTTGAGGAGACCCCTGGCCTGCCCGTTCTGCTCGCAGCACCCCTGATCCTCACCGGAGTCATGAGCGCCGCTCGCGCGCGGCCTGAGGGCTGAGTAGGCTCGGGGGATGCGCCCTCTCCTCGCAGTCTGGTCCGGCCCGCGCAACCTCTCGACCGCGCTCATGCGCGCGTTCTCGAGCCGGCCGGGAACCCTGGTGTGGGACGAGCCCTTCTACGCTCACTACCTGGCGAAGACGGGGAAGCAGCACCCCATGCAGGAGGCCATCCTTGCCAGCCAGCCCCAGGACGAGCAGGCCGTGATCGCAGACCTACAGGCGCCGCTGCCGGAGGGCTTCACCCTGGGCTACCAGAAGCAGATGGCGCACCACCTGCTGCCCCACATGGACCGGGACTGGATGGAGGAGCAGCACCATGCCTTCCTGATCCGCGAGCCCCGCGCGATGCTGGCGTCGCTCGACCAGAAGCTCGATCAGTTCGAGCTCGAGGACACCGGGCTGCCCCAGCAGGTGGAGCTCTTCGAGCGCTTCCTCGAGCGGGATGGCCGGCCTCCGGTGGTCCTCGACTCGGCCGACCTGGCTCGCAGCCCCGAGCAGGCCCTCGGCGCTCTCTGCGAGGTCGCCGGCGTGCCGTTCGAGCCCCAGATGCTCACCTGGCCGGCAGGCCCGCACGCCCGGGACGGGGCCTGGGGCTCGCACTGGTACGCCAACACCTGGGCGTCCACCGGCTTCCGCGCCCCCAAGGACGAAGGGCCGCGGCCCCTCGATCCCGCGCTCGAGCCCCTGCTGGAGCGCTGCCAGCCCCTCTACGACCACCTCGCGGCCCACAGGGTCCGCGTCTCCTGAGCCCCCCCGACCGCTCCCCTGCCCATGCTCCAGACCTTCAACGAGAAGAACCGTGACCTCATCGTCAGCGTCGGGGGCGCCCTGCTTCCGCGCGCCGAGGCCAAGGTGAGCGTCTTCGACTCCCTCGTCCAGGGAGGCGACGGCTGCTGGGAGGGCCTGCGCCTCTACCAAGGCCGCATCTTCAAGCTTCGTGAGCACCTGGAGCGCCTGCGTCACTCGGCGCTCGCGATGGGCTTCGCCGAGATCCCCTCAGCGGACGCCATCGTCGAGGAGATCAAGCGAACCCTCGCGGCGAACGGCATGACGGACGGAGTCCACATCCGCCTCACCCTGTCCCGCGGGGAGAAGGTCACCTCAGGGATGGATCCGCGCCTGAACCAGGCCGGCCCCCTCCTCATCGTCCTGGCCGAGCACAAGGCCCCGGTCTACGAGAAGAAGGGCCTGCGGCTCGCGACCTCCTCGTTCCGCCGCTTTCCGCCCGACTGCCTCGATCCGAAGATCCACCACAACAACCTGCTGCAGTCCATCCTGGCCAAGATCGAGGCGAACGCGGCCGGAGCCGATGACTCCATCATGCTCGACCTGCGGGGCTTCGTTGCGGAGACGAACGCCACGCACCTCTTCCTGGTTGCTGACGGGGTCGTGGAGACGCCGCGCACCGTGGCGTGCCCCGAGGGCATCACGCGCGCGACCGTCCTCGACCTGTGCCGCAAGAACGACATCCCCCATGCCGAGCGCGACCTCTCCCTAGCGGAGTTCCACCGCGCGGACGAGGTGTTCTGCACGGGCACGATGGGAGAGCTCGCCGCGGTCACCTGCATCGACGGACGCACGATCGGCTCGGGCGAGGTCGGCTCCATGACGCAGCGCCTCTCGGGCCTGTACGGCGAGGAGACGCGCTCGGGCGGCGAGCGGGTCGCCTGAGGACCTCCCCACGCGGCGCACCGCTCGAGGCTGTGACGGCTTGGCGACGCCTCATCGAGGCAGCAGCGGGCCCGCGCACGCCCTTGCAGCGCCCCGGAGTCCCGACTCGGGGGTGTCTCAGCCCCTGAGGGAGTCCTCGAGCAGGGTGCTCACCAGGGTCGCGAACCGGGCGGGGTCCGGCGGGGCCTGTCCCTCTCGGATCAGGGCCTGCCCGAGCAGCACCTCGCCGGCCTCCGCCACGCGCGGGCTGTTGGCATCCACCCCGTGCAGCTTGGAGATCCCCTTGATCAGAGGGTGCTCAGGGTTCACCTCGAGGACCCGCTTCGAGGCCGGCAGCTCGTGGCCTGCCCGGCGCAGCATGCGCTCGGCGTGTGAGGACCAGGCTCCTTCGTCCCCCACGAGCACCGCCGGAGTCTCCTTCAGGCGCGCGCTGTACCGCACCGCCGAGACCCACTCGCCCACCGACGCGCGCAGCGCATCCAGGAAGCCCTTGTCGGCCCCCTCCTTCTCCTCACGCGCCTTGCGCTCGTCGTCGCCTTCCAGCGACGAGTCCCCCCGGTCGACTTGACGGAGCGGGGTGCCGTCGAATTCGGTGAGCCGCTGGAGCATCCACTCGTCGACCGGATCGACGAACAGGAGGACCTCACGCCCGGCCGCCCGCGGGGCCTCGAGGTGCGGCGAGGCCAGGGCCGTCCGTAGGTCCGGCGCGACGAGCACCGCGAGCGAGTCTGCGTCCTCGCCCTGGGCCTCCTTGACCTCGGCGAGAGTGCGCCAGCCCTCCTCGGTGCTGGTCTTGAAGAGGCACAGCTCACTGATCCGCTGTCCCTCGTCGTCGCCCGCCCAGATGCCCTCCTTGACGAGGGTGCCGAAGGTCTCCCAGAAGCCCTCGTAGGCCTTGCGGTCGTCGCGCAGCAGGCGCTTGAGCGCCTCCAGCACCTTGCGCACGAGGTGCTTTCGGATCTGCCGCACGCGGGCATCCGACTGGATGCTCTCGCGGCTGACGTTGAGGGGCAGGTCGCTGGACTCCACCACGCCCACCACGAACCGCAGCCAGGCGGGCAGGAGCTCCTCGCACTCCTCCTGGATGCGAACCCGCCGCGCGTAGAGGGAGAGGCGCGACTTGGCGCGCGCGGGGTCGTGCAGGTCGAACGGCGCCTGCTCGGGGACGTACAGCAGCGCCGTGTACTCAAGGGTGCCCTCGGCCCGCAGGTGCAGGGTCTCGAGGGGCTTGCCCCAGCCGGCCAGGTGCGAGAAGAACTCCTCGTACTCCTGGGTGGTGACCTCGTCCTTGGGGCGGGTCCAGAGGGGCTTCTGCGTGTTCAGGGTCTCGATCTCGCGGGTCGGTTCCTCTCCCTCCTCACCGGGACGCTCGACCTCCATCTGGATCGGGTACTCGACGAAGTCCGACCAGCGCCGGACGAGCTGCCGCAGAGTCCAGGGCTCGAGGAAGCGCCGCGGATCGTCCTCATCGTCCTCCTCCCCGCCACCCTCGGGGGACGGCTTGAGGGTCAAGGCGATCACCGTGCCCCGCGCCAGCCCCTCCGCAGGCTCGATCGTGAACTCCCCGTCGCCCCGGCTCGTCCAGCGCCACCCCTCCTCGGTGCCTGCCCGGCGCGTCTCAACCACGACCTCGTCCGCGACCATGAAGACGCTGTAGAAGCCCACCCCGAAGCGCCCGATCAGCTCGGGGCTCTCCTGGGCGCCCTGCTCACGGAGGGCGTCGAGGAAGCGGCGAGTCCCCGAGCTGGCAATGGTGCCCAGGTTGGCCACGAGGTCCTCGCGGGTCATGCCGATCCCGTTGTCCGCGATGCGCAGGACGCCTGCCTCCGCATCCGGATCCAGCACGATCCCCAGGGACTCGCCCTCCTCCATGAGTCCCTCGGTGGTCAGGGCCTCGTGGCGCAGCTTGTCGAGGGCGTCGCTGGCGTTCGAGAGGAGCTCCCGCAGGAACACCTCGCGGTGCGAGTAGAGTGAGTGGATGACGAGGTCGAGGACCTGACGGACCTCCGCCTCGAACCGATGGGTCTGGGCCTGGGTGGTCATGGGGCTCTAGGGTCGTCCGGAGCGGGGTCTCGATCCGAGACGGGCCAGCCATTCTGGGCGGCGCTCCGCGCGCTTCAAGGGGGCTGTCCGGCCCGATGGCACGCACCGGGCTAGGATTGGTACGGACGGAGGGCACCACCGCGCCCGCACTCCTTGACGACCGCACGCCTGCACCGCCTGGCCCTTGCCGTAGGGCTCATCGCGGGAGCCCTGGGGCTCTCGCTCCCCGAGCGTGGTCACTCGTACAACCTCTCGGGCGACGTCCTGGATCTGACCCAGCGCCACTACCGCATCCTGGCCGACTTCGGCGACCCGGAGGCCAACGACAACCTGGCTCCGGATCCCGATTTCCCGGGGTCTCTTGGCGCCGAGCTCGCGATCCGCAAGGGCGTGGCCGAGTGGGGCTCCTCCGCGCACGGGACCGGGCTCTCCGACCCCACCCAGGACTGCCTGGGCTCCGGCGGCGCGAACTTCGACTCCCTCTACAGCGGCAGGGCAGTCGTTCCCGGCGGCACGAACGGGAACACCATCTCGGTGATCCACATCCCGGCGTCCATCCTCGCCTTCACCGAGATCCCCTCCGGCGACGGCTGGCGGATCCGGTTCTACGACGACCCGCGCACCTGGAACGACGGCCCCGGCCTGGTCCTGGACGGCGATGACCCCATGGACATCCAGGGCATTGCCTGCCACGAGTATGGCCACGCGCTCGGTCTGCAGCACAGCGCGGAGCCCGATGCAACCATGTTCGCGGGCATCCCCACTGACGACGCCATCAGCCACCGATCGCTGCATGCGGACGACATCGCCGGCGTCCAGGCGATCTACGGGCCGCACGCGCTGGACAAGCCGCGCATCACCGGGGCGACCTGGTCAGGGACCCAGCTCGTCCTCGAGGGCGAGCACTTCCATCCCACGAACAACGAGCTCTGGTTCACCCAGGGCCAGGTGCCCGCGCTCAAGAAGCCGCTGCGACGCGGCGGAGTGGCGTCCTCGACTGGAGGGACGCGCATCGTCATGACCCCGCCCGCAGGGGCCGGGCGCGGCGACGTGCTGGTACGCCGGCCGGGATTCGGACCCTCGGACCTCAGCAACGCCTGGCCCTTCGACCCGGGCGTGGACTTCGGCTGGACGCCGCCGGAGCCGTACGGAAGCGCAGGCTCAACGGCCGCCGGGGAGTTCCAGCTGCACTGGGAGGCCCTGCCCTCGTCCACCACGGGAAGCGCCCGCGTCCGCTGGGAGGGCGCCCTCCCCTCGGCTCCCGTCCTCGTGTTCGGCGGCCTTGCGGAGCAGGCCCAGCCCCTGGCCTTCGGCACCCTGCTGGTGGCCCGGCCCCTGGCGCGGCTCGCGGCGGGCACCTCCGCGGCCGACGGCACGGGAGACCTGGTTGTTCCGCTGCAAGGGACGGCTGGCACTCCATGGCGCCTCCAGGCCTGGACCCTCGACGCGAGCCAGCCTGGTGGAGCGGCCCTGAGCAACGGCCTCCGCATGACCCTGCTGCCCTGAGCGGCAGGGACCTGCGGGCGCGACGGCCCGCGCTATCGCACCTCGTGAGTGATGGAGAGGCGGCCGCGCATGGCCATCTCCTGGCGGAAGCGGACGCCGCCCGGGAGCACCTCCACGATGCGCATGGAGACATCCTCCACGCACTCGAGGGAGAGGGATCGGGGCCGGCCCGTCTCGGGATCCAGGCGGATCGTTCCGGTGCCGGTCACGCCGAGCGTGAGGCTGCCGTGCTCGAAGGAGGAGCCCTGCTCCTGCTCGCGGCCGAGGAGGGTCGCGTTGAGCCGGTCGGTGACGGTGGAGCGCCAGCGGCCATCCAGGCTCAGGCGCAGGGTGGGCCAGACGGTGCCGGCCTCGTCGGTCTCCGCACTCCCCCGCGAGACGCGCAGGGAGCCCTCCGAGTCTCCCCCGAAGGCCATCTCGAGCCCGCCGCCCACGCCGTTGACCAGGGTGCGCGACATGCGACGGCCCTCTCGCTCCTCGCCCGGCGCGAAGCCGAGGTCGCCGCCCGGGGCCAGGAGCCCCAGGAGCTCGGAGGCGGGGACCTCCCAGCTCGCAGCCTCTGGCGAGGGCGGCTGGAGGAAGGCGAGGAAGGGGTCCGCCGCCGTGCTGGGAAGCAGCTCCTCGTTCTCCTCGCGGGCGTCGTAGAAGCGGCCGTATTCCTGTTCCTCGGGGACCCAGGTGTAGAGGACGCTCGCGCCCACCAGGGGCGAGGTGGCGGTCGCCTTGATGACGGCCTCCACCTCAGGCGGGGCGAGGTCGCCCCCGGTCTCCAGGGAGATGAACCGGCGGCGCAGGCTCAGCGGACGGCCCGCCTCCACGGCGCCGACCTCGTCGTCGAAGACCAGCCGCTGGGAGGACACGAAGCGGGCCCCTCCAGGGAGCTGAGCCGTCTCGCCGTCGCCAACGGTCTGCTTGAAGCCCTCGAGCACGAGGTCGTGCTTGGCCTCAAAGGTCCGCCGCAGGCTCTCCTGAGCCCGGGGCGTGAACTGGGGTGTGATCTCACCTGCACTGGCGAGCAGGGTGGCCGAGAGGAGGACGAGGCGCATCACAGGACCTTCTTCCCCGCCTCGTACTTGCCGCTCAGGCTGGCGTCCACGACGCCCTTGCGATCCCAGAAGATCCACTCGCCCTCGCGCAGTCCGGCCTGGACAGGGCCCTCGCCGCGGCGCTCGCCGCTGGGCCACCACTCCGTGTAGGTGCCCGACTGGACGCCATTGACCACGGGCCCCTCAGCCGCCTTCTCCCCGTTGGGATGGAAGCTGGTCCAGGTCCCGTGCTGCACGCCCTGCACATAGGGACCGCGTGCCTGCAGCACCCCGTCCTGGTCGTGAACGGACCACTGGCCGTCCTCCTTCCCGAGCACATAGGTGCCGGTGCGCTCGAGGTTCCCATTGGGGTGCCAGCTGGTCCAGACGCCGACGCGCGAGCCGTCCTCGCAGCGCCCCTCCTCGGCCTTGTTCCCGCCAGGGTGGAAGGCCACGTAGGGACCGTGCTCCTTGCCGTCCCGCCACTCGTGACGCACGGTGGGGTTGCCGTCCTTGTCCCAGCGCAGGAAGACCCCCACGCGGCGGCCGTCGTCCCATGAGCCCTGGACCTGCTTGCGGCCCGTGGCGTGGTAGACGATCCACTCCCCTTGACGCTGTCCCTCGCGGAAGCCCCCCTCGCTGCGCAGCTTCCCGTTGGGGCGCCAGAAGCGCCAGGGGCCAACGCGGGTGTAGTCCACGTACGCGCCCTCGTAGGCCTGCTTGCCGTTCTCGTGCCAGCCCTTCCAGACGCCCACGCGACGGCCACGCGCAACGCGGCCCTCGCGGGCCTTCATGCCCGAGGGGTGGAGGACCGTCACGACCTCTCCCTCGAGGGGAGGGGAGCTGGGATCCTGGGATGCAGCGTCCTCACCGTGGAGGAGCAGGAGGGGGAGCAGGGTCAGCAGCGCACGCATGGGACTCGCGGAGGGGGCCGCCCTCCAGGTTCAAGCGTCGGCAGGAGGACCGGCCCCCCTGGAGCCCACCTGAGGCGCGGCGGGCGCACAGCGAAGGGCTGGGGTGCCTGGCGAACCCTCCGGGACGGATCCCGGATCGGGGTCTCCCCTTCCGACGTCAACAGGATGGTACGAGGCCCGCCAGGCACCGTTGGGACGGCCGCCAAGGACCGGAGGTTCCGCGCGATGGATCCCTAGCTTGGCCGGCTCGGCTCAACGCCGCGTCGCGCCAGGGCCGCGCCAAGGGACCGCACGGTCGCGGGGCCGTGGCCGGCGAAGTGGTTGTTGGCGAACGCGTAGGTCTCCCTGGCCCTCGAGCTCATGGGAGCGAGCCAGTCCGCCCAGCGCTCGATGCGAGCTTCCCGGTCCACAACGACCCGGTCGAAGGACGAGGTCAGGGCATCCGTCACCTTCCGGTCGCCCACGAGGCGCACATAGAGGAAGTCGCTGGTCAGAGGGTCGAACCCGGGCGGGGCCGTGTCCGGGTGCTCCATGCGCGGGAGATCGGCCATCACCAGCCCGGCCCCGGCCCCGCGGAGGACCGCAAGGAGGTCCTCGGCAAGCCACTCCTGGTTGCGGACCTCCACCGCGACGCGAGCTTCTCGCGGGAGACGCTCCAGGAAGGCCCCCAGCCGCTCAAGGAACGGCCCCGCCTCCGGGAAGGCCCCTCGCGACATCCAGGGGAACTGGAGCAGCAGCGGGCCCCGCCGCTCCCCGAGGGTCAGCATGGCCCCCAAGAACGCCTCCGCAGCCGCCAGGGCCCGCGGGCCCGACAGGAGCTGGCGCGCGTCGGGGATGCGTCCCTCGCCGGCGTGGACCACCTCCCTGGGGAACTTGGCGCACAGCCGGAAGGAGGGCGGGGTGCGCTCGCGCCAGCCCTCGATCATGCGCAGGCTCGGCACACGGTAGTAGGTGACGTCCGCCTCCACGGCGGTGAACTCGCGCGCGTAGTGGGCGAGGAACCCACCCGGAGAGGTGCCCGGGGGATAGAAG
>JBDQFW010000147.1:0-9241 GCA_040265735.1 Planctomycetota bacterium | reverse complement strand
ACCGAGGGGGGGGAGGACGAGTCTTCGTCCGAGAGGTCGCCGCGCGGCGCCGTCGGGTCTTCGCGGGGCGCCTCCATCATCATCGCCTCCAGGTCGCGGACGACGGCGGCGCCGGGCGCGCCCGCTCAGGAAGGCCTCGCCTTCGATGGCGAGCCGCGGGTGCGGCCCGGGGTGACCTGGCGCTGGGCCGAGGCCTTCGCCATGCCGGAGCTGTGCCCCGCGTGCGGCACGGAGGTGGTGCGCGAGGGGAAGTATGTGCAGTGCCCCAACACCCACGGTTGTCCGCCGCAGCGGGTCGGGCGCACCGTGCACTTCGCCGGGCGCAGCGGACTCGAGATCGAGGCTCTGGGGGAGAAGCTCGTGCAGCAGCTCTTCGACGAGGGGCTGATCGAGGGCCCTGGTGACCTCTTCCACCTGCGGCAAGAGCAGCTGCTCGGCCTGGAGCGCTGGGGCGAGAAGAGCGCGAGCAATCTGATGGCCCAGCTGGAGGAGCGCCGGCGCGCACCCTTCGCGCGCTTCCTTGCGGCGCTCTCGATCCCTGGGCTTGGCGAGGCGACGGGGAAGCTCCTCGCGCGCAGCTTCGCGAGTCTCGAGGAGCTGCGCGCCGCGGATGAGGAGGCCCTCCAACTCGTCGATGGGATCGGCCCCAAGGACGCCGCCAAGATCGTGGGCTGGTTCGCGCGCCCAGAGAGCGAGGCCCTCCTCGAGCGCCTCTTCGCCGGAGGCGTCGAGCTGGTCTACCCCGACCAGGCCGCGGGGGGCGGTGCGTTCGAGGGCAAGTCGGTGGTCTTCACGGGCACCCTTGTAGGCACAACCCGCGCGGAGGCGAAGAAGCTCGTGGAGGACGCCGGAGGGCGGGTGGCCTCCTCGGTGAGCGCGCGCACGGACTTCCTGGTCCAGGGAGGGAAGCCCGGCTCCAAAGCGAAGAAGGCGGAAGAGGCGGGCGTCACGGTGCTGCTGGAGCCCGACTTCCGCGCGCGCCTCGGCTTCGAGCCCCTCGAGGACACACCGCCAGAGGCCTGAGGACACCGCCAGAGGCCTGAGGACACCGCCAGAGGCCTGAGGACACCGCCGAAGGGCGCAGCGACACCGCCGACTGGCGCAGGGACGCGCCGAGGGGCGCAGACAGACCGCCGGAGGGGAGAACCGACCCCGCCGAAGCGTGCAAGCAGCCCATCGGACGGGCGTGGAGGCCGCGCGCGGGGCGCAGGGACGCCGACGCAGCGGGATCGACGCAATGTGATCCTGGAAGCGGGACGGGGCCCGTTACCGGCCCCTCACGCCTCAACACGACTCGCTCGCGCGCGTAGACTGCCCTGAGTCACGCCAACGGTCTGCCGCACGCCACACTGGATTGGGCTTGCGCGCAGGACCCGTGACGGACCCTCTCATGGCCCACGACCGTGCACCCAACCCCGAGCCTCTGGGCCTCGAGCTGCCCGAGGAGTTCCAGGCCGACGACGAGGTCGCGGCTCTGGTCGAGCGCGCCCAGAGCGGGGATGCCGACGCCCTGAACGAACTCTTCGCGCGCTACCACCAGACCATGGTGCAGCTGGCTCAGAAGAGGCTCGGTGCGCGGCTGCGCTCGAAGGAAGAGCCCGTGGATCTGGCCCAGACCACCTTCCGCGAGGCGACGCGCGACTTCGAGCGCTACGAGTACCGGGGTGAGGGCTCGCTGCTGCGTTGGCTGCAGACGATCCTGCAGAACAAGATCCGCGATCGGGCGGAGTACTACAGCGCCGGCAAGCGCAACACCGCCAAGGAGCGCCCCCTCGAGGCGACGGCCGACGATGAGCGCGGCGCGTTCGAGCTTCCCTCGGACGATCTGTCCGTGACCCGGGTCGTGGCGCGCGACGAGTCCTTCGTCATCCTGCACGAGGCTCTCAAGGAGCTCTCCGACGAGCACCGGCAGGCCATCGCTCTCGTCTTCTTCCAGGGCCTCCCCCTCCGCGAGGCGGGTGAGCGTATGGGGGGCCGCACCGAGGACGCCGTGCGCATGATGCTGCGCCGCGCCGAGGCGAAGCTGGGGGACAAGCTGCGCCGGGTCCTCGGGGACGGCGCATGAGGCTTCACCGCGCCGCGGGCCTGCTGGCCGGGCTCGCGCTCGCAGGTGCCGAAACCTCACTCGCCTTTGCACCCGGCGAAGGACTCGCAGAGCGAGCCGCGGCTGGCGGGGCGCCGGAGGAGACGGCGCAGCACGGGGCCCGACCCCGGGCAGCCCTCGGCGCGGCCCTCCCGGCGCTGCCGATCTTGACCTCGGCGGGGGCAGCAGTTGAGGCGGAGCGCACGCCGCAGGCTCCGACCAATACGCCCCAGGCCCCCAACAGAGGTTCCGCGGGATCGGAGGACTCGCGCGAGGCCTCCCCTGCCTGGAGTGCGCCGGCGCCGGGCGGCGGCTGGCCCGTGCGCCCCAACATCCTCTGGATCACGGTGGAGGACATGTCTCCCTGGCTGGGCTGCTACGGGGACCCCGTCGCCCGAACGCCGCGGGTCGACGCCCTCGCTGCGGAGGGCCTGCGCTACACGAACGCCCACGCCACGACTCCCGTGTGCGCGCCGGCGCGCGCGGCCCTCATCACCGGCTGCTACGCCACCCGGATCGGGGCCATGCACATGCGCACCGGCAACCCGAGCAAGGCCAGCCTCGACGCGGACCCCGAGGCCTACGCCGGCATTCCGAGCTACGAGGCCACCCCGCCGCCGGAGGTGCGCTGCTTCCCCGAGCTCCTGCGTAGCGCCGGGTACTGGTGCACCAACCGCGCCAAGACCGACTATCAGTTCAAGGCTCCCGCCACGGTCTGGGACCAGAGCGGAGGCAAGGCCCACTGGCGCAACCGCCCGGACCCCGAGCAGCCCTTCTTCGCGGTGTTCAATCTGGGGGTCACGCACGAGAGCGGGACCTTCGAGCGCACCCGCCCTCAGCCCGCAGTGACGGATCCTGCTCAGGTCGAGGTGCCGCCGTACTACCCCGACACGCCCGCCGTGCGCGAGGTCCTGGCGCGCACCTACGACAAC
The DNA here is from genome assembly GCA_040265735.1 of Planctomycetota bacterium. Classification (GTDB taxonomy): domain Bacteria; phylum Planctomycetota; class UBA1135; order UBA1135. The sequence continues at coordinate 6,226 of JBDQFW010000147.1, read as the reverse complement.
ATCGCGGCCATGGACCGGCAGGTGGGCAACCTGCTCGATCAGCTCGAGGAGGACGGCCTCGCGGACAGCACGATCGTGTTCTGGTTCACGGACCACGGGGTGGGCCTGCCCAGGGGCAAGCGCGCCATCTACGCCTCGGGCACCCATGTCCCGCTCGTGGTCCGCGCGCCCGGACTGGCCCCGGGCGTGACCGATCGCCTGCTGAGCTTCATCGACCTCGCGCCGACGGTGCTGTCCCTTGCCGGGCTCGCCACGCCCGAGTGGATGGACGGGCGCGCCGTGCTCGGCGAGCATGCCGCTCCGCCGCCGCCCTTCGTGTTCCTGCATGCGGATCGCATGGACGCGGAGCTCGACAGGACGCGCGCCGTCACCGACGGGCGCTACCGCCTCGTGTGGAACGGCCTCACCGACCGGCCGCGCCTCTATCCCGTGGCCTACGCCGAGGGCGTGCCGCTCATGCCGGACCTGCACGCCCTGGCGGAGCGCGGCGGCGATCGGCCGGAGCAGTGGCAGCTCGTCGACCGGGTCAAGCCACCCCTCGAGCTGTACGACCGGCGCTCCGATCCGCATGAGGTGCACAACCTCGCCGCCGCGCCCGAGCACGCGGAGCGCGTCTCGCGGCTTCGCGTGGCGCTCGAGGGCTGGATGGCCCGGACCGGGGACCTGGGCCTGCTGCCCGAGCTCGAGATGGTGCGCACGCGCCTGTGGCCGGGCGCCGGGGAGCAGCCTCGGACGGCAGCGCCCACGCTCGTGACCGGGCCAGACGGGGTCCTCACCCTCCAGTGCGCGACCGACGGCGCCTCCCTCGGCTGGCGCCTCCCAGGGCAGGAGGGCTGGCGACCTGGGGACACCCTCCCGCGGGCCGAGCTCGCGCCCGGGGCGACCCTCGAGGCCTTCGCCCACCGCATCGGCTTCAAGCCCAGCGCGGCGGTGACCCTGCGCGTCCCCGGGTGAATCCCCCGGGCCCCACGATTCGCTTCGGGGCCCCTTGACGGACCGCGGCCCCCTGCCGCTAAGATCCCCGCCCCACCGGGCCGGTAACTCAATGGTTAGAGTGCCATCTTCACACGGTGGAAGTTGGAGGTTCGAGTCCTCTCCGGCCCACCACCGCGCGCTGCGCCTCCCCGACCAGCCCCTTCGGTCGGGTTCTCGAGGCCTCCGCGGTTGCCTGCCCTGCTGCTGAGCCTCTCGGGTGCAGGCTCTGCTGCGCTGCTTCCGATGGGCCGCCTCCACTGGGCTGCCTCCACTGGCCACCTAAGTGAGAGCGCTTTCCCGCCGAGTCGTCCAGGCAGGGCCTCGTGGCCGGGATGGCGTGTCGTGGCGGATGCATCGCGTCCGTACGACGGCTTGGGCATCACTCCGGGGGGGCGCTGGCTGAGCGATCTCGGACGGGCCTCCTGACCTTGCTCCGCCCCGAGTCAGCCGCCCGGCCCCGGGGACGCGTGGCCCGGTGCAGATCGGGCGGCGCGTGAGGGGCCGCGATCATGGCCATGCGCTCGCGTCCCCCGAGCCCTACCGTCGGGGCGCCCCCCTCGATGGGGCCCTGCGCGCCTCCGTGATGCTGAACCTCCGCTCCCTTCTTCCTGCACTCGCCCTCCTCCTCACCGCTGCAGCCGGCGCGGCCCAGAAGCTGCCCCGCGAAGACGTGGTGGAGGTGCCGGCTCGGACCGAGGGCCTGTGCGTCAGCAACCTCTTCCAGAGCCACATGGTGCTGCAGCGCGATCGGCCTGCGGCACTCTGGGGATGGGGCGAGCCGGGCGCGGCCGTGGCGGTGTCGTTCGCGGACGCCGAGGTGGAGGGGCGCTGTGATGGAGACGGGGCCTGGCGTGTGGAGCTGCCCGCGCTCTCCGCCAGCACCGAGGGGCGCACCCTCTCGGTGCGCTCCGGCGACGCCGAGCTGCTCCTCGAGGATGTTCTGGTGGGGGATGTGTGGGTCCTCGGCGGGCAGAGCAACATGGAGTTCGAGCTCGCCAAGGTGGAGAACGGCGAGCTGGAGATCGCGACGGCGAACTACGACCAGCTGCGCATCCTCACGGTCCCCTACGGCGAGGGGCCGAGGATCCAGCGCGGCTTCGCCCGGCTGCACGAGTGGAGCAGCTGGTTCGGGCGTCACTTCCGCAAGGGGGACTGGGACGTGTGCCGTCCTGAGGTGGCGCGCGAGCTCTCCGCCATCGGCTTCGTGTTCGCCCGTCGCCTGCACATGGCGACCCGCGTCCCCATCGGCGTGATCGATGCCTCCCGCGGCGGCACCACGGTCGAGACCTGGACGCCTCGGGAGGTGCTCGACGGGCTGCCCGGCGCGGCCGTCCAGGAGCGTCTCGCCGACTGGGACGAGCGTGTGGCCACCTGGGACTCGCAGGCAGACCTGGCGACGAGGGTCCGCCAGGCTCAGGAGCGGCGCGCGCGCCTCGAGGCAGAAGGCAAGCCGATCCCCGAGGATCAGCGGGAGGACCCGACCGACCTGAGGCCGGGTCCGATCGCGGACCACAACCTGCCGGGCAGCTGCTACGCGGGCATGATCGGCCCGCTGCGGGGCCTCTCCATCCGCGGCGCGATCTTCCACCAGGGCTACAACAACGCCCTCGACGGGATGCCTGGCGTGCGCCTGTACGAGGAGGTGCTGCCGGCCATGATCGCGGCCTGGCGTGAGGCCTTCGGGAACCCCGAGCTGCCGTTCGGCCTGCTGTCCCTGTGCACCGACGGCTACCCGCAGACGCGCGACGACTACTGCGAGACGATGTTCAACGCGGGCATCTACATCCGCGCCGCCCAGTACCAGACCTTCCTCGATCTCTGGGAGGCCGGCGACCGCAACATCGGCTTCGCCAGCACCTATGACCTGCGCCGGCGCTGGTACCACCCGCAGGTGAAGCTGCCCGCGGGCGAGCGCATCGCGCGCTGGGCGCTCTCGACCCAGTACGGCTTCGGTCGGCAGCTCCCCTGGAAGCCGCCCGCCCTGCTGGAGCTCGTGCAGGAGGAGAGCCACCTCGTGCTGCGCCTCGATGCCGAGGTCGGGGATCCCATGGACGGCGCCATCGAGGGCTTTGCCATCGCGGGCGAGGACGGTCGCTTCCAGCCGGCTAAGGCGGAGCACCTGCAGGTCGGGGTCGACGACCGCGGTCGGCCGCGCCTGGACCGCAGGCAGCTGGTCCTGTCGAGTCCCCTCGTCCCCGCGCCGCTCCACTTTCGCTATGCCTGGGGCCGTAACCCCATGGGGAACCTGCAGCTCATGGGGAACAAGGACCTGCCCTTCGCGACCCAGCGCAGCGACGCATGGGGCCTCGCCGAGGCTCCTCGCGGCGTGCTCGAGGAGGTGCCCGAGGGCAAGCTCAGCCGACGGGACCAGAACCGCATCCGCGAGGCCCTGCGCCAGGACGACCTGCGCCGTCGCCGAGCGGAGGCCCGTGCCCTCCTCGAGGAGCTCGGGGACGACCCCGATCCTCAGGACGGCTGAGGCGCGCCCCTGCCGCCGCGCGGCCCGTTGAGCAGGACGCCGATGAGCGTGGGCCGCACGAGGATCAGGTAGCTCGCGCCCATGGCCAGGAAGGTCACGGCGCAGGTGATGGACACCTGCACCCACGGACCCAGGTCCGTTGCGGCCAGCCGACCCTGGAGCACGAACACGAGCGACATGTGCATCAGGTAGGCCCAGTAGGAGCCGTCTGCGACCACGCGCACCCAGTGCCGCTCGCGGGTGAGCACTGCCTGGGCGAGGCCCATGCTCCCGAGGACCAGGCCCCAGGCGCAGATCGACTCTCCGAGCAGCACGCCGAGGACGGTGTCCTCTCCCTGCTTGGCGGGCGCCGAGAGGGCGGCGTCAATGGTCAGCCAGTAGGCCGCGACGCCCAGGAGGAGCAGCAGGGGCCAGCGCCGCGTGAGGATGCGGGTGTCCGGGTCGGCTCCGCGCACCAGCCCGCCGAACGCGAAGAACACCGCGTAGTGGAGGAGCACATGCAGATCAATTGCCAGGGTGAATGAGGTGTCGGGACCGAAGCCCGGCAGGCTCAGACCACCGCGCTGCATCGCCGTCGTGATGGCCGTCGCGGGAACGAGGACGAGCGCCACGAACGCGGGGGAGACCGTCCAGGTCCCCGGAGCCGCGCGGCCGGCGAGGCTGAGCAGGCCGAGGGTTAGGGCCAGGGCAACCGAGAGCGGGACCAGGAACCATAGGAACCACAGGTGTCCCAGGCTGAAGTCGGCAAGGTCATCCAGCAGGCGCATGAGCGCGCTCGGCTGGAAGACCGCGGCCGTTGCGGCCAGATCGCCCTCGATGGTCGTCTCGTCCAGGGGGACCCCAAGGAGTCCCGCGACGAAGCGCGTCAGGCCCGCGCGCTTCTCGTCCCAGGACCAGGACGCGAGGTCGGCGGGGGTCGTGCCGTTCTGATCCACCAGGCGCGGATCGGCGCCGCCTTCGAGCAGCACGCGGACCGCCTCGGTGCGTGCGAAGAAGGTCGCGGTGTGCAGCGGCGTGGACCCCGTTCCGTCCCGGGAGCTGAGCTTCGCCCCGCGCTCAAGGAGCAGCTGACAGGCCTCGGCGTGCCCCCAGGCTGCTGCCCAGTGCAGGGCCGTGAGGTCCGAGCTGTCGGGGGCGTTCGCGTCGGCCCCCGCATCGAGGAGCTCCGTCAGTCGCTGGAGGTCCCCCCGCTTCGCGGCGTCCGTCAGGTCCGTCGCGCTGATGGAGGTCCCCGCCCGGGTCCATGACGCTGGGCGTGCGCCAGGCATGCCCGCGGCGCCCACGCGGGTCTCCCTCCGTTGCAGCTCCATGCCGTACTCCATGGCCGTCTCTGTGAGGGGCACGACCGTGTAGGCCCCGATGAGGAGCGGCAGGCCGATGCGCAGCAGGCGCTGGCGTGCGAGGCCGCTGACGCCGCGCCGCTGCCACAGCATCACGCTGAAGTAGCCGCTGAGCAGGAAGAACAGCGGCATGCGGAACACATGGATGAAGTGGAAGACGTGCTCGAGGGCTGCCGAGGACTGCTCGCTGCGGATCATCCAGGGCACGCCCGCAACCGAGAGGGAGGCGTGGAGGACGATGCCCAGCAGCATGGCCCCGCCGCGCAGTGCGTCGAGGTCGTGCCGCCGCGGGGGCTGGGGAGGGCTGGGAGTCGTAGGGGTCATCGCGGAGGTGGCACGGCCGATGAAGGTCGGTGGGGACGGCACCAGGGAGGGATCACCGCAGTGGGCTCACACTCGGGGCATCACGGCTCAGGACCAAGGTGATCCGGACCCGCTGCGAGCGCTCCAAGGCTGCTCACCCTCTGCGGAGTCGACCCTACGCGGCCGAGCTCACTGGATTCGGACCTTCGGGCCTCTTCTTCGCGGAGATCCGTCGAGCTCAGCTCGAACGGTCGATCCGGGCAAGCAGCGCGTCCGCGAGGCGCTCGCCGCAGCGTGGCTCGTGATGCATGAAGAACATGGGCTCGATCAGCTCGAGCTCGTTGAGTACCGGCGCGCCGTCGTCGAGGAAGAGGAAGTCCACCCTGCCATAGACTGGAACCTCGGATCCGGGAACCGCGGCCATCGCGCGCCGGGCCAGTCCCTCCAGCTCCGCCGTGACCTCCGTCGGCTCGTCGGTCGCGCCGAAGTCGTCCTGCACGCGATAGTCCCCGGGAACGGGCCTCTTGCGCACGGCGTGGGTGACCTCCCCTTCGACCACCATGAGCGAGACCTCGCCGTCAGTCTCGACCCGGCTCAGGTAGGGCTGCACGAACATGTCCTGGCGCGCGAGCTGCCGAGAGAGGAAGGCAGCGCCTTCCTGGAGCTCCGCTGCATTCCGCATGCGCACCGTGTCACTCGCGGTGGCTCCAACCACCGGCTTGGCGAAGGCCTGCGCCCAGCCGCGCCGGGCGAGCAGCGCCGACAGGTCCAGCTGGCTGCCGCGTTCCAGCCACTCGGTGGGCGCGATGGGCACGCCCGCGGCCTCCAGGTCGCGCAGGTAGTGCTTGCGCATGTTCCAGCGGACGATCTCGGGGGCATTGAGCACTGTCGCCTGCTCCGCCACCCGGTCCAGCCACGCGCGGAAGGCCTGCGGCTGGTGGTGGTAGGTCCAGGTCATGCGGATCAGCACGGCGTCGAAGCTCGCCCAGTCGACGCCGGGGTCCTCCCAGGCGGGGCAGGCGAAGGTGGCGCCTCGCCTGCGCAGGGCCTCGTGCAGGGGGGCCTCCGAGGCGACACCGGTGGCGGTGCGTGCCAGGGAGTTCGGGTCGCAGTCGGCAAGGGCGATGTG
>JBDQFW010000146.1:0-9261 GCA_040265735.1 Planctomycetota bacterium | reverse complement strand
GATCGGGGTCGGGGGCCTCGGCGGGGCTCCAGACGATCGAGGGGACCCCGAGCTCTTCCTGCAGGCGGGCCGCGGTCGCGGGAAGAGGGGCCGACTCCCAGAGGAGCGCGAGCGCGCCGGCCCCCACGGCCTCGCGCACGGCGGCCAGGGTCCCCTCGTCCAGGGGCGCCTCTGGGTCGAGGTCGAGGTTCGTGAGGTCCCAGCCGTAGGTCCGTGCCAGGTAGTCGTAGGCCGGGTGCGACGCGACCAGGCGCCGGCCCTGCAGGACCTCGGCCAGCGCACGGTGCTCCGCGTCCAGGGCGCGCAGGTCCTCCATGAGTGCGGTCGCACGCTCCTCGATGCCCGCGCGATCCTCGGGAAACGCCCGTGCGAGGCCGTCTCGCAGGGCGCCAGCCATGGGCACCAGCAGGGTCGGGTCCAGGAAGGTGTGCGGATCGACGCCGCCGTGGGTGTGCTCCCCGGCGGGGCCGTGGCTGTGGACCGTGCCGCTCTGCTCCAGGAGCTTGGAGCCGAGCGCGGCGCTGGTGTCGACCGTGCGGCTGGAGGGGAGGCTCGCGTGCTCGGCCCAGCCCTCGAGACCCGCGCCGTTCAGGGCGACCAGGGCCGCGCGCTGGAACTCGGACACGACCTCGCGCGGGGGATCCCAGGTGATCGGGTCCTCCCCTGCGGGCAGGGCGCAGCGCACCGGGACATCCGCCGGAGCGAGGCGCTCCGCGAGGGAACTCACGGGCCAGGAGGCCGTGAGGACCTCGCGGACCTGCTCACTGGCGGGGAGGTCGCCCGGGTCCTGGCACGCGACGCCGGCTGCGATGAGCGCGGCGCAGGCGAGAGTGGGGAAGAACTTGCGGCGGCGCATGGTCTCGAGCGCTAGAGAAGGGTCACGAGGTCAGGGACGAGGGCTCCCACGAGCGCCGCGCGCGCGCCGGCGAGGGCGGCTCCGAGGGCCAGGACGAGGCCCAGCTCGAGGAGGACCAGGCGGGCCACGAACCCCCGCGGCGCGCCCAGTAGGTCGAGTGTACGAAGCTCCCTGGCCCGCACGCGCAGAGACAGGGCGGCGACGAGGGCTACCAGCGCGGCCGTCGAGACCCCGAGCAGGACCGCAATCCGATCCAGGAGGGCCTTCACCCGGAACACCACCGCGAGGAGGTCGTCGACCACCTGTTCTGGGCGCAGGGCCTGCTCCGTGCGGCGGCCGTTGATGCGCGCCTTCAGGATCGTGCGCGCCTCCTCGTCCGCCGGGAACAGGAGGATCGCGCTGAGGGGGAGGCGCGCCTCGTCCCCGTGGTAGTGGAAGCGCTCGCGCTGGTCCGGCTCGAACCTGCGCTCCTCGATCAGCGCGCCGGAGAGTGCCACGCGGCCCTCCGCCTCGCCGATGACGAGGTCCGGGTCCCCGGCGGCCAGCTGCTCGGCGGCCTCGTGCCCGTGCAGGTGTCCGTCCAGGGCCCAGGCCGTGCGCAGGTCGGCGAACGCCACCCCATCGTCCGGCGTCCCCGAGGGGCGCAGGACTCCGACGACCAGCAGCTCCATGGCTGCGGGCTGGGAGAGGTCGTAGAGCTTGGGCGGGTCGGAGAACACGCGGTCGCCCACGCCCACGCCCAGGGCCTCTGCGGCGCGGGCCCCAAGCGTCAGGTCGCCGACGAACAGGGGCAGGCTTCCCTCGGCGCAGGTCAGGCCCCGCCGCTCGAAGTACTCGGGGCTCGTGCCGACGAGCGGTCGCTGCCGCACCGTGTGATCGAGGTGCAGGGGGACGACGAGGGCGCGCCCGTCCGCACGCAGGTCCTCGGCCAGCTCTCGAGTGACGGACGGGCGCTCTGCACGTCGGAAGAAGAGGGCCTCCAGGGTGAGGTCGAAGCGACTGCCCGCGGCGCCCACGACCAGGGGGGTGCTGGCCGCGCGTGCGCGCAGGGCTCGGTCGAAGCGCAGGGTCAGGACCTGCGAGGCCAGCGGGACGAAGAGCGCCACGGCGATCGCGCTCACCAGCAGGACGCTGCGGCCGCGGGCGTGGCGCGTCTGGCGCCAGGCGAGGCGTGCGAGGCCGCTCACGATGGAGCCCCCTCGGTGAGGTCCACGACCCGGTCGAAGTGCTCCAGGGCGCTCCGGTCGTGGGTGACCAGGAGCAGGGCGGTCTCTCGCGCGCGGCACTGCGCCGAGAGCAGTTCGAGCACCTGTGCCGCGCGCTCGGGATCCAGGCTCGCGGTGGGCTCGTCGGCGAGCACGAGCTCGGGCTCGCCGAGCAGCGCGCGGCAGAGCGCGACCCGCTGGCGCTCCCCGCGGCTGAGGGCTGCGGGCAGGTGCGTGGCCACCGCGCCCAGGCCGAGGACGCCGAGGAGCTCGAGCGCGTGCTCGCGGTCGGCGGCCGTGGGGGCGTGGCCCGCCAGGAGTCGCGGGACCAGGGCGTTCTCCAGCGCGTCGAGGTAGTCCAGCAGCTCGAACTCCTGGAACACGAGCCCGAGGCGCGTGAGGCGCAGGCGGCGGCGTGCCTCGTCGGTCCCCGCGGCGAGGTCCTCGCCGAGCGTCAGCACCCTTCCGGCCTGGGGCACGAGGATCCCGGCGGCCAGGTGCACCACGGTGGACTTGCCGCAGCCCGACGGTCCCACCAGCGCCACTTGTTCGCCAGGCTCCACGCAGAGCTCGGGAGCGCGCAGCTGGAACTCGCCGTCGGGATACGCGAAGCGCACGCCCTCGAACCGTAGGGGAGCGCGCACCGTCACAGCTCTCGAGCCTCCTCCGAAGCAGCCGCCGGGTCGTTGGTCGTCACTGCGAGGCGCCGCTGGTCCAGGGGCTCATGAGCCACGAGCCGCCAGCCGTCGGCCTCGCGCTCGGCGCGGTAGCGCGCGCGGTAGGCCGTGGTGCGGCGGTGGAAGTGGCCGAAGTGGTGCACTGCGCCGTCCACCTCCCACGCAGCCTCGACCTCGAACCTCGGAGGATCGACCGTCGCCTCGAGGAGGCGCACCTCCCGGTGGCGCAGGTCCTCGACCTCGGCGCGTGCGCCTCCCTCCTCGGCCATGGTCAGGGTCTCCTGCAGGTGCTCGTAGACCTCCTCACGCAGCCCCCCCCGAACGGCACGGGCGAGGCCCTCGTAGATGGCCTCCTCCCGGGTGTCCTCGAAGGCCCGATAGAGGTTCTGGTGCAGGGCGAGGAACACCTCGCGGGCCTCCTCGGCGTCGAGGCCGTCCTGGGGGGGCCAGGCTGTGGCGCCTGCCAGAAGTGCTCCGGCCGCGGCGAGGGGCCAGCCCCGTCGGGTGCGCGCGCGGGCGAGGCCCGCACCCAGGGCCAAGAGGCCGATCCACAGGGCGGGGCGGCCGAGCCGAGGTCCGAGGGCGCCGGAGCCCGAGGCCGGGACCTCGATCCAGCGGGCCCTGCCGCCGTCCGCAGGCGGGGTCCAGGTCAGGCCGGGGGTCGCCGGCGTGAGCTCGTGCATGGCGTGCTCGCCCAGGGCCACGACCCGGGCGCGGACGGTCAGGGGGAGGGGCTTGCCCCCGACGGCGCCCGCGATCAGGTCCGGGGGGAAGGAGGACCAGGTCAGGTCCAGCCGCCGGATGGGCGCGGCCGCGTCACCCTCGAGGTGCGCGCGCAGCGTGGTCAGCGCCCGGACGCCGAAGCGCGGGTAATAGGGCAGGCGCTCCAGGTCGGGCGGACTCCAGTGGAAGGCCGATCCTTCGAGGTCGAGGGGCCTGCCGTTGCAGAGCACCCGAGCTGCCCCGACCAAGTGTTCCAGGAGGGCCGCGCGAAGGGGCTCGACCTCGACCGCATCGAGGTGGTTGGGGTCCTCCCGCAGGGACCCGACGAGCTCGTCGGCGCAGGCCAGGTTGAGCTGGGCCATCAGCTGGACCCGCTCGCCCTCGATGCGCAGCTCGAGGTCCAGGTGGGGGCCGTCCTGGGGGTGCCACTCCTTCGACGCCGAGGCCCCCAGCAGGAGGGCGAGGGCAAGGGCGGCAGGGGCCATGCCCGGATTCTAGCCCAGGCCCCTCGGGCTCCCGGGTGGAGCACCCGACGCAACTCTTGCAGGGCCGGGCGGGGACCGCTGCGGCAGCGTCCTACACTTCTGGCGTCCATGAGCGTCGCCCTCCTGCTCGCCCTCGCACCGCCGCTCGGCATGCTCCTCGGAGCGCCGTGCCCGGTCCCCATGCCTCAGGGGGCCCCCGCCGGTGTCGAGGCCCCCGTGGCGCGCGCCCTCGCGGACGCGGGGCCCGACGTGGTGCAGTTCGACGAGCACCTCGTGTTCCTGGCGAGCCCCTTCCTCGGAGGGCGCCTCCCCGGCACGCGCGGCATGGAGCTGGCCAAGGACTATGTCCAGTTCCACCTCGAGCGCGCGGGCCTCGAGCCTGCGTTCGCGGCTGATGAGGGCGCCTCCTGGCGGCAGCCGTTCCAGCTCGGCAGCCGGCGCAGCGTGGCCGAGCAGAGCCTGCAGCTCGGTGAGCTGGCGTTCGCACCGGGCCGCGACTTCGAGACCACGGGGCACGGTGCGAGTGGCAGCGTGGATGGGGACCTGGTCTTCGTCGGCTACGGAGTGGAGGAGGGGCCGGACGGCTATCGCGGCTTCCCCGAGGGCACGAACCTTGAGGGGAAGGTCTGCGTACTCCTGCGCTTCGAGCCCCTGAATGCGGAAGGCCTGAGCCGCTGGGCGCGCCGGGGCTGGAGCCCCGAGGCGACCTTCCAGAAGAAGTTCCGCGCGCTGGCCCAGCGCGGAGCCGCGGCGATCCTGCTCGTGAACACGCCCGGCGCGGCGGACCCCCGCGCGGACTCGCTCCTTGCCGTCAGCCAGGGCGTCGAGCCCCTGGTGGAGGTGCCCCTGCTGCACCTCACGAGCGAGGCGGGCCAGCGACTGGTCGCGGCCTGCGGAGGGGACCTCGCGGAGCTCCGCGCGCGCGCGGATGCGGCGGGGGTCGTGGCTCCGCTCGGCGCAAGGGCCGCCTTGACCTCCCGAATCGAGGAGCAGCCCCTGGTCGCTGAGAACGTCGGGGGCCTCCTGCGCGGACGCGGAGCCCTGGCGAGCGAGGTCGTCGTGGTGGGCGCCCACCTGGATCACCTGGGGACCGGCAGCTTCGGCTCACGCGACGCGGCCAGCGCGGGCCGCGTGGTGCACCCGGGCGCGGACGACAATGCCTCCGGCGTGGCGGGCATCCTGCTGATGGCGGACTGGCTCCAGGAGCGCCGGCGCGCGCTCCCCGAGGAGGCGGCCCTGCGCTCGGTGCTCTTCCTCGCCTTCAGCGCCGAGGAGTCGGGCCTCAATGGGGCGCGGGCCTATGTGCAGGCGCCCATCGCGCCCCTGGACCGGCACGCCCTCATGCTCAACTTCGACATGATCGGGCGCATCGTGGATCGGAGGCTCTCGGTCTCGGGGGTCGGCACCGCCGAGGGGCTCGACGCGTGGCTCGCCCCGCGCTTCGCGAGCTCCCAGCTCGTCGTGGAGCCCAGCGAGGGCGTGCCTCCGGCGAGCGATCACTGGGAGTTCTATCGCGGCGAGGTGCCCGTTCTCTTCGGGATCATCCCGGTGCTGCACGCGGACTACCACACCCCGCGGGACACGGCGGTGCAGATCAACCGGGTCGATGCGGTCCGCGCGGCTCGCCTCTTCGGCGACATCGCGTGGGACGCGGCCCAGCGCCCTGAGCCCTTCCGCTTCCGCGCCGCCGGCAGCGGTCAGGTCCCCACGCTGCGACCGGCGACTCCGCAGGAGCAGCCTCGACTCCCGCAGCTGCGCGTGTCCTTCGGCGTGGTCCCGGGCCCGCTGGAGCCCGGGCAGCCCGGCATCCGCATCGCCACGGTCGTGGAGGACTCCGCAGCCGAGGCCGCGGGCGTCCAGGTGGGGGACCTGCTCGTGGAGTGGGGAGGCAAGCGGCTGCGGGACGTGCCCGACTGGGTGGTGCTCCTCGCGGAGCAGGAGCCCGGCGACGAGGTGGCCTTCCGCGTGCGCCGCGGCGAGCCGCCGGCCGCACAGGAGCTCAGCCTGACGGTCGAGCTCCGCGCGAAGCGCTGACTCCGCTCCCTCCCACGACGCGGTTGGGCCGCGCGGAGCCGCGGCAGGAGACACCGCGCGAGGCCCAGGCTGTCTTCTCCCGCCCCGCGCCCCGAGGCGCCTCGGCGATCAGCCGTCGGAGTCCTCGGAGTCCTCTCCGGCGGCCCGCTTGGCCTCGTCGCGGGCCTCGCGCATCGGGTTCGATCGGCCGCCGCGGCCGCGCCAGCCCTCCTGGAGCCGCAGGCGCTCCTCGGCGATCCGCCGGGGCCAGTGGTTGTTGGCCTCGTCAGCGTCCGCCGTCTCGCGCAGCGGATCCAGCTGCAGGCTCTCCACCTCGCCCTCGAGCACCAGCAGCTTGGAGATCTGCCGATCTCCCTTCTGCCAGACCTGCGGCGGCAGGCGCAGGAGCTGCTCCGCTCCGTCGGTGGTGCGCACGCGCAGGATCACGGGCATGGGCACGCCGCCAAGGTCTTCGAACTCCACGACGTAGAGGGAGAGGCCGAGCTCGAGAAGCTCTCGGTCGCGCTCCTCGAGGCCCTCGAGCAGCTTCTCCCGGTCGCGCAGGTCCTTGGGCGTCACCGCGAGCGGATCGTAGGAGTTGTAGAAGTCGAGCAGCGCGGGGAAGCGATCGCTGCGCTTCTCACCCTCCCGGTGCAGGACCGTCGTCAGGGCGTCTCCGCGCTCCTCACGCTCCCCGCGCTGGCGCCCCTTCTCGACCTCGGGGTCGCGGGTGTCGATGGTGTAGCGCGTGACCCCTTGGATGGCGAGGTCCACGTGGTCCGTCGAGTAGAACCAGCCGCGCCAGAACCAGTCGAGGTCCACGGCAGACGCGTCCTCGAGGGTGCGGAACAGGTCCGCGGGCTCGGGACGCTTGAAGGCCCAGCGCCGGCAGTACTCGCGGAACGCGTAGTCGAACAGCTCGCGCCCCATCACCGTCTCGCGAAGGATATTGAGGGCCGTCGCGGGCTTTGCGTAGGCGTTCGCGCCGAACTGCAGGATGCTCTCCGAGTTGGTCATGATCGGGACCTGCTCGGCGCTCGTCATGTAGCTGACGATGTTCTCGGGGACGCCCCTGCGGGAGGGGTAGTCCGGTGAGAACGACTGCTCGGCCAGGAACTGCACGAAGGTGTTGAGGCCCTCGTCCATCCAGGTCCATTGGCGCTCATCGCTGTTGATGATCATCGGGAACCAATTGTGCCCGACCTCGTGGATGATCACGCCGATCAGCCCGTGCTTGGTTCCTGCGCTCCAGGTCCCGTCCTTCTCGGGGCGCGGCCCGTTGAAGCAGATCATCGGGTACTCCATCCCGCCCACCGGTCCGTTCACGCTGATCGCGACGGGGTAGGGGTAGGGGACCGCGTGCTTGGAGTAGACGTCGAGGGTGTGCGCCACAGCGTGGGTGGAGAAGCGGCTCCACATGGGCTCTCCCTCGGGCGGGTAGTACGACATGGCCCAGACCTTCCCAGCGCCCTCGACCTCGTGCCCCAGGGCGTCCCAGGCGAAGCGGCGCGAGGAGGCCCAGGCGAAGTCGCGCACCTGCTCCGCGTGGAACTCCCAGGTCCGCGTGCCCTCGGGCTCGCTCGAGAGGTTCGCGCGGGCCTCGTCGGGGGTGACGATGAAGGTCGGCTCCTCGGCGTTCCAGGCCTCCTCGAGGCGCTCGCGCCATGCCGGCTCCAGGACGGCGTCGGCGTTCTGCAGGACCCCCGTGGAGGCCACGACATGGTCGTCGGGCACCGTGATCCGGACCTGGTAGTCCCCAAACTCCAGGGTGAACTCGCCGCGCCCAAGGAACTGCTTGTTCTGCCAGCCGGCGTAGTCCGTGTAGGCGCAGAGCCGGGGGAACCAGTGCGCGATCTCGAAGACATCGCCGCCCTCGTCGAAGGGCTCGTATCCGGTTCGTGCGCGAATCTTGCGCGCGTTGTTGATCCGATAGGTCCACCCGACCTGGAGCACGGTCTCACCGCCCGGGGGCAGCGGCTCGGCCAGGTCCACGCGCAGCATCGTGTCGTTCACGACGTGGGGGAGCGGCGCGCCCGCTCCGTTCTCCACCGCGAACAGGGTGTGGCTGCCGTCGAATTCGAGGCGCTCAAGCAGGGAGTCGAGCTCGCTGTAGCTCATCGAGCCCAGGTCCGGGGCGAGCTCGAGCAGGGCCCCGTGGGACTGTGGCGCCAGCTGGTTGGCCTCGAGCTGGAGCCACAGGTAGGTCAGCGTGTCCGGGGAGTTGTTGCGGTAGGTGATCCGCTCGCGGCCGGTGAGCCGCCGCTCTCCTTCGTCCAGGGCCACATCGATCTCGTAGTCCACCTCCTGCTGCCAGTAGCCGTGGCCGGGAGCGCCGGCGGCGTTGCGCTGGGCGTTGGGGGTGGGCAGCAGCTCGTCGAGCTGGCGGAAGCGGTCCTGGCGAGGTCCGTCGCTGCCGACTGCCGGCAGCAGGCCGAGGGCGAGGAGTGAGCCTGTGAGGAGGGCCGGGAGCGGGAGGCTGCGCATGGGCCGATCGTAGAGCGGACCCAGGCTGCGCTTCGTCACGAGTCCGCAAGGACCGCTGGGGTCCAGCGGCTCAGGACGCGAGGCGTCCCCGCCTGCAGGCGGTAGAGGGCCGCCGAGGGCCCAAGGAGGCCGATCACCAGGGCAAGGGCGCCGTCCCAGAGCCCCTCCAGGTCCGCTGGACTCAGGTCCGGATTGCCTGCGGGATGGCTGTGCCAGACCCCCAGGAGCTCTCCGCGGGCGCCCTCCACCGCGAGCTCCCTCGCAGGGATGTGGAAGCCGGTCCGGCTGCCCACCCCGCGCGGTCGCACCGCCACCCCATTGGGGGTCCGGAGCAGGAGGCCGCAGGCCTCGCGCGGGGCGGCCTCCCGGGCGGCACGCAGGGCGAGCTGGACCTGGGTGAGCTCCAGGCCCGTCTCCTCATGCCGCCGGCTCTGCGCCATGCCGTGATCCTAGTCGAGCGGCCCGTGGCGACCCACGGGTTCCGGGGCCGCCGCAACGCAGAGGAGCCCCGGTCCGGGACCGGGGCTCCTCTCGCTGGCACAGGCTCGAGGCTCAGTTCCCGCGTCCGCCGCGGCCGCCGCGACCGCCGGTGTTGCCCCCAAAGTTGCCGAACCCGCCGCGGCCCATGCCGAAGTCGTTGCCGTACTCGCTCTGGTAGGACTCGTACTGGGTGGGGGAGAGGAAGCCCTGCAGCGTGCTCGAGGCGTTGTTGCGGATCTCCTCCATGCCGGAGCGCATCAGGTCGCGACTGTCGGGGCCCCAGCCCGCGGTGCGCATGTCCTCCATCAGCTTGGTGGAGGCATCACGCGTGCTGTTCA
>JBDQFW010000145.1:0-9293 GCA_040265735.1 Planctomycetota bacterium | reverse complement strand
GACCCCGACTTCGTCCACCTGCACGTCCACTCGGAGTACTCCCTGCTCGACGGCGCGAACCGAATCAAGGACATGGTCCGCGCCTGCAACGAGGACGGCCAGCGCGCTCTGGCCCTGACGGACCACGGGAACATGTACGGGGCGGTCGAGCTCTACACCGAGTGCACGCGCGGGGGGGTCAAGCCGCTGGTGGGCTGCGAGGTCTACATCGCCCAGCGCTCGATGCATGAGCGGCACAGCAAGCGCGACGGCAACGGCTACAACCACCTGACCCTCATCGCGCGCAACGAGACGGGGTTCCGCAACCTGTCGAAGCTGACCAGCGAGGCGTTCGTCAACGGCCTGCACTTCCGGCCGCGCATCGACATGGACCTGCTGAGCCGTCACGCCGAGGGGATCTCGTGCCTCTCGGGCTGCCTAGCGGGGCACATCAACCAGCTGTTCCTACGGGACAAGGAGCGCGAGGCCGAGGACATGGCCATCAAGCTCCGCGACCTGTTCGGCCCCGACCACTTCTGGCTCGAGCTGCAGCGCAACGGCATCCAGATCCAGGACAAGGTCAACGAGTCCCTGGTGCGCCTGAACCAGCGCACGGGGATCCCCCTGGTGGCCACCAACGACATCCACTACCTGCGCCACGAGGACTGCCAGGCCCAGGACGTCCTGCTCTGCATCAACACGGGCGCGAAGAAGGCGGACGAGAAGCGCTTCCGGTTCGAGACGGACACGCTCTACTTCAAGACCCGCGCGGAGATGGCGCACATGTTCCGGGACCTGCCCGGTTCGGTGACCGCCACGATGGACGTGGCCGAGCAGGTGGCGTTCGACTTCCAGTTCGGCACCTACCATGTCCCGGAGTTCCGGCCGGACAGCGGAGAGAGCCCCGATCAACTCTTCGACCGCCTGCTCGAGGAGGCCCTCAAGCAGCGCTATCCCGGGGACCAGGGGGCGGCGCGCCAGCGCCTCGAGCACGAGAAAGGCGTCATCCGGGACCTCGGGTTCGTGTCCTACTTCCTCATCGTGTGGGACCTGATCAAGTGGGCCCGCGACCACGACATCCCGGTGGGCCCGGGCCGGGGCTCCGCGGCGGGCTCCATCGTGGCGTACCTGCTCGACATCACGCGGCTGGACCCCCTCCACTACGACCTCCTCTTCGAGCGCTTCCTGAACTCCTCCCGCGTGTCGATGCCCGACATCGACATCGACTTCTGCAAGGAGGGGCGTGAGCGGGTGATCCAGTACACGCGGGACCGCTACGGCAGCGACTGCGTCACGCAGATCGTGACCTTTGGGACCCTCGCCTCGCGCTCGGTCGTCCGTGACGTGGGCCGCGTGCTGGACATCCCTCTGCGGGACGTGGACCAGCTGGCCAAGAAGATCCCCAGCGGCCCTGGCGCGCCCTCGCTCAAGGTCGCCCTCGAGCAGGACGCGGACCTTCAGGCGTTCCGGGATCGGGGCCAGGAGTGGGCCGATCTGTTCCAGTATTCGATGCCCCTGGAGGGGCTGGCGCGCCACGCCAGCACCCACGCGGCCGGCGTGGTCATCACCCCCGGGCCTACGGTGGACTTCGTGCCCCTCGCCCGGAACGGCGACGACATCACGACGCAGTTCCCCGCCCCCCAGCTGGAGGAGCTCGGCCTGCTCAAGATGGACTACCTGGGGCTCCGGACCCTGACCATCATCGACCGCTGCCTGCGCTACCTCGGCAGCCTGGGGGTCAAGGCCCCGGACCCGGACGACCTGCCCCAGGGGGACCGCCCCACCTACGACATGCTCATGGCAGGCGACACCCTGGGCGTGTTCCAGCTCGAGTCCGAGGGCATGCGCAAGCTCCTCGGCCGGCTGCGCCCTGACTGCTTCGAGGACCTGGTGGCCGTGCTGGCGCTCTACCGGCCAGGCCCGCTCGAGTCCGGCATGGTGGAGATGTTCGTGGACCGCAAGCACGGGCGCGAGGCCATCACCTACGACCACCAGAGCCTCGAGAAGATCCTCGAGGACACCTACGGGTGCATCGTCTACCAGGAGCAGGTGATGCTCGCCTCCGTGGAGCTCGCCGGCTTCTCCCTGAACGACGCGGACAACCTGCGCAAGGCGATGGGCAAGAAGAAGCCCGAGATCATGGAGAAGTTCTCGGCCCAGTTCCTGGACGGGGCCGAGGCGAACGGCTGCGCCCGCGAGGTGGCCCAGCAGATCTGGGACAACATCGTCAAGTTCGGGGGCTACGGCTTCAACAAGTCCCACTCCGCCGCCTACGCCCTGATCACCTACCAGACGGCCTACCTCAAGGCGAACCACCGCACGGCGTTCCTGGCGGCCAACTTCTCCTGCGAGATGGGCGACTCGGACAAGGTGAAGGCCTTCCTCGACGAGTGCCGCCGCTGCGGGATCGAGGTCGCCCCCCCGTCCATCCGCCACTCGAACTGGGAGTTCCTCCCCGAGGGAGAGAATCGCATCCGGTTCGGCTTCGGTGCCATCAAGGGCACCGGCAAGAAGGCCATCGAGGAGGTGGTCGCGGCGCGCGCGCGCCTGCAGGAACACGAGAAGCCGCTCGGACTGCACAGCATCGTCAAGGAGGCGGATCCAGCGGTCGTGGGCAAGGTCTGCTGGGAGGCCCTGATCAAGGCCGGCGCCTTCGACGAGACGGGGCACGGCCGGGGCGCGATCCTGGCCGCGCTCGAGGGCGCGATGAAGGATGCCAGCGACGCTGCCGCCGACCGGCGTGCGGGGCAGGTCTCCATGTTCGACGCCCTGGGAGCGGGCCCCGAGGAGGCCGCGCCCGAGGGCGACGGGATCGACGACAGCATCGAGCTCAGCACGGCCGAGTCCCTGGCCCTCGAGCACGAGGTGCTGGGCTACTACCTCACGGGGCACCCGCTCGAGGAGCGCGCCGGGATCTGCGCCCTCCTCTCCAGCAGCCCCATCCCCCAGCTCGGCGAGCTCGAGGGGGGAACGGAGGTCCGCGTCGCGGGGCTCGTGCTCCAGCTGGCCGAGAACGTGGTCCGCAAGGGCCGCAGTGCGGGCATGAAGATGGCCCGCTTCCGCCTCGAGGACCTGCACGGATCGATCCCCGTGACCGTGTTCCCGCGCACCTGGGCCGAGCTGAGCGAGAAGATCGAGGACGGCGCCGTGCTCGTGGTCCAGGGGAAGATGGATGACTCTCGCGAGGAGCCGGGGCTCCTCCTGGACGAGGTCTGGACCCTGGGCGAGGCGCTGGAGCACTTCCGCGGGGGCCTGTCCGTCCAGCTCGGGCCCCAGGACGAGGGGCTCCTGGAGGACCTTGCGGGGCTCCTGGAGCGGCACAAGGGGCGCAGCCCCCTGCTCCTCTCCGTCCGCGGCGGCGACGGCGTCGTGCGACGCGTGCGCCCCTCTAGGGACTGGGGCGTGCAGCTCTCGGAGGAGCTGGCTCGCTCCCTGATCCAGCTCCTGGGTGAAGGCGCGCCGGGCCTCTACCGCAGCTGAGCGCACGAGGGCCGCACGGGCCCCGCTTTCCCTCGTCCTACGCGAGCGCCCTCGCAGGACGGAGCATTCTCTCCGCATGGAATCTTTCCGTGCACGGCGTGCAAGCCCTGCGCACCCCCTCCTAACGCTGGCGGAAGGGTCATTGAGCCCCACGGTGAGACAGGGCGGCGAGACGGGTCCGCTTCGTCTCTAGTCGAGTCACGACTTCCCCTGTGGCGTCTCACGATGATGCGGACCGACCGTTCGCGGCCCCGCCCGCGAGGGAGCTTTCTGTGATTGGAGCCGCGGCAAGAGTTCCCAAGCCGCTGTCCCCTCTCCCTGTCACAGATCCCACCTCTTCATGTCCACCTCCTCGCACTCCCCCCAGCGACCGCGGCTCAAGCCCAGCCTCTCCGCAGGCCTCCTCGGCCTCGCGGGTCTCTGCTTCGCCGCCCCCCTCGTCTATGACGGCCCCCCCGCAGGGGACCCTTCGGCCTGGCGCGACCTCGTCATCGGGTCGGATCCCCACGACGGGCCCGAGCACATGCAGGAGGGCACCTACGAGGGCGGCCAGTCCGGAACAATCGAGGACGCGTTGCGAAACAACATCGCGTTCGGCCGCGGCGACCGTGGCGCAGGCGGAGGCTACGACATCCCGAGCGGCGGCCCCCCCAGCCCTCTCTACGGCGCGCAGAGTTTCACCCAGAAGATGCTGCGCTTCGAGGAGTTCGGACGCACCCCCATGCCGGACAGCTACGCGCCCGGCGCCCCGCTCCCGACTCCGGCCAATGCGATCAGCACCCCTGACGCCCAGCAGCTGGACGACTTCTTGGCGCAGCCCCTCTACCCAGAGCCGACCTGGGCCTCGAACACCGCCGACCAGAACCCCTGGAAGCCGCTGATCGAGACCTACCTCGGCCAGCCCCTGCCCCAGGCACCCGCCGAAGGGCGCCCGCCCGGCGAGGGCTGGGCGCACCAGCGCCTCGACGAGTTCGCACCCGCGGGCTACTTCCAGAGCGCCCAGACCGGAGCGAGGCGGAACCTGGGCCTGCGTGATGGGATGCAGCTCCACGGCTGGAGCCACAGCGGGAGCTACTCCGAGTTCGGGCCGGGAGGCCTGTATCACAACACAACCGGACTCGCCGGCTTCGATGGAACGAACGCCGGCATCGACATCCGGTTCCACCCGGCCATGCCGCTGCAGGACCCCCTGGCCCTGTGGACCTTCGACGGCACGCTGCCGCCGAAGCTGCTCATGCAGTGCTACGGGAACCCGGTGCTGTTCCGCCACTACAACGCCCTCCCGGTCGACATCTCCGCCAACCTGGGCTTCGGCGCCCACACGCTCACGACGCACGAGCACAACGGCCACAACCCCGCTGAGAGCGACGGCTACGCCAACGCGTTCTTCTTCCCCGGCCAGTTCTACGACTACCGCTGGCCGATGATCCTGGCGGGGCACGACACCATCAACACGGACGCATCGGATCCGCGTGCGGGCTATCCGGACGGCAACGGCGGCATCGTGCAGATCCGCGGTGACTACCGCGAGACCATGAGCACGCACTGGTTCCACGACCACATGCTGGACCACACGGCCCAGAACGTGTTCAAGGGCAACGCGGCGATGATGAACTACTACAGCGCCATCGACCGCGGCAACGAGGCCCTCGACGACGGGATCAACCTGCGCTTCCCCAGCGGGCGCTCCCTGGACTGGGGCAACCGGGACTACGACGTGAACCTCCTGCTGGCCTGCAAGGCGTGGGATGAGAACGGCCAGCTCTGGTACAACCCGTTCCAGAACGACGGGATGATCGGGGACCACCTGCTCACGAACTGGCTGTACCACCCCCACTTCGACGTCCGCGCCCGCCGCTACCGGTTCCGCATGTTGAACGGCTCGGTCGCGCGCTACTTCAAGTTCGCGCTCGTGCACCAGATCCAGGGCTCGGGCGGCCAGATGCCCGGCCCCAGCGGCTCCGGGGTCTCCTACAACCGCGTTCCGTTCCACCTCATCGCGAACGACGGCAACATCATGGAGCACGCCATCCCCATGGACGGCTCCAGCGGCCTCCCCGCCGGCGAGCTGCCGATCCAGGCCATCGCCGAGCGCTTCGACATCATCGTCGACTTCAGCAAGTTCGCCCCGGGCGACAAGCTGTACCTGGTCAACATGCTCGAGCACAAGGGTGGCCGGCGTCCGGAGGACCCGATCAGCCTCAGCGCCATCCTGAGCGAGAGCTACAAGGGCGTCCCCACGGACACCGACAGCGACGGGAAGCCGGATCGCTACGAGGGCGGCGACCCCGTGGTCGGCCGCTTCCTGGAGTTCCGCGTGCATGAGATGCCCGCGGGCGAGGTCGACCTCTCCATGAACCCCGAGGACTATGAGCCCGGCGGGCTCGTGATGCTCGAGCAGCCGACCTTCACCCAGGAGGAGCTCTCCAGCGCCCGGCGCCGAGAGTTCGAGTTCGGGCGCTCCTCGGGGACGGACGAGGCCCCCTGGACCGTGAAGAACCAGGACGGTGCCTTCACGGCCGATCCGCGCCGGATCACTAGCGCTCCCGAGCTGGGCGAGGTCGAGATCTGGACCCTGCGCAACAACTCCGGCGGCTGGAGCCACCCGGTCCACGTGCACTTCGAGGAGGCCAAGATCCTCTCGCGCAATGGCTCGACACCTCCCCTCTGGGAGCGCTACGGGCGCAAGGACGTCTTCCGAATCGGCCCCGAGCAGCACGGCGGCGACCATGTGGTCCTGGCGTACCGCTTCCGGGAGTTCGCAGGCTCCTATGTGGAGCACTGCCACAACACGACCCACGAGGACACAGCCATGCTCATGCGCTGGGATGTTGAGTTCCCCGGGCAGTTCAAGCTGATGCCCTCGCCTCTGCCCCGCTGGTCGGGCGTCGAGTATGTGGACAGCTTCGGCCTGGAGCACTTCCGAATTGGCGACAACAACGTGCCCAAGGGCCAGAGCGGCGGCTCCGGCGGCAGCGGTGGAGGCGCGGGGACGCACCAGCCCCCCGTGGCCGAGCCCGATGCTGCCCAGGTCTTCGCCGGTCAGAGCATCGACATCGCCGTGACGCAGAACGACATCGCGTTCGGTGGGGCTCTGATCGTTCCGGACAGCGTGTCCATCGTCACCCCGCCCGCCAGCGGGACCGCTGCGGTCTCTCCGACTGGAGTGGTGACCTTCCTCGCCGCAGCCTCCGCGGACTCGAGCCTCCAGACCTTCACCTACACGGTGATGGACTCGGTCGGTGAGACCTCGAACGCGGCCACGGTCTTCGTCCAGGTCGCTGGGGTTCCCGGCGGCGGCGGCGGGAACGGCGGCGGCAACCAGCCTCCGCTGGCCAACGGTGACTTCGGCACCGTCCTCCTGGGAGGATCGGTCACCCTCGACATCCTCGCCAACGACCAGGCGGTCGCCCCGGCGACCCTGGACGAGACCTCGGTTGCCCTGGTCAATCCGCCCACCGTCGGGTCCGTGAGCCTCGACGGCCAGGGGCACCTGACCTACACGGCCCCCGGCACCGCGGGCGTCACCTCCGTGCAGCTGGGCTACACGGTCGCGGACTCCAATGGCTTGGTCTCCAATGTGGCGGCGGTCACCATCAGCCTCCAGGATCCCGGCGGAAACGGCGGCGGCGGCAACGGCGGCGGCGGTAACAACGGCGGCGGCGGGAGCGGCGGCCACGGCCATGGCGAGGCACCGCGGGCGGTCTACGACGCGGCCACGGTTGCCGTGGGCGGATCGGTGGACATCCTGGTGGTGGCCAACGACACCGACGAGGACGGCGACCTCGATCCGGACACGGTCCTGATCGGGCAGAGCCCGGGCCAGGGCACGGTCGAGATCCTCGGCAATGGCTGGGTGCGCTACACGCCGAGCGTGAGCTCCCAGTCCTCGGACGCCTTCAGCTACTCAGTGGCGGACGAGGCGGGGCTGCGGTCCAACCAGGCCACGGTCGGCGTCTCCATCACCGGCGGCGGCGGCTCGGGCTCAGGCAGCGCCCCGATCGCCAACTACGACTCGGCCCTGGCCGTGTCCGGCACCACGGTCGTGATCCAGCTCCTGGCCAACGACACCGACGCGGACGGCGACCTGGACCCGGACTCGGTGGTGATCACCCAGTACCCGGCCCACGGCACGGTGACCCTGCACTCGGACGGGACGGCGCACTACACGACCTTCCTCGGCTACGACAGCTCGGACACCTTCAACTACACCGTCTCGGATCAGGCCGGACACGTGTCCAACATCGCGACAGTCGGCGTCACGATCGACGACGGTCAGTGATCCTTGCCTGGGGGTCTGCCCGAGCGCAGCCCCCAGGCCCCAGACGCGGGGCCGCCCTGTTGGGCTGCCCCGCGTCCGTATCCCCTCTCCTGCCTGCCCCCCCACTTGCTGCCATGCCGACGCCCCTGCTCTCCCTCGTCCTCCTGGCCCCTCCCCTCCTCGTGACGGCCGAGTTCCCCCGAGCCCAGGCTCTCGAGGCGCCCGGGTCGGTCCAGGCGGCAGCGCCCCAGGCCGCGGGCGAAGAGGCCGGCGCCTCGAGTGTGCGCGACACGGGCCGGGCTGACGACCAGCGCCTGGCGGGGAACCGATGGGGCGCTCAGTACTTCCCGAACGTCGAGCTGACAACCCACGACGGGACCGAGGTCCGCTTCCACGACGACCTCCTCGAGGACAGGGTCGTGGTGCTCAACTTCATGTACACCAGCTGTGCCGATGTCTGCCCCATGGAGACGGCGCGTCTCTGCGAGGTGCAGGAGATCCTGGGCGATCGGGTAGGCCGCGATGTGTTCATGTACTCGATCACGATCGATCCCGACCGAGACACGCCAGAGGTCCTGGCCGAGTACCGCTCCAGGTTCGGGGCGCGCGACGGCTGGACCTTCCTGACGGGCGACGAGGAGGACATCCTCCTCCTGCGCCGCAAGCTCGGCCTGTACATCGAGGAGGAGGGCAAGGCGGAGACCGACCACAACCTCAACATGCTGATCGGCAACCAGGCCACCGGGCACTGGCTGAAGCGCTCCCCCTTCGAGAACCCCTACGTCCTGGCGACCCAGATCGGCAGCTGGCTGTCGGACTACCGGCACGCCGGGTCGGGCACGAGCGACTTCGCGGACGCGCCAGAGCGCATGCCGGACATGACGCGCGCCGAGAGCATGTATCGGGCCCGCTGCCTCGTGTGCCACCGCGTCGGACAGGGCGACGGCCTGCTCCGCATCGGCCCGAACCTCCTCGGCGTGACCGAGCGGCGGGACCGTGACTGGCTGAGGCGCTGGATCCTCGAGCCTGACGCGATGCTCGAGGAGGGCGATCCCATCGCACAGGGCCTGTTCGAGGCCTACAACCGGGTGCCGATGCCGAACCTGCAGCTCGCACCGGACGAGGTCGAGGACCTGATCGACTTCCTCGACGCCGAGACCCGGCGGGCGACGGCCGTCGAGAAGAACGAGGCCATCGCCGAGACCCAGGGCAAGGACCTCCCCGAGTGCTGCCAGAAGGACGAGCTCGGGGTGATCGAGAGTGTGCCTGCCGAGCAGCAGGCGCTCCCCGAGCCGGCTCCCGGCCCGGGTCCCAGCAAGGACCTCTGGGACCGGGTGTCGATGGCCCTCGGCACCCTCTGCGCGGCCTCGGCCGTCCTCCTCCAGCTGCGTCAGCGCCGCTGAGTGAAGGGGCCGGACCGCCAAGACGAACTCTCCGGCAGTGACACGCCGAGACTGACACGCCGGGGATGAGCCCGTCGGGGCCGGCCCGTCGGGACTGGGTCGTCGGGACCGGGTCGTCGGGACTGGGTCGTCGGGACTGGGCCACGAGGGAGCCGCCCTCCGAACTCCCA
>JBDQFW010000144.1:0-9342 GCA_040265735.1 Planctomycetota bacterium | reverse complement strand
AACTAAATTCGGGCAAAATCATCGCTCACCCCTGAATTCCCATGCTAACCCACTTAAGCGCTAGAAACGACGCCTGCTGCGCTAACCGAGCCGCTCGAGCAGCGCCTCGCGTCACTCCTCAGGGACCGCGCGTGCCCGAGCTCCATGCTCGCGCAGGCGCTCGCGGCCGAGCTGCTGCGGGAGTGTGTGCACGCCTGGAGCGCTGAGCCAGGCTTCGATGAGGGGGCGCTCCGCGCGGCTCTCGAGCCGATCCGGCGCGAGCAGGGCTGGAGGGCTCCGGTCGCGCGCTTGCTGCGCGCTCTCGAGGACGCGCCTGGCGTCGCGCGGGTGGATGGCTATGAGGGTGACCTCGTGCGCCACCTGGTGAGCGAGCTCGGCCCCTGGATCCAGGGCACCGGTGAGGGTCCGCACTGGTCGGGCCGCGCGCTCTCGCCGGGCGCGCGCTGGGTGACCCGCAGCCGTCCTCTCGCCGCGCTGGCCTCCGAGTTGGAGACGGGCGCGGTCGTGCTGGTGGCGAGCCCCTCGGAGCATGTGGAAGCCTGCGCGATCGGCCTCGAGACCGAGGTCACCTTCGTGCTCTCCCAGGGAGGAGCGACCCTCGCGGGCCGCTCACTTGCGGAGAACCTCGTCCGCGGCGGGCGGCGCGTGCGCTTCGTGCACGACGCGGCCCTCCCCGGCCTGGTCGGCGAGGCGGACGCGGTCTGGTTCGGCACCGAGGCCGTGGGGCCTGCCTCGTTCCTCGCGCCGCACGGCGCCCGCAACCTCCTCGCCGAGGCGGAGCGCCTCGGCGTTCCTGCGCGCCTCCTGGCGACGGCCGACCTGCTCATGCCTGGCGGCTCTCTCGAGCTGCCTGCCTGGGCGGAGGACGAGCCCTGGCGCCTCTGGGAGGACGCCCCCTCCCGCATGGAGCTCGAGCCGCAGCCCTTCGAGCTCTGTCCCTTCGATCCCCACCTGATGGTCGCCTGCGAGCGCGGCCTCGTGCGCCCCGCCGAGCTGGCCGTTGGCGCCCTCGACACCAGTGACCTCACCCGCGCCTAGGAGCGCGGTCCCCCTGCCATGACGGACACCCCGACCCAGCACCCGGACGAGCAGCGCGTGACGCTGCGTCCGATCGTGCGCGAGATGAAGGAGTCGTACCTCACGTACGCCCTCTCCGTGATCCACTCGCGCGCCCTCCCCGACGTGCGCGACGGCCTCAAGCCCAGCCAGCGGCGGATCCTGGTTGCGATGAACGACCTGAACCTCGGCCCGCGCGCGAAGTACCGCAAGTGCGCCAAGGTCGCGGGGGACACCTCGGGTAACTATCACCCGCACGGCGAGTCGGTCATCTACCCGACGCTCGTGCGCATGGCCCAGGACTTCTCCATGCGCTACACGCTCGTGGATGGCCAGGGCAACTTCGGCTCCATCGACGGCGACCCGCCCGCGGCCATGCGATACACGGAGGCGCGCATGACCGGCGTGTCCACCGACCTGATGGCGGACCTCGACAAGGAGACCGTCGCCCTCGAGCCGAACTACGACGACACGCGCACGCAGCCCACGGTGCTGCCCGCGCGGTTCCCGAACCTGATCTGCAACGGTTCGGAGGGGATCGCGGTGGGCATGGCCACCAGCATGCCGCCCCACAACCTGCGGGAGGTGTGCTCGGGGATCCGCGCCATCCTCGCGGACTCGTCGCTCGAGGACGTGGAGCTCATGCACCACATCCCGGGCCCGGACTTCCCCACGGGCGGGATCATCATGGGCCGCAGCGGGATCCTGCAGGCCTACACCACGGGGCGCGGCATCATCCGCCTGCGCGGCCGCTACCACATCGAGGAGTCCGACAAGGGGCCGACCCGGATCGTCTTCACGGAGATCCCTTACCAGACCCGCAAGGGCGGCGACTCCCGCGCCTCCATCATCAACAAGATCGCCGAGGCCGTGAAGGAGGAGCGGATCACGGGGATCCGCGACATCATCGACCTGACGAGCCTCTCGAAGGTCACGGGTGGGGTGGACATCCGCCTGGTGATTGAGCTGAAGAAGGGCGAGGACCCCAATGTCATCGTCAACCAGCTCTTCCAGTTCACGCCGCTGCAGTCCACCTACTCGATCATCAACCTGGCGATCGCGGACCGGCAGCCGCGCACGCTGACCCTGCGTCAGCTGCTCGACCACTGGATCGAGCACCGGCGCGATGTCATCCGCGCCCGCACGCGCTACCTGCTGCGCAAGGCCGAGGAGCGCAAGCACATCGTCGATGGCCTGCTGATCGCTCAGGCCAACATCGACCGTGTCATCGAGCTGATCCGGGCCTCGGCCGATCGCGACTCGGCCAAGGCTGCCCTCTCGGCGGAGTTCGGCCTCAGCGACCGTCAGGCGCAGGCCATCGTCGACATGCGCCTCGGCAGCCTGACCGGCCTCGAGCGCGAGAAGCTCGAGACCGAGGCCAACGAGCTGACCATGACCATCAGCGACCTTCAGGACATCCTGGCCCGCGAGGAGCGCGTCACCGGGATCCTGCTCGAGGAGCTGAAGGAGGTCGAGGACCGCTTCGGCGACGAGCGGCGCACGGAGATCTCCAACGAGGAGGTCGCAGGCGGCATCGACATCGGGGCCCTCATCCAAGAGGACCTGATGGTGGTGACCTACAGCCGCGCTGGCTACGTGAAGCGCCTGCCCCTGGACACCTACCGGGCTCAGGCCCGCGGCGGTCAGGGCATCAAGGGCTCGGACTCCAAGGATGGGGACTACCTGAAGTCCCTGTTCGTGGCTGGCACCCACGACCGCCTGCTGTTCTTCACGAACCAGGGGCAGGTCTTCTCCAAGCTCACCTACGAGCTGCCGGAAGGGAGCCGCCAGTCCAAGGGCCGCGCCATGGCCAATGTGCTGGATCTCCGCGAGGACGAGCGCGTCGAGACCATCCTGCGGGTGACCGACTTCGACTCCGAGGCGTTCCTCGTGTTCGCGACCCGCAAGGGTCGCATCAAGAAGACGGCCCTCACCGAGTACAGCCGCCCGCGCTCGAAGGGCCTGCGCGCCATCGTCCTCGAGGAGGGCGATGAGGTCGTGTCGGTCTCGATCGCACGCCCCGGCGACACGATCATGCTCACCACTCGAGACGGCCGGGCCGTGCGCTTCGACGAGTCCACGGCGCGGGCCATGGGCCGTGCCAGCCGGGGCGTCAAGGGCGCCCGCCTGCGCGGCGACGATGTGGTCGTGGGGCTCGTGATCGCGGACCCCGAGGCCTTCCTCCTGACCGCGACCGAGAACGGGTACGGCAAGCGCACGGCGATCGGCGACTATCCGATCAAGGGCCGCGGCACCGGAGGCGTGATCGACATCCGCGCCACTAGCCGCAACGGCAAGGTCATCACCTCGCTCCTGTGTGCGTCCGGCGCGGACGTCATTTACATCACGGAAGGAGGCATGATCGTGCGCTCCCACGCCGATGACATCTCGGTTGTGGGCAGGAACACGCAGGGCGTGCGACTGCTCCGGCTGAAGGACGGGGACCGCCTGGTCGCAGCCCAGATCATCGACCGCGAGGACTTGGACCGGTTCGGTGACGAGGGTGAGGTCGAGGCCCCGCCGGAGCCGGACGCCGCCGACCTCGAGGCCGAGCCCGCAGCCGATGAGGACCTCGACGACGAGGTCGCCGGCGACGAGGAGGAGTGACCGTGGACCTGAAGTCGAGACTGGATGCGGACCTGAAGGCCGCGATGAAGGCTGGGGAGGCCTTGCGGAGGGACACCCTCCGCATGGTCATCGCCGCGGTGAAGAACCGAGCGATCGAGGTCGGCGGGGCCAACACCGTTCTCGACGACGAGGCCGTCATGGCCGTCGTCCTGAACCAGGTCAAGACGCGTACCGACAGCGCGCAGCAGTACGACGCCGCCGGGAGGGCCGACCTGGCGGACAAGGAGCGCGCCGAGATCGAGGTGCTCCAGGGCTACCTGCCTCAGCAGCTCAGTGAGGCCGAGACCCGGGCGGCGGTGGAGAAGGCCATCGCGGACACGGGGGCCAGCAGCAAGGCCGACCTCGGCAAGGTGATCAAGGCCGTGATGGCCGCCCACAAGGGGCAGGTCGACGGGAAGCAGGTCCAGCGGCTGATCGCAGAGCTCCTCTCTTGACCGCGGACAGCACGCCGGGGGGCGAGGGCGATGCCGAGAGGGGGGTGACCCCTGGTGCTGGTGGTGGGCAGGACCTCACCGGACGGCACCGGGGCCTTGGGATGCGTGCGGGGCTGGTCTCGGCCCTGACCCTGATCAGCCGCATCGTGGGCTACGCCCGCGAGGCCGTCACCGCGGCCCTGTTCGGCAACTCCTCCGCCATCCTCGACGCGTTCCTGACAGCGTGGAGAGTCCCGAACCTCTTCCGCAGGCTCTTCGGCGAGGGGGCCATCGCGACCTCCTTCCAGACCGAGTTCTCCGAGGTCGAGGGTGAGGAGGGGGAGGCCGCCGGCCGGGCGTTCTTCTGGTCGGTGTTCGGGATGCTCAGCAAGATCCTCGTCCTGCTGACGGTGGTCATGGTCGCCCTGGTCTGGCTGGCACCCAACCGCCTCTCTGTTCCAGGACTGACCGACACCTGGCCGCTTCCTCGGCTCGCCTGGCTCGGCCCCGAGCCCGAGGCCGTGCGCGAGATCACGATCCGGCTGCTGCCGTTCCTGATCGTGATCTGCCTGACGGCCGTGACGAGCTCGGCCCTTCATGTGCGCGGGCTATTCGGGGCCACGGCGGTCGCGCCCGTGGTCTTCAATGCCGTGTGGATCGGCACCCTGGTCCTGCTCCTGCGCTCGTTCCCCGACACCCTCCAGCGCACCGAGCTCTCGAGCCAGCTCGACATGGCGCGCTTCCTGACCTGGGGCATCCTCCTCGCAGCGGTCGTGCAGGGGCTCAGCCTGCTGCCGAGCCTGTTGCGCAGCGGCCTAGCCGGCGGCGGGCGCCGGTCGCCTGCCCGGGCGCGCCGCAGCCCGCGCGCGGTCCTAGTGCGCGCGATCCCTCTCGCCATCGGCGCCGCGGTCTATCAGGTCAACGTGATGATCGACGGGATGATGGCGGTGTCGCTGCTCCGCGAGGGGGGCGCCGGAGCGCACTACTTCGCGACGCGCATCCAGCAGTTCCCCATGGCGATGATCGCCTTCGCGGCGACGACGGCCGTCTTCCCTGCCCTCAAGGCCTTCGGGCAGAAGGGGGACCTGGCCGGCATGAGCCGACTGCACTCTCAGACCCAGCGCTCGGTGGCCTACCTGGCGCTGCCCGCGACCGCAGGCCTCCTGGCCCTTGCGTACCCGATCGTGATGGTGATGTTCGAGTACGGCTCCTACGGGGCGGAGGGGATCGCGCGCATCGAGCGCGCGCTGGTGGCCCTCTCCTTGGCGGTCGTTCCCGTGGGGGCCACCGGACTGATGGTGCGCTGCTTCTACTCCCTGAACGACTTCCGGACCCCGGTCATGGTGTCGATCGCGATGATGGGCCTGAACCTGGTCCTGAACCTGTGGTTCATCCTCGGGCTGGAGCTGGACGCGGATGGCTTGGCCCTGGGCACGGCAACCACGAGCTGGCTGGCGCTGGCGCTCCTCTGGCCCCTGTTCCGAAGCCGTCACCGCCTGCCCGCAGGGCCGCCCGGCCTACTCCGCTCCCTGCTCACCTCGGCGGCGGGCGCCCTGGCCTGCGGGCTTGCAGCCGGCCTTGCCTACCGGGGCCTCTGCGGGCCGCTGGCCTCGCTGCTGGAGCTCCTGGGCCTCTTCGACGAGGTTGAGACTCGGCGCCGGGCCAGCCAGGTCCTGGCCCTGCTGATTGCCGTGGGCCTGGGCGTGGCCGCCCACTTCGGTGCCACCCTTGCCCTGGCGTCCAGGGAGGCCCAGGCCGTCCTGGCCCGCCTCAGGCGATCTGGGACCCGCTGAGTGGAATCGGGCGGGCGATCGGGCCAGACGGCTTGATCCCATCCGGGGGCGGGGAGAAGATCGAAGCGCGCGGCAGGGGAGGGCGCCACCTCGGGCAAGAGGGGGCGCCAGGCGTTCCTCTGCCAGCACTCGCCCGCTCCGAGGACGCACCCACACGACCCCGACTCCGTGAATCCCTCAACCCTGCCGCAGACCGCCGAGGCCCCCGCCACCACGCCCATGGATCCCGCGAGCCAGCTCTGCTGCGTGGATCCCCCGGCCGACCTCCCCGATCCCGGGCTCTCGGAGAACGCGGTCAAGGTCCTCGAGCGGCGGTACCTGAAGAAGGACCTCACCACCGGCGAGGTCTGCGAGTCCCCCCGCCAGCTCTTCTGGCGCGTGGCCACCTGCGTTGCGGGCGCCGAGGCCCTCTACCGGCCGGGCGACGCGCAGCACGAGCTGACCATCGCCCGCGACTTCTACGGGATGATGGCCTCACGCACCTTCATGCCCAACAGCCCCTGCCTGATGAACGCAGGGCGCGAGATGGGGATGCTCAGCGCCTGCTTCGTGCTGCCGGTCGAGGACTCGGTGGACGGAATCTTCGAGTCCATCCGTGCCACGGCCCTGATCCAGAAGGCGGGCGGAGGGACCGGCTTCAGCTTCTCTCGCCTGCGGCCGCGCGGGGATCAGGTTGCCAGCTCCGGGGGGACCACCGAGGGGCCCCTCTCCTTCATCCAGGTCTTCTCCAAGGCGACGGACGCGATCCAGCAGGGCGCCTTCCGCCGCGGGGCCAACATGGGGATCCTGCGCGTGGATCACCCCGAT
This sequence comes from Planctomycetota bacterium, assembly GCA_040265735.1. Taxonomy (GTDB): domain Bacteria; phylum Planctomycetota; class UBA1135; order UBA1135. The sequence continues at coordinate 2,645 of JBDQFW010000144.1, read as the reverse complement.
GTCGCGGAGTTCATCGTCTGCAAGGACGACCGCACCCAGCTGACCAACTACAACATCTCGATCACGGTCACCGACCCCTTCATCGAGAAGCTGCGCGAGGACCCGGGCCAGGTGCACATGGTCCAGAACCCGCGCACCAAGGAGTGGTCGCCCCTCGCCAAGCTCGACGGGCAGCGGCAGCCCACCGGCGCCCACTGGACCGTGGGCGAGATCTGGGACGCGATCATCGATCACGCCTGGGAGAGCGGCGAGCCGGGGGTCGTGTTCATCGACCGCATCAATGCCCGTAACCCGATCAAGAACGTCGGGATGATCGAGGCCACCAATCCCTGCGGCGAGCAGCCCCTGCACCCCTGGGACTCCTGCAACCTCGGCTCGATCAACCTCGGCATCTTGGTCGAAGGGACCGGCTCGAGCGCGGCCTTCAACTGGGACCTCTACAAGTCCGCCATCCACACGACGACGCGCTTCCTCGACAACGTCATCGACGTGAACCACTACCCGCTGCCGCAGATCGACAACATGTCGAAGACCACGCGGCGCATAGGGCTGGGCGTGATGGGCTTCGCGGACGCGCTGTACAAGCTCGGCATCCCCTACAACTCCGAGGCGGGCCTGCAGTTCGGGGAGGAGGTCATGCGCGTCATGAACGAGGAGTCGCACCTCGCCAGTGAGATCCTGGCCGAGGAGCGCGGCGTCTTCCCGGCTTGGGAGGGCTCCGACTGGGAGGCTCAGGGCCGCAAGCTGCGCAACAGCTACACCACAACCGTGGCGCCCACCGGGACCATCTCGATCCTCGCCGACTGCAGCGGCGGCATCGAGCCCATGTTCAGCCTGGCCTTCAACCGGCAGATCATGAAGGACAGCCAGGGCAACCCGACCATCATGCGGGAGGTGAACTACGTCTTCCGCGAGGCGGCGCAGGGCGCGGGGTACTACAGCGACGAGCTCGTCGACTCGATCATCGAGCGCGGCACCGTGCACGGAGTGGAGGGCATCCCCCAAGAGCACCAGGACCTCTTCGTCACCGCGCACGACATCACGCCCGAGTGGCACATGCGCATGCAGGCCGCGTTCCAGCGCAACTGCGACGCCTCCATCAGCAAGACGATCAACTTCCCCAACTCTGCGACCGCCGACGATGTCCGTGCGATCTACGAGATGGCGATCGACCTGGATGTGAAGGGCGTGACGGTCTACCGGGACGGATGCCGGGACATGCAGCCCATGGCCCTCAAGGGCTCCACCAAGGCTGCGGCGCCCGAGGCGAGCGCAGCTCCGTTGCCGGCGAGCGAGCTGCTCCCGATGAAGCTGCCGGAGATCATGAGCTGCCTGCGGATCCGGCAGATGACGCCCTTCGGCAACATGCACATCAAGGTCACGGTCGACCCGGTCACAGGCATGGAGCGCGAGGTCTTCGCGCAGCTCGGCAAGGGCGGCGATGTGGCCAACTCGGACCTCGAGGCCATCTGCCGCATGCTCAGCCTCTGGCTGCGCTCCAACGGCAGCCTCGAGCGCGCCATCTCCCAGTTCTCCGGCATCGGCTCGAGCCTGACCGTGCCCACCAAGGACGGGCGCATCATGTCCCTGGCCGATGGTCTGGCCACGGGCTTGCAGCGCTACCTCGCGGCGAAGGAGGCCCACGGCCTCGAGGCCCTGCTGCTCGGGCGCGTCGATCCGAACGCCGCCATGCCCGCCTCGCCTGAGCCGGTGATGCCCGCGGCCCCGGTGGCGGACGCGCGTCCCCGCAATGTGGGGGAGTACAAGCTCAAGTGCCCCAGCTGCAGCGGCACCCTGGCCTTCCAGGAGGGCTGCGTGAAGTGCCACGGCTGCGGCTTCAGCCAGTGCTGAGCCGTTCCTGATCCAGGGACTGGAAGAGAGCCCCGCGCGGACGATCCGCGCGGGGCTCTCTTCGCTCCAGGCATGGGCGGCGCCGGCCTGCGCCGGATCGCGCCGCCTCGCTAGTTCCCGCCGGTGACCGCCGGCTTGCGGATGGGTCGGCCGAAGATGTCCGTGCCCACGGAGATCTCGGGGGTCTCGCCCTCGGGCTGCTCCGGCTCGGGCTGGCCGAGGATGTCGAGGTCGGGGGCCTCGCCCTCGAGGGTCTCGCCGAGGATCGACCTGCGAATGGGGTTGTTGGGCAGGTTGCGGGCGAAGGTCATCCGCGGCCCCTCGAGGGAGCTCAGGACGAGCATGTTGCGCGTGGGCATCTCGAGGTTGAACTGCCGCGAGGTGCCGCCGGGTTCGAAGATCAGCTCCTGGCCCGTCTCGTTGAGGTAGGAGCCGATCAGCGATGAGCAGGTCATCAGGCCGTTGCGGTCCAGCTCGTACTCGGTGAACACGGTCTGGTAGGCGTCGGGGAGGGGCTCCCGCTTGGTGGCCCACGAGGCCTGGATCTCGAGCGCGAGGAAGCTCTCCTCGATCAGCATGAAGCCGTTGGCCTGGCCGGCGGGCAGCTGCTTGCCGATGAGCTGAACATCCATCAGGCGCCAGCAGCCCTGGAGCAGGGCGTGCAGCTCGGCCTCGCCTCCTCCGCGGATCTGGCCCAGGGCGTCGCGGGTCAGGACGGCCTGGTCGTCGCTCTCGGGCGCCTGGGCCGGGTCCTGGGCAAGGAGCGGGAGCAGGCTGAGCGGGGCAGCGAGGAG
>JBDQFW010000143.1:0-9357 GCA_040265735.1 Planctomycetota bacterium | reverse complement strand
AGGGGTATCAGGTCAACGAGATGGACGGCTTCGTCCGCCTCGCCGACGACGTGCCGCACTTCTTCGACCGCAACCGGACGCTCGGCGCCTATTCGGCCTACTTCAACTGGATCCGCGCGGACCTGGTCAGCGCGGACAACGGCGTGGACGGCTTCGGGCGCGAGTACGACACGGCGCTGAACGGCAGGACCTTGGGCACCTATGCCGGCCATGTGGGCATCGACACCAAGGCCGTCTTCGACATGATGCGCGAGCTGCCCGAGCACGACGGCCAGGCCATCGTGTTCGTGCGCAACGGCATCCTGGGGACCGGCGGCGGCGGGGTGGCCACGATCGGGGGCCAGAGCATCAAGACCGCCGTGCACGAGTTTGGCCACTCCTTCGGGGGGCTGGGCGACGAGTACGCGACCGAGACCCACAAGCGCGGCGCGCCGCGGCGGGGCAAGAACACGACCCCCGACCCTGACCCGGCCAAGGCGCCCTGGGCGCACTTCATCGAGGCCAAGGTGCGGGGCGTCGGGATGTACGAAGGCGCGAGCGGCCAGGTGCGCGGCGCGTTCAAGCCCACCTCGGGCGGCTGCCTCATGGAGTCCGGTGAGTTCTTCTGCCCGGTCTGCCGCGAGGCGATGATCCTGCGCATCTACCAGTTCGTCGACCCGATCGACGCCTGTACGCCGGCGCCGCACGATCGGCGCTCCAAGGAGGAGCTCGAGCTGCCCGTGCACGGCCTGACCTTCACCGTCACGCCCATGCATCCCACGACCCACAAGCTCGAGGTCGAGTGGTTCGTGCTGCCCGAGGCCCGCACGCCCCAGGGACCCTCCAACCCCGACCGGGCGCGGGCTCGCGGCTACTCCGCGCGCGGGGCCGGCAGCACCCGCGCTCCCGGCCGGCTGCCGATCCTGAACGCCAAGCCCGAGCGCGCCCGCACCCTGCACAAGACCGGCTCCTCGGAGCTGACCGTCCACCGCAAGGGCCTCGAGCCTGGACGCTACCGGGTCCTGTGCCGGGTCAAGGACACCACCCAGCCCCGCGGCGAGCGCGTCCCCTGGGTCCTCAAGGACACCGAGGGCCTCCTCGAGAGCGAGCGCGGCTGGTGGATCCGCGTCCCGGAGGAGTGAGCGGGTTCAGAGCCTCTTCAGAGTCGTCCGGTTCTTAGGGTTAGCCTGGGTCCCGTAGCGGTGGACGGGACTTGTCCCTGCAGGGGGCGAGGTTTGCCCCTGCAAGGTCCTCAGGCCCCGTGGAAACCACTGATGAGGCACTCGATGCACCTGACCTGCGGACGCTCTCTTGGAACCCTGGCCGTCGCCCTTGTGCTGGGGCCGCTGGCCTTGGCGGCCCAGCGGGGCGGTCCTCCTCCGGAGCGCGAGGGGCCTGCTCGGGCGGAGCGCCCGCGCGGGGCGCAGGAGGATGTGGTCCAGCCCCAGACCGAGCCACAGATCGCGTGGTTCGGGCGCTGGGCGGACGCGGTGGCGGAGGCCAAGCGCACGGGGCGGCCGATCCTGCTCATGTCGGCGGCGCCCCAGTGCCAGCAGGTCCCCGGCATCTGGTGACCGGGATACCAGAACACCGAGAGCGCGCTCCTCTCGGTGGCGGCGGTGGTCACCGCCTCCCGCAACTTCGTCTGCGTGCGGCCCCAGACCTATGAGGACCAGGCCGAGGCCGAGCTCCTGCTCTCCCTCTTCCAGGGGCGCTCGGGCGTGCTCGAGAACACGGTGTTCTGCGTGCTCGACCCGGACGGCAGGCGCACCCTGACGCGCCCGGGTCGCTCGCCTCAGATGCGCTGGGACGAGGCGGACGCCTTCGCCACGTGGCTGGCGCGAACCTTCGAGGCCTATGCGTCCAAGGCCAAGCCGCTTGAGGCCCTGCCCCTGCACGAGGATCTCTCACTCGGGCTCAACGTCGCCGCCTGTGATCTCGCGCCCCTGGCCGTGCTCTACGCCCGGAGCGAGCGGGATCTGAAGGCTCTCGTCGAGCGCGCGGCGCGGCTGGCCTGGGCAGAGGATCACATCGGCCGCCAGCACTTCGTCGCGCTGGCGGGCAAGGAGGCCCACGAGCGCGCCAAGGCCGAGTTCGGCCTCGATCTCGAGGAGGGGCTGACCCTCGTCCAGCCCGATGCCTACGGACGCAGCCCTAAGGCGCTGAGCCACGGCGCGGCCCGCGACAAGGTCGCCAAGGAGGGCGACCTCGCCTGGTCCAAGGTCCTCTCCGAGGGCCGTGCGGCCCATGCCCCGGAGCCGAAATCGCGGCGCCGACACCTGCGCGAGGCCGGGCGTCAGGGCATCACCTGGGACTCCGAGCTCGACGTGACCGATCCGGGTGAGAAGGAGGCCCGCCGGGGCCGCGGGCGCTAGGGACGGCTCACTCGGGAGTGATCGTGAGGCCACCCGCGCTGCGCAGCTCGACCTTGTAGCGCGCGCCCGGGCGGGCCTCGATCCAGGGTGCCTCGCCGTGCAGGGCACGCACGCCCTTGGCCTCCGCGGCTTCCGGGTCGTGGGCGTACTCCCAGAACCGCTGCCAGAGGTCCTCGTAGAAGGGCTCTGCCTGGTCGCCGTCGAAGTAGGGGTGCGGGCGCTGGCCCGCGCTGTCCAGGCGGTGCCCGGCGCTCGCCGGCGTGTCCTCGCCGTACAGGCGCTGGAACAGGCACACGCTGGTGCCCCGCAGGGCATCGCCGCCCTCCACGAACCCGTCCCCGAACTTGATCACCAGGGACTCGACATACACGCGAGAGCCCTGCACCACGACCTCCTCACCCGGTCCCACTGGCTGGCCCTGGTCGTCGACCTCGACGAAGCGGACGCGGGTCGTGACGGCTCCGTCCGCAGCCTCGCTCTGCTCGAGGACCTCGAGGCGCGCCGTGCGATGGTCCACCTTTGAGAGGCGCAGGGCGGCCTCGGCCTGCCTGCGCGCCAGCTCCGAGGCCTCGAGCTCCTGCGTGACCCGCGTCACCTCGGCGGCCTTCCGGCGCACCTCGGCGTCCAGGTGCTGCATGCGCTCACGGTTCGTCTGCAGCTCGTCCTCGAGCAGGTCGATCTGCTCGTCGCGCTCCTCGAGGGCCGCCTCGGAGCCGGCGATCTGGTCCTGGAGGATCAGCGTCCACCAGCCCGCGATCCCGGTGGCTCCGACGAGAACGATCAGGGTGGCGGCGCGCAGGAACAGGGTCATGGCGCTCGCAATCTAGCCGATCCAGCCTGCGTCCAGACCAGCCTCCGCCGGGGCTGGGCCTGGCCGCCACCCTGGCACTGGCAGGCCTCCCGGCCCACACTCGGGACATGACCCGCTGCGGCCGGATCCTTGCGAGCCTCACGGTGCTGCTGCTGCAGGGCTGTGGGGGAGACGCCCCGGGCCCGGGCGCGGGCATGGCCCCGCAGGCCGAAGGCGCTCGCGCCGACGCGCGCAGCGAGCCCCCCGCGCGCCGCGTCCCGCGGGCGACCGGCGACGAGCCCCTCGACCTCGTCCTCGTCACGATCGACACGGTTCGCGCGGACCGCCTCTCGTGCTACGGCTACCCCCGGCGCACCACGCCGCATCTCGACGCTCTCGCCCGCGGCGGCCTGCGCTTCACGCGCTGCCTGGCGCCCGTCCCGACGACCCTGCCCAGCCACACCTCGATGTTCACGGGGGTCATGCCGCTGCGGCACGGCGTGCTCGCCAACCTGCACCAGGGGCTCGTCTACGAGCGTGATCCCGGCCTGCAGACCCTTGCCGAGGCCCTCTCCGACCGCGGCTACGACACGGCGGCGTTCGTCAGCGCCCTGCCCCTGCGGCGCCAGACAGGCATCGACGCGGGGTTCGCGGTCTACGACCAGCCCAAGCGCCTCGAGCGCCCGGGCAGCAGGACGACCGACCGCGCCCTCGAGTGGCTGCTCGGCGCACAGGAGCCCATGTTCCTGTGGGTGCACTGGTTCGATCCCCACAACCCCTACGACCCGCCGGCCCCCTGGGACGAGGCCTTCGACCCGGGCGATGGAGTGGTCGAGGCCTGGATGCGCGAGCGCCGGGTGCCCGACCGCGCGGCTCGGCTGGGCGGACGGGAGGTCGACCTGCGCACCGCCAACGAGGCCTACGACGGCGAGCTGCGCGCCACGGACGAGGAGCTTGGCCGCCTCGTGCAGGCCCTCAAGGAGCGCGGGCGCTGGGAGCGCACCCTGCTTGTGGTCATCGGCGACCACGGGGAGGGGCTCGGCCAGCACGGCGAGCCTGCCCACGGGCTGGCCTGGGACGACCATACGCGCGTGCCGTGGGTGATCCACGGCCCTGGCGTCGAGCCCGGCTTGGTCGAGGAGGTCTGCAGCGCCACGGACCTCGTCCCGACCCTGCTTCCCCTCCTGCCCGCCCTGCGCCTCGAGCGCCTCGAGGCCCAGTGCACGGGTGTCGACCGCCTCGCCGCCGCGGCCAACCCGGGCGCGGTGCACACCCAGTCCTCGCCGCGCCAGTCTCAGGACCGCCGCCTCGATCACAGCCTCACCGAGGCGCGCTGGAAGCTGCTGCGCACGAGCGAGGGCGAGGAGCTCCTGTTCGATCTCGTTGCAGATCCGCACGAGCTCGTGGACCTGGCGGAGCAGCACCCTGAGGAGGTCGCGCGCCTCGCAGCGGCGCTCGACGCCGTCCTTGTCGAGGAACAGCGCGGTGAAACCTCCACGACGCGTGCCGCGACCGAGGAAGAGGAGACGGGGCTCGAGGCTCTTGGGTATGGCGGCGCGGGGGACTGACGCGCAGCTCCTCAGTGTTCGTGCGATTCCCGCGTCGCACACGGCCCATCTCGCGCTTCAGCTGGAGTTGAGCGCGGCGCTTCGGTCGGAGCGAACGCGGCCGCGAGGCGTCGAGGCAGCGAAGAGATGAGTTTCTCGGTACGAGCGGCCCGAGATCAGGAGCGCGCTGGTGAGGGGGCGTGTCCGGGCAACAGCCAGACCGATCGAGGCGAGGGGGATCGTCCGGCGTCCGGCCGCACGCTCGCTACGATCTGGGCCTCGCTCCCTCGCCCTGCTCGCACCATGGCCTCACGCGTTCTTGCTCCTCTCTCCGTCCTGGCCCTCGTGGCGCTCGCAGCGCTGCTGCGGTTCCCGGGGCTGGATGCGCTCTTGCCCCTGCGCATCGAGCCGGACCCCCACATCCCTCACCAGGTGCGCCTGATCGAGGAGGCCGATCCGGCCCCGCACCTGGACCGCAACTGGGGCAGCTATCCGCACCTCACGGCCTGGACGACCATCGCCCTGACCGATCCGCGTCCCCAGCCCTCGATCGACGCTCCGGTGGCAGATCACCTCGACCACGCGACCTGGTCGGTCCTGCGCGTCCGTCGCAGCGTGGCCCTCTGGTCGCTGCTCCTCGTCCCCGCCACCTTCCTCCTCGCGCGGCGCTTCCTCGACCTGCGCTGGTCCCTCGTGGCCTCGGCCCTTGCGGGGACCAGCCTGCTGGCCACTCACTTCGCGACCCAGGCACGACCACACGGCGCCGCCGCGGGGATGTTCATCCTCTGCCTGTGGGCGTGCTGCCTCCACGCCGAGCGGGGCCGTCGCTGGACCCTTGCCCTCGTCACTGCCACCGGCCTGCTCACCTGGGGCACGCTTCAGTCCGCGGTGGCCCTGGGGTTCCCGGTCCTGGCGGCGATCAGGCTGGCCCCCAGGAGGGGCCGCCTTCCCTGGTGGGTGGACTGTGGGCTCCCGCTGCTGGGCCTGGCGCTCGGCGTGCTGCTGTTCCACCCGTACCTGCTTGCGTCCGGGGACACGGTCGCCGCGGGGGCCAAGGTCGAGGGCTCGGCTCTCGTTCAGGGTGGCCACCGCATCTTCCTCGAGAGCTTTACGGGCCTGGGCTTCCGTCGGCTTCCCTGGGCGCTCTGGTCCTGGGACCCGAGCCTCCTACTCACGGCGGGCATGGGCGCAGCCTTCGCGTGGGCGAGGCGCCGCGATCGCCGCCCTGGCCCCGCGTCCGACGGCGCGCCGAGCGACCTCCGCGTCCTCCTCAGCTTCGCCGTGCCCTACGGCGCCGTGATCCTCATCTACAGCTTCACCTTCGAGCGCTTCCTGCTGCCCCTCGTCGGGCTCCTTGCAATCCTCGGGGCCTGCGGCCTGCGAGACCTGCTTGCCTGGGGTCGCCTGCCCGCGGGGCGGCTCGCTGCCGCGCTGCTGGTGCTCTTCCCCACGCTGGTCACCGCCAACCTGGCCCGGGCGCGCTCCGCCCCTTCGACCCTGCACGAGGCCACTGCATGGGCCGAGAGGAACCTGAACCCGGTCGGGGCCAAGCAGCCCACGCGCATGTGGCTCTTCAGGCCGGATGTGGTGGGGGTGTGGCAGAGCCTGGGCGCGACCGCGGCCGACGCTCGCGATGGGGATCCCAAGGGACGGCTGCTCGACTGGCGAGGGACCCAGCGCCGGGAGTGGCCCAGCGAGCGTGGTCGCCCCGCGTTCGATGTGCGCTTCCTTCCGCGGTTCGATCCCGAGGGGCTCGACCCGCTCGAACCTGGCGGTCCGCGGCGCCCCGTGGACCTGATCCTCCCCGCACCCTCCAACGGCCAGCGCCCCGAGGCCGTCGTGCGGCCCGACCGCTACTTGGGCCGCCTAGGGAGCGGGCTCGTGCTGGCCGAGGTGTTCGAGGAGGATCGTCAGGCCGAGGGCTTCACCGCCCTGTACCGAGCGCTCCGCGCCACGCGCAGCCCGGTGGCGCGCTTCAGCCCGGATGGGGCCCGCTTCGTGTCGCCGCACCCGCTGCTGTATCAGGAGCCCGTCTTCGTGACGCTGCCGCATCAGGCCCTGCGGTGCCTGCGGGCCGAGCGCCTCGGGCCGCTGCTCGAGGTCTACGACCTGAGGGACTGACACTGGCCGCGGGCCTTGGAACGGGGTCGTCACGGCCCAAGCAGGCGGGGACCTCGCATCGCTGGACACGATATGCAGAGTTGCATTCTGGAGTTCTCTCCCGGAATTCTGCGGGGCACCCGCCTCGCTTGCGGGGGGTCCCGGGCGCTCCAGTAGCTTGCCGCCCATGCGCACCGCTCTCGCCCTCCTCGCCCTCCTGGGCAGCTGCACCACGGTCGACTCGCTCACGGGTGAGGCCCGGGGCCGCTTCCGCGCCGTCTATGGCCACGCCGCCGCGAAGGCCAGCGACCTTGGCGTGGACCAGGCCGGTGGCACCCTCAGCTACGCGGTCGATCAGGACAACTCCCTGCTGGCCGACTTGGATGTGAGCGGAACCCGGGGCAGCAATGTGGGCCTGGGCATCGGCCTGCGCGAGCGCTTCCGCCTCGACACCAACCTGCAGCCCCACGTGGGCGCGGGCCTGACGGCCTCCTCCAACACCAGCGATGTCGATGTGACCGTCGGCGGCTATGGGGCGCTCGGGATCGAGGCCGTGCACGGGAAGGCCCGCTTCGGAGTCGAGTATCGCTACTACAGCGAGTTCGGCGACTTCGAGGAGGAGGGGCTCGTGCTGCTGCGCATCGGCGTGCAGTACTAGTTCGTCGAACGCCGGGGGATCCGGCCTCGGGGCCCCCGCGCGCAGGGGCAAGGGAGGCCTGCTCCTGAGACGCAAGGCTGGACGGGGTGTCGCCTTCCGCGAGCGCCGACTACGGTGGAGGCCTGCGCGTCGCGCTCCCTTATCCGTGCGTCCTCGTCCCTCGTTCGCCCCTCTGCTGCCGGTCGTGCTTGCGGCCTCGGCCGCGGGCCAGGGCCTGGGCGCCCCGCGCACCCTCACCTCCACGGCCGACGCCGTGCGCTGCGTGGCCGTGGCGGATCTTGATGGCGACGGCCACCTCGACGCCCTGTCCGCGAGCACCGTGGACCGCAAGGTGGCCTGGTACCCGAACCTGGGCGAGGGGAGCTTCGGCCCCGAGCGGGTGATCACGACCGAGGCCGATGGCGCCTACCACACCAGCGCCGCGGACCTGGACGGGGACGGGGACCTCGATGTGCTCTCGGCCAGCGCGTACGACTTCAAGGTCGCCTGGTACCGAAACCTCGGCGCGGGGGTGTTCGGGCCTCAGCAGGTGATCTCGGCCAGCGCGAACTGGGCGCACTGCGTTCGCGCGGAGGACCTGGATGGAGATGGGGACCTGGATGTGGTCTCTGCGAGCCGCTTCGACGACAAGGTGGCGTGGTACGAGAACCTCGGCGCGGGGGCATTCGGTCCTGAGCAGGTCGTGTCCGACACGGCGCTGGGCACCTACTCGGTGGCGGCGGGGGACCTGGACGGTGACGGTGACCTGGACCTCGTCTCCGCCAGCACCGGGGACGACCGCATCGAGTGGTACGAGAACCTCGGAGGCGGCCAGTTTGGGCCGGAGCAGGTCCTCACGGACCAGGCGCCCTACGCCATTGGCGTGCGCCTGGCAGACCTGGACGGGAACGGGCTCCTGGACCCGCTGTTCGCCAGCGTGGGCGACGGGGCTGTTGGCTGGTGTCGGAACCTGGGGGGCGGCGCGTTCGGTCCGCGGGAGGTGATCACCAGCGGCTGGACCGGAGCGAACGCCGTGGAGGCCGCGGACCTCGACGGGGACGGGCTCGTGGACGCGGTGGCGAGCGCGGGCATCGCGGACGAGGTGCGCTGGTTCCGGAACCTGGGCGCGGGGACCTTCGGGCCCGGGCAGCTGATCGACGCGGCGGCTGACGGCGCGAACTCCGTGGCCTGCGGGGACCTGGACGGAGATGGCCTGCCGGAGGTGCTCTCGGCCGCGCGGGCCCTCGACCGCGTGGCGTGGTACCGGAACCTGCTCGGGGACTGCGACGCGAACGGCACCGCCGACCATGCGGACCTCGCGGCAGGGGCCGCCGACTGCAACGGCAACGAGGTGCTCGATGCCTGTGAGCTGGCCTCGCCGGCCGCGGACTGGGACGGCGACGGCGTCCTCGATGCCTGCGCTCCGCCGGTCTACTGCGCGGGCGGGGTCAACTCCGCGGGAGGCGTCGCCGGGATCGCGCTGGCGGGCTCGCCGGTGCTCGCCGACCAGGACCTGACCCTCCTGGCCGACGGCCTCCCCCCGGGCCAGTGGAGCTTCTTCCTCCTGTCCGAGGCGCAGGCCCAGGTCCCCGGCTTCGGAGCCAGCCAGGGCGTGCTCTGCCTCGGCCCCCCGATCCTGCGCCTCGACAGGCTGGTGCTCGGAGAGCTCGGGCAGACCACGCCACAGGGCACCCGCAGCGTCCCCGTCGACCTCGCCAACCTGCCCCAGGGCGCGACCTTCCTGCCCGGATCCACCTGGCACTTCCAGCTCTGGTTCCGCGACCAGAACCCCACCCCGACCTCCAACACCAGCGACGCCGTGCGCGTGCTGTTTCGTTGAGGGGGGTCTGATCACGAGCGTCCAGCGGGAATTTCTTCCGGCATGGCGTCCTATCGCTGCCGGCGCGCGGTTTCTGAGGTGTTCCCTTT
>JBDQFW010000142.1:0-9366 GCA_040265735.1 Planctomycetota bacterium | reverse complement strand
GTCCTGGAAGGACTCTAGCAGAGGGTCACTTCGGACCGATCCGCGTCCAACCCGCGTCCGGACGGTTTCCCCCGCGGAGGGAGGTGAACAAGCCGGGGGCTCTCCCCGTCGATGAGGCACGCGCAGATGAGCCCACCTCCCACACCGCGCGCGTTCGGCTAACCTCTCTCCTCCGGCCTCCGATGTCCCGCTCCGACTCCCGACTGCTCCTCGTCGAGGACGACCACCGCATCCGCTGCGAGCTCCTCGAGGCCCTCCACCAGGAGGGCCTGGACACCCAGGTCGCGGTCTCCCTCCAGGACGCCCGCTCCGCCCTCGACCGTCCCTTCGGCGCGGTGATCCTGGATCTCGGGCTCCCGGACGGCGACGGCCTGGACCTGGTCCAGGAGCTGCGGGCCGCCGGACGCGGCGTGCCGATCCTGATCCTCACGGCGCGCGACGCGCCCGAGCAGCGCGTCGCCGGGCTCGAAGCCGGAGCCGATGACTACGTCGTCAAGCCGTTCCACCTGCCCGAGCTCCTCGCCCGCGTGCGGAACCTCCTGCGCCGCGCGGGCCGCTCGTTCGGCACGGGCCCGGTCCAGCATGGGGACCTAGTGCTCGACCCCGAGACCCGCCAGGCGACCAAGGCCGGCGAGCCCCTGACCTTCAAGCCCAGGGAGTTCGAGCTGCTCCTCTTCCTGGTGCGCCACCCCGGCCGGACCTTCACGCGGGACCAGCTCCTCGACAAGGTCTGGGGCGCCGACTACAAGGGGGACGCTCGCACCGTGGACCTGCATGTCCGCCGCGTGCGCGCGCGCATCGAGGACGACCCCGGTGACCCCCAGCTGATCCACACCGTGTGGGGCGTGGGCTACCGCATGGTCGAGGCCTCCGCCGCGACCTGAGCCCGCACCGCATGAGCCGCGCCAACGCCCCCACCTCTCCGGTGCGTCCGTGGCGCCGCCTCCCGGTCCGGTTCGCGCTCCTGCTCGTCCTGCTGCTGCTGGCCTCGTTCTTCGCGGGTCCCAGCCTGCAGGGGCTGGGCGAGGCCCTGCTCGAGCGCGTGTCCCCGCTCCCCGACCCGCCGGCCGCCGAGGAGCGGGACGAGCCCTGGCTCGAGGGCATCCTGCAGGAGCCCTACGTGGACCTCCTCCATGTGCCCGCCGATGAGAGCAGCATCATCCACCGCCTGGTGAACTGGGCGGAGCCCGACGAGCGCGGGCTCCCTGTGCCGCCCCAGGCTGCGATCGAGCAGGTCTCCGCCGAGCTGGAGGTCTTCGGGCAGGCCTTCGCCTGGCTCGACCCCGAGGGACGGGTCCTTGCGGCCACTCCCGCCCTCGGGCTCGAGGAGGGCGCCCTTCTCGACCTGGGGGCCCGCTCCGTCGAGGCCCACCTCCTGGAGGGGGCTCAGCGCGAGCCGGAGCACCCCAACGTCTGGCAGGCGGCGTACCCGATCCACCTGGGAGGCGAGCTGGTCGGACAGCTGCGCCTGCTGACCCTCGGCCGCCCGCTCGAGGGCTTCCTGGCCGAGGGGCGCACCGAGGACGAGCCCGAGCCCGGCCTCAGCCCGGCGCGGCGCGAGAGGCGCACGGCCCTGGCCGCAGGCATCGAGCTGCTGCTCTTCGTCCTCGTCGCGGTCATCGGGAGCGTGTCCCTCTCGCGGCTCGTCACCCGTCGCCTGTCCGACCTCGTGGCCCACGCCGCCGTGCCCCTCGACGAGGCCACCGAGCTCGAGGACCCCACGGTCCAGGGCCAGGACGAGATCGCCCTGCTCGCGGGGGCTCTGCGCGATCTGCGGCGGCGCGCGCGCGACCTGATCGCGAGCCTCACGGAGCAGGACGCGGAGCGGCGCAGGTGGATCGCCCTGGTCTCCCACGACCTGCGCACGCCGCTGACAGCCCTGACGACCTGCCTGGAGACGGCGCTGGTGGACCTGGAGCAGGTCCCCGCGAGCCCGGAGCGGGGCGCGGTCGTGCGGCGCATGCAGCTCGCCCTCACCGACGCACAGCGGCTGCGCACCCTCACCGACGACCTGCTGGACTTCGCGCGTCTCGACACCGAGAAGGCCCTGGTCCTCGAGCCCGTGCCTCCCGGGGAGCTTGCGCGCCAGGCCGCCGCGGTCATGCAGGGCTTCGCCGACCAGCAGGAGCGCGAGCTGGAGGTGAGCGTGGACCGCGGGCTGCCGACCCTGGACGCCGACGGAGGACGCCTCATGCGCGCGCTCGAGAACCTGATCCGGAACGGGCTCGAGCACGCGCACGCGCGGGTGCGGCTGCGCGTGGCGCAGGTGGACGGGTCGGAGGTGGTCTTCGAGGTGAGCGATGACGGTCCCGGCCTCGAGCTCGGGCCCGACGGCGAGGTCGACTGGGAGGCGCTGGCCCAGCGCAAGCGGCGCCCGGACTCGGCCGGCCTCGGCCTCGCTGTGGTGCGCCGGGTGGCGGCGGCTCACGGTGGGCGACTCGAGGCGGGGAACGGGTCCGAGGGCGGCGCCCGGCTCGCCCTGCACCTTCCCACCTCCTGAGGGCGCGGGAGGCGCGAGCGAGGCCCGCGCCCAGCTGCGCTGGCCGTCAGCCCCCGAAGAGGAAGTCGCTCTCGTCGGACCAGGCCATGTAGCGGTAGGCCGGGACGAGGCGCAGGACCTCGTCCATGAGGATCCCAGGGACCTCCTCGGTGAGGACAGCCTCGCGCGCGGCCGGATCCGTGGGCACGGGCCACCGGCGCTCGAGCACCAGCTGGTGCTCGCCCGGCGTGTAGTGGCGCAGGTAGTCCTCGACCCGCTCCAGGGTGAGCTCGCCGCAGCGCCACTCCCCCTTCCAGTCGGCGAGCCCCAGCCGGAACCCATCGAGGGTGTTCAGGACCTGCAGCCAGCCCTCCGGCCCCTCCGCCTTCACCCGCCGCAGGAGGTTCTGGCCGTCGTACCAGGCGTCCGGGTGGATCCGCAGGCTGACCTCGAGGGCGCCGTGCTCGAGCGCCATGCAGAGGTAGAGGTTCTTGTAGGCCTGATCCAGGTCCTTGGCGAGGTCGGCTCCCAGGACGCGCTTCAGCTTGCTCTTGGCCGCCTTCGGGCGCACGAGGTAGGCCCACAGACGACTGACCCGGTTCCCGTTGAACTGGTGCGGGTTGTGGATGCTCGTGCGCGGTTCGAGGGGCAGGTCGGCGACCTTGGCCCGCTTGGCCACCTCCTTCGCCATGGCCAGCAGCCGCCGCCGGGCCCGCAGGCGATGGTCGTTGTACTCCGCGCTCCGCGAGCGGGCGTCGGAGAGGGCCTCGAAGTCCCAGGGCTCGAAGGGGCCCAGGGGGGCGGCTGTGGGTTCGTCCTTGGGAGCAGGCACGCGATCTCGGGGGGCTCGCAGGTATCCTGGGCGGTGAGCCGTCCCCACGGACGCCCGGACCTCGCGGCGCGAGGATACCCGGACGCACGGGCTCTCTCGGTCCCCATGAAGCTCGGTCACTTCGAGTTCGACCCGGCGAGCGATCGCCTGGGTGAAGGCCCCCTGTCGGAGGTCTTCCGCGCGCGTGACACGCGCCTGGATCGGGAGGTCGCCCTGAAGGTCCTGCGGCCCACGGCCGAGATCGACCCCAAGGGCGACCAGCGCTTCGAGCGCGAGGGCAAGGCGCTGGCGCGGCTGGCGCATCCGAACATCACCGAGGTCTACGAGCTCGGCACGGCGGCGACGGACCGCGGCGACCGGCGCGAGTACATCGCGATGGAGCTGCTCCAGGGGCACACCCTCGAGGACCTCCTGCGCGACCGCCTCCTGGGGATCGACGAGTGCGTGCGCATCGCAATCCAGGTCGCCGCGGCGGTCGCGGAGGTGCACCGCACGGACTTCGTGCACCGGGACCTGAAGCCCGCCAACGTGTTCGTCACGCCGGATGGCCGCGTGAAGCTGCTGGACTTCGGCATCGCTCGCGCCAAGAACGAGACCGGCCTCACCCAGGAGGGGATGATGGTGGGCACGGTCCTGTTCATGTCGCCGGAGCAGGTGCGGGGCGAGGACCTGGGGCCCACGGCGGACGTGTTCTCCCTCGGCGCGACCCTCTACAACCTGTTCACCGGCGAGTTCCCCTACCCAGGGCGCAGCTTCCCCGAGGTCTGCATGGCCATCCTGGACGGCCGCCCGGCGGTGCTTCCGTCGCAGGCGCGGCCCGGCCTGCCCGGCGAAGTCGAGGAGTTCCTGCTGCGCTGCCTCGAGCTGCGCCCAGAGGACCGCTTCCAGAACGGCCGCGAGGTGCTCGCGGGCCTGAGCCATGTCCAGAGCCGACTCGAGGGCGTCTCGGTCCGCCCCCAGCTCGAGGGCGTCGTCGCCGTTCCCATGCTCGGCGGGCCGGCGGCCCAGACCCACCCCGGGCTCGCGAACGCCATCTGGAAGGAGCTCATCGACGCGCTCGGCCGCAACCGCGGCCTGGAGGTGCTCGCCGGGCGCGCCAACGCCGAGAATCGCGCGGACGCCGAGGTGCGGCTGGATCTGGAGCTCGACGAGGCCGAGGGGCGGCTCGCGGTGCAGCTGACCCACCTGACCTGGCCCCACGGCGAGCGGCGCGAGTCCGATGCGCGGACCGGCCGGGCGGTGGAGGCCATCGAGGCCGGAGACGCGGACCTCGTCGCCTTGCAGCAGGACCTCGCCTTCGCCGGCGCGCGCACGATTCGGCGGATGCTCGGAAGCGCCCCGCGGCGCACGCCTGGCGCCAGCCGCGCGGAGCAGGCCCAGCGCGCCGAGGCCCTGGTCCAGAGCGCGCGGAGCCGCCTGCACGAGGGCACGCACCGGGCTCTGACGCGCGCCCTGCTCATGCTGCGCAACGCGGTGGAGCTCGACCGCTACAGCGCGCGCGCCCACGCCCAGCTCGCGGAGGCCTTGGTCTACAAGTTCCTCCACTACGACGGCGACGAAGAGCACCTGATCGAGTCCCGGCGCTCGGCCGCGCGCGCCCTGGAGCTCGACTCGCGCTGCGCCCTGGCCCATGTGGCCCTCGGGTTTGGCTACCACCTCACGGGCCGCACGGCCGACGCCGAGCGGGAGTACCGCCTGGCCCTCGGGATCGATCAGGACGAGTGGTTCGCCCACCGCTTGCTGGGCGCCCTGCAGAAGAACCAGGGCAACTTCACCTCGGCGCGCAGCCATCTGGAGCGCGCGGTGAACCTGAACCGCCACCAGATCGGAGCCTACGACCACCTGTGGCTGACCCTGGTGCGGCTGGACCTGCGCGAGAAGGCGGACGAGGTGGCCGTGCGCGGGGTGGATGCCGCCGAGGAGCGCCTGGCCGAGGTGCCGAGCGACCTGGACGCCCAGCTCCACATGGCCCTGCTGCAGGCGCGCCTGGGCGCCTCGGAGCGCTCACGAGAAGCGGTGCAGGCCGCGCGCGAGGCGGCTCCGAAGGACGGCTTCGTCGCCTTCCACGCCGGGCTCGTCGCCGCCGTGCTCGGCGACGAGGCCGAGGCCGTGCGCCACCTGCAGCGCGCGCTCGATCGAGGCTACTTCGTGGCCAGCGAGATCGCCCACAACCCGCAGTTCGACGGGCTTCGGGGTCGGCGAGACTTCCAGGAGCTGGCGTCATGAACCCCGACGGACGGCCCCTGGTGTTCATGGACACCGAGACGGCGAACCTGCGGGGCGCGCCGTTCCTGCTCGAGCTCGCCGGGGTGCGCGTAGAGGGGGGCGAGGTCGTGGACACCTTCGCGGAGCTCGTGCTGCCCCCGGTGGCGATCGAGCCCGAGGCCACGGAGATCCACGGCATCGACGAGGACGCGGTGCGGCAGGCGGACCCTGCCCCTCTGGTGATGCGCCGATTCCTGGAGTACCTCGGGGACGACTGGCTGGTCGCCCACAGCGCTGGCTTCGACGCCCGGGTGCTGGCATACGAATGCGCGCGGGCCGGGATCGCGCCCCCTCGCAATCCGTTCGTGGACACGGTGCCCCTGGCGAAGCGCTACTTGCCCGAGGCCCCGGACCACAAGCTGGAGACCCTGTGCCAGTACCTCGACCTCGAGGAGGGCGACCACCACCGGGCCCTCGACGACGCCACCTGGTGCTGGCAGGTCTTCGCCGCGTGCGCCGCCGAGGCCGAGGCCCAGGGAGACGAGTGGACCGCCGCCGGCCTCCTCGGCCGGGTCCCCATCACGGTGGCCGGGAAGGGACCCGAGCCCCCCCGCCTCCCGGGGCGCCTGCGGCCCCTGGAGCGCGCCGCCCGGGCCGGGGAGAGCGTGCGGCTGGTCTACGGAGAGGGCCGCTCGCCGTCCGAGCTGCCGGTCACGCCCCTGTTCCTCTTCGAGCGCAAGGGGAAGGGCTACCTGGAGGCCGAGTGCCACCACTCCGGACTCCTCAAGACCTACCTGCTGGAGCGGGTCCAGCGGGTCCTGGACCCTCGCTGAGATCCGGCCGGAACCGGGCCGACGGCGCTAGCGGGCGCACCCCGCGGCGGTAGGATGTGCGGCTCGACCCACCGCACCAAACCCTCCCCATGCCCGAGAGCAGCATCCGCAACGTGGCCATCGTGGCCCACGTCGACCACGGGAAGACCACCCTCGTCGACGCCCTGTTCCGCTACGCGGGCACCTTCCGCCAGGGGCAGGAGGTCGCCGAGCGCGTGATGGACTCGAACGCGCAGGAGCGCGAGCGGGGCATCACCATCCTCGCTAAGAACACTGCGATCACCCTGGAGGGGCACCGGGTCAACATCGTCGACACCCCCGGACACGCGGACTTCGGGGGCCAGGTCGAGCGCACCCTGTCCATGGCGGACGCGGTGCTGCTGCTGGTGGACTCCTTCGAGGGGCCGATGCCGCAGACGCGCTTCGTGCTCAAGAAGGCCTTCGAGCACGGGCTCAAGGCGCTGGTGATGGTCAACAAGATCGACCGGCCGGATGCGCGTGCGGACGAGGTGCTGAACGAGGTGTTCGACCTCTTCGTGGACCTCGGGGCCACCGACGAGCAGCTCGACTTCCCGGTCATCTACGGCTCGGGACGCGACGGCTGGGCCTCGCACGATCCGACCTCGACGGGCGGCGACCTCGCCCCCCTCGCGAAGCTCCTGCTGGACCATGTCCCCTTCGCCGAGGCCGACCAGGCCGCGTCGCTGCAGTTTCAGGCAGCGACCCTGGACCACGACGACTACCTGGGCCGCATCGCCGTCGGGCGCGTTCACCGCGGCGTCCTGCGAGCCGGCGCGCGGGTGTGGGTCACCCACCCCGATCGGGCCAAGCCGGTGGCGGTGACGGTCAAGAACCTCTTCCGCTACGAGGGCCTCAAGCGCACCCCCGTCGAGCAGGTCGTGGCCGGGGACGTGGCCGTGGTGGCCGGTATCGAGGAGATCGGGATCGGCGACACCCTCTGCCCCGTGGACCAGGCTGACCCCCTCCCCGCGATCGCCATCGACGAGCCGACCATCTCGATGGTCTTCCAGGTCAACAACTCGCCCCTGGCGGGGCTCGATGGGGACTTCGTCACCAGCAGGCACGTCCTCGCGCGCCTGGACCGGGCCCTGACCCGCGATGTGGCCCTGCGGGTCAAGCCGACGGACTCCGCCGACTCCTTCGAGGTCTGCGGGCGCGGCGTGATGCACCTGTCGGTCCTCATCGAGGAGATGCGCCGCGAGGGCTTCGAGTTCGCGGTGGGCAAGCCGCGCGTGATCCTCAAGGAGGTCGACGGGAAGCGCTGCGAGCCCTACGAGCGCGCCACCGTCGAGGTGCCCTCCGACTCCGCGGGGCGCGTGATCGAGTACCTCGGCCGTCGCCGCGGTGAGCTGCTCGACATGGGCCACGCCGGGAACCTGGCGAAGATCCAGTTCAAGATCCCCGCTCGCGGGCTGATCGGCGCGCGCACGGCCCTGCTCACCCTCTCTCAGGGTGAGGCGGTGCTGAGCCACGTGTTCGACTCGTGGGGTCCCGACGGCGGTCCGATCCCGCGGCGCACGAACGGGGTTCTCATCAGCGACCGTGCCGGCGAGGTGGTGGCCTACGGGCTGGACGGCCTCCAGGACCGGGGGCAGTTCTTCGTGGCTCCCGGCGAGCCGGTCTACGAGGGCATGATCGTCGGGCAGAACAACAAGGACACCGACCTCGAGGTCAATGTCTGCCGCGCGAAGAAGCTCACCAACATGCGCGCGTCCGGCCGGGACGACAACGTCAAGATCGCCCCGCCGATCCGCATGAGCCTCGAGGAGATGCTCGAGTACGTGGAAGACGACGAGGTCGTGGAGGTCACGCCCGGGAGCCTGCGCCTGCGCAAGATCGTCCTGAACGCCAACGATCGCAAGAAGGACAAGAAGCGCGCGGCGACCACGGTCTGAGGGCATCCCTCGCCGGCGGCCGCCCCTTGGGGGGAAGGACGAAGCACCATGCAACCCGCGAGCCGTGCCGTCGGAGGATCAACCTCCGCCCCTCCCCTTCCCCGGCGTCCTCTCGCGCTCGTGACCGGAGCGTCCATGGGGATCGGCGCCGAGCTCGCGCGGGTCCTGGCCGAGGGCGGGCACGACCTGGTCCTGACCGCTCGCTCGGAGGAGCTCCTGCGCGAGCTGGCGCGCGAGCTCGAGGTGCTGGGGGCTCGGACCCATGTCCTGCCGCTCGACCTCGCGTCCGAGGGGGCCGTCCGTGCGCTGGTGACCTGGCTCGGCGAGCAGGGACTCGAGGTCGATGTCCTCGTGAACAATGCGGGGTTCGGCACCCACGGGCCGACCCTCGAGGCTCCGCCCGAGCGCGAGCGCGCCATGCTCCAGCTACTGGTCCAGGTGCCCGTGGACCTCACCCGCGCCCTGGTGCCGGCGATGCGCGCCCGCGGGTCCGGGCGCATCCTCCAGGTCGCCTCCACCGCCTCCTTCCAACCCTGCCCCGGCTACGCGCTCTACGCGGCCAGCAAGAGCGCACTGCTGTCCTGGAGCAACGCCTTGCACCACGAGCTGCGCGGCAGCGGGGTCACCTGCACGACCCTCTGTCCCGGCCCCACGGCGACGGCGTTCCTGGCCACCGCGGGGCACAGGCCCAGCGGCCTGCAGAGGCGCACGATGATGACCGCGCGCAGGGTCGCGGAGCTCGGCGTCCGGGCCATGGAGCGCGGCCGCCCCACCGTCATCCCGGGGCTCTTCAACCGGCTCGGAGCCCTCTTCGCCACGCGCCTGCCGCGCACCTGGGCCACCGCCACCGCGGCGGCGCTGCTGCGCAACCGGGACTAGCGAGCGGCCTCGGCCGGGGAGCGCGAGCGCGCCCGCTGGCCCTTCCCGGCACTGCGCGGGCGGTGCCCCCGCAGGGAGGCAGGGGCGCTCCCCTCGCCCAGCTCAGCGCCCTTCGGGACCCTGCTTGGGCGCGGGGTACGCCCAGTGGTAGGCCGGGGCGACGCGGTCCTCGGCGGGGGCAAGGGTGAACAGCACGCCCATGCCTGCCGGCCCCTCGTCGTC
>JBDQFW010000141.1:0-9674 GCA_040265735.1 Planctomycetota bacterium | reverse complement strand
AACAGGAACGGCACCAGGTCGTAGAGCCCTCGCACCGCGAAGAAGGTGGCCGCGAAGGTCATGGCGAGCAGCCCCTCCTCGAGGCCTCCGAGGCGGCGAGCGCGTGTCAGGCGCTGCAGCACGGCGGGCCGGCCGAAGCCGAAACGCAGCGCGTCCTCCGGGCAGACGCTGACGCAGTCGAGGCACTTCATGCACCCCGGATCCACCACCATCCCGAAGGCGGCCACCTCGCGCTTGACGTCGACATTGGAGGTGCAGACCTGCGTGCAGTGGCCGCAGCCCTTGCAGGCGTCGTTGACGCGGATGCGACCGGGGGCGAAGCGGTCGGCGAGAGAGAACGCCGCGCCGTAGGGGCATGCGTAGGTGCAGAAGCCCTTCGAGCCCAGGAACCAAACGCACACGAAGCCGCACACTACCAGCGTGGCGAGCCCCACCCAGGGACCCGGCATGGTCGCCCACACGTCCTGCGTGGTGAGCTCGACCCCGCGTACCCCGAGGTCGTCACCCTGTGCGATGCGGTAGGCCAGGGGCCACAGGAACATGTACCCACCGGCCAGGAACGGCACCCATGCGAGCGCGCGAGAGCGCAGCGGGCGAGGGGTGATGCCCGCGCGCAGCAGGAGCGCGCGGCACAGGTCCTGGAGGGCCACCAGGTGGCAGGCCCAGCCGCAGAAGAAGCGGCCCAGCAGGAGCGTCGAGAGGATGAGCCCGCCGAAGAAGAGCAGACCCACGTTGACCATGGAGTGCTTGCTGAACTCCATGGACTCGGAGGGCTCGAACAGCCCAAAGGTCCGCCCGGTGGTGGCCCAGTCGACCATGTGGAGGGCGAAGAGCAGGTGCACCGCGATCAGCACCAGCGCGCGCCTGCGCGTCGCTCGCGAGTCCCGCGGGCGTCCGGTCGGTCCGCATGAGCTCCCGGGGCTCGCGCCCCGTCGTGCATCCAATGCGTGTCCGCCGCCCTGCTGGCTGCCCATGGACCCAAGGTAGTCCACTCCCCCGGTCCAGCGGAGCGCGGCTATCCTCGATCCGTGCGCTCCTCTCTGCTTCGATCGCGCGCCGGGAGCCTCCTGCTCGCTGGCAGCCTGCTCGCCCTGGGCGTGGCGAGCGCGCCCAGTCCGCCCACGGTCCTGCGCGTGGTCCTCGACGCGGGGCATGGCGGCAGCGACCCCGGAGCCGTCGGCAGCGGACTCCTGGAGAAGGACCTGAACCTCGAGGTGGCCCTGCGCCTGCGCGACCTGCTCGAAGCGGATACCGCCGACGCCGCAGGGGGAGCCGCGTGGGAGGTGCTCCTCACGCGCACCACTGACGCCTACGTGTCACTCAGCGACCGCGTGGCTCTGGCGAACGGATGGCCCGCGGACCGCTTCCTCTCGATCCACCACAACGGCTTCTCGAGCGCGAGCGCCAACGGCACCGAGACCTTCTCCTTCGCCAACGGCACGGTTGGCGCCGACCTGCGCGACCTCGCCCAGGAGGAGCTGCTGCTCGCTCTCGGGCTCACTGACAGGGGGACCAAGACCGCGAACTTCTTCGTCCTCTCCCAGACCTCCATGCCCGCGGCGCTCACCGAGGCCGGGTTCATGACCAACCCCGGGGACATGGCGGTCATCGGAAACGACACGGGCCTCCAGGCCGAGGCGGAGGCGCTCCTGTTTGCGCTGCAGCGCCATGTGGGCGCCGCGCCCTACCTGCCAGGAGCGACCTCGGGCACCTACTGCGATCCCAAGCAGAACTCCGCGGGCTGCCTGCCGGCCATCGGCTCCTCGGGGCTGCCCTCCCTCACGGGCGCGCCCGTGACCGTGACCTGCGAGGGCGTGCCGCCAGGCACCTTCGGGATGCTCATCTGGAGCACGCAGTCGGACGCGCTGCCCTTCTTTGGCGGGACCCTCTGCGTGGCCTCTCCCCTGGGCCGCTTCGCGCCCGTGGTCTCGACGCCCTGGGCCGGCCCCTGCGGCGGCCGCCTCGAGCAGCCCCTCGACCCGGTGTGGCTGCTCACCCAGGGATTCAGCGCCGGTGCGAGCGTGCACCTGCAGTGGTGGCATCGCGATCCTGCGCTGGTCGTGAACCCCGTCGGACTGTCCGAGGGCCTGCGCCTCGTGATCCAGCCCTAGGGGGCGGCCTCCGCGGCGTCCGTGGGAGCGTCCCGCGTGGGCTAAGCTCCGCGCATGGGTTGGCTCCAGCGCCTGTTCGGCCGCGGTCCGCGCGCGCCGCACTTCGTTCCTCCGTCGCAGCTCGCGTGGACCGAGCGCGAGTCCGGCCTGGGCGTCTCCGTCGAGGTGGAGGGGGCCGGCGAGCAGCCGGGGCCCTCGGACCGGGTCGAGGTGCGCTACGCCGGCTGGCTCGAGGACGGCAAGGCCTTCGACGCGTCGTGGAGCAAGACGGCCACCTTCCCCCTCGACCGCGTGATCCCTGGCTGGACCGAGGGCGTGGGCTGCCTGCGCCCGGGAGGTCGCGCCTGGCTGCGCGTCCCTCCGCACCTGGGGTACGGCTCCCGCGGTGCGCCCCCGCGAATCCCCCCGCGCGCGACCCTCGTGTTTTGCGTCGAGCTGGTGCGTGTGATCGGCTGAAGCGCGGGCTCCGGCGGCGCGCTAGGGCCTGCGGTCCGCGCCCGGCCGCGGCTCGAAGCGTCCGCACGCCTGGCCGCTCTCGCGCCGCACGACTTGCGACGGCAGCTCGCGAGACTGGAACCCGAAGGCCAGGCAGGCGTGGGGTTGGTGCGGCTGCCAGGTCACGCGGTAGTGCCTGCAGCGCCCGCAGGCGGGGTCCTGCTGCGGCGCGGGGTTCGTCATGGGGAAGCGAGCCCGATCGGGCCCGGGCTTACGAATCTACCCTGAATTCGCTG
Organism: Planctomycetota bacterium; assembly: GCA_040265735.1. Classification (GTDB taxonomy): domain Bacteria; phylum Planctomycetota; class UBA1135; order UBA1135. The sequence goes on along the minus strand of JBDQFW010000141.1, from coordinate 6,832 downwards.
CGGGCAATCCCGTGCTTTGGATCGAGTGCGCTTCCCGTCCCTGGGAGGCGCGGTCCCGCCGGCTTCCCGAGGCCGGGCCGCGTGCCCTCCGGAGGCACGGTGCAGGGCGCCGAACACCGATAGAATGGGGCCGGTCAGGGAGGACGCCCCTTCACGGGGGCAGAGCGCCCGGCCAGACCCGCACAGCTCCGTGTCGCGACGCAACGAGATCCAGTGGCTTCGCCAGGCTGCCCTCCAGGGCAACGTGGACGCCCAGTACGACCTGGCGTGTGCCTACGCCGAGGGGGACGGCGTGCCCCAGTCCCAGTCGACGGCCTATCGCTGGTTCGAGAAGGCGGCCGAGCAGGGAGACCCCGAGTCCATGACGGCCGCGGGCTACTGCCTGCTCAACGGCGACGGCGTCGAAGAGGATCACGAGGCCGCGGTGGCCTGGTTCCGGCGCGCGTCCGAGGGCGGTGATCCGGACGCCTCGCGCTACCTCGCCTCGTGCACGCTCTACGGGGAGGGAATGCCCCAGGACGTGAGCGAGGGCCTGCGCCTGGCCGAGCAGGGCTGGGCCGACACCGAGGACCCTGAGTACGCGCACCTGATGGCGTGCGCCTACCACGACCTCGAGCACGATCTGGAGCGGGCCGTCGAGTGGCACCGCACCGCGGCGGAGCACGGCCACGACGAGTCCATGGTCTGGATGGGCTACTTCAGCCGCTACGGGATCGGCGTGGAGCGCAGCCTCAAGCGCGCGTTCCGCTGGTACCTGCAGGCCGCCGAGGCCGAGAACGACGCCGGCCTTGCCAACGTGGCGATCTGCTACCACAACGGGGAAGGCGTGGCGCAGGACTTCGGCAAGGCCTTCGACTACCGCACGCGCGCGTCCGAGAAGGGACACACCGAGAGCCAGCTCTGGCTCGCGGTTCAGCTTCTGCAGGGGCTCGGCGTGGACCCCGAGCCCGAGCGCGCCCTCGCCATGCTCGCAGACCTCGCCCGCGAGGAGCCGCAGGCGGCGCTCATGCTCGGCGAGAAGCACTACTACGGGGAGGGCGTCGAGAAGGACGCCAACCGCGCACACGAGTGGTTCGAGGTGGCGGCGCGCCATGACGTGCCCGAGGCCTGGACCTTCCTCGGCGTCTGCGCTTGGAACGGCGAGGGCCGCACGGCCGATGCCAAGGACGCCATCGAGTGCTACCGGCGCGCGGCCGACCTGGGCGACAGCCACGCCATCTACAACCTGGGTCTCGCCTACCGCAGCGGCGAGGGCGTCGACCGTGACCTGCGCCGGGCCGACCAGCTCTTCGAGCAGGCCGCCATGCAGGGCAATGGCCCTGCGGCCTGCCTGCTGGCGCGGCGGCACATCGAGGGCGACGGCGTGCCCATCAACGCCTCCTTCGGGGTGAGCTTCCTGCAGGCGGCCGTGGAGGATGAGGATCCCGAGGCCCTGGTCCTGATGGCCGAGTGCTTCCGCGACGGCGTCGGCGTGCGTCCGGATCTGAAGCGCTCGATCGAGCTGTTCGAGCTCGCGCAGGTGCAGGGCAAGGACACCCGCGTGGAGCGCGGCCTCGTGCGCCGCCGCCTGCGCGGCAAGCCCTGACGGCGCATCCCGGCGCGGACGCGCCTCAGCCCGCTGGAGACCCAGCGCGCCGAGAATTCAGCGCGCGAGCAGGTCGTCCGCCGCGGCGGCCAGGGCCTCGGCCGCGTCGAGCAGGTGGTGCGAGCTGGTCGCGTGCAGGTGCACGGGCAGCACGATCCAGCGCTCCTGCTGCACCGCGCGCAGCTGACGCGCGGCCTCGTGGGTCCGCAGGACGGCGAGCGTGGGGGAGTCGCCGCCCTCCTCGCTCTCCGAGACGAGCAGCACGTCCGGGTCGAGCTCCAGCACGCGCTCCAGGTCGATGGCGCTGTTCCCCTCGAGGCCCGCCTCCGCGGCCGCGTTGCGCATGCCGGCGAGGCGCACCATCAGGTCCCATGAGGTCCCCGCCCCGGCGCAATACCCCGACGAGCCGAAGTTGCTGTAGGTCAGCACCCTCAGGGCGCCTCGGCCGCTCGGCCCTCCGAGCCGCTCCTTGCGGGCGCGCAGCCCAGAGAGCAGCTCTGCCCCGGCCTCGGGCTGGGCGAGCACCTCGGCCGTGAAGGTCACGAGCTCCTCGAGCTCCTCCCAGGTCGTGGGCGTGGGCAGCCGCACGGTCGAGATCCCTCGGGCCTCCAGGAGCGAGGGGACGGCGGGAGGACGCCAGTCCGACACGAGCACGAGGTCGGGTCCGAGGGCGAGGATGTCCTCCGCGTGGAACCCCTCGGGCCTCGGCAGGTCCTCGAGGCCGGGTAGCTCCGCGGGCGTGCGGGCCACGGCGGAGTAGCGCAGAGCCGTGGAAACGACCCCGGCGAAGCGCTCGGGCGGCAGGAGGGCCAGCATCAGGTCGAACCCCGTGGCCGAGTCCGCGAAGACCCGCCGGGGCTCGACGGGGACCTGGATCGTCCCTCCGCCGGGAGCCGCGACGGTGCGCAGCGCGGGGGTGCCCACGGGCCCGAGGTCCGCGCCACACGCGGCCAGGGCCAGGGCGAGCAGGAGGAGGGGACGCCGCATGGGTTCAGTTCACCGCGCGGAGGAGGGGGTGCGGGACCGTGCTCAGCGGTTCGGCGCGCCCGCTCCCGGCTGCGGGTCCCGCGCCCAGGCGGGCCACACGGTCCACACGCCGACGCCGCCGGTGGGGATGCGCACCGGCGGCTCGACCTCCACGGTGGACCAGTCCCGCAGGGGCTCCCGTGCGGCCTGCGGGTGGTCCAGCAGGGTGAGCGCCCGCGCGGGGCTGGCCCCGTGCCCAGCCGGGTCGAGCAGCGGGCGCCGCGCGCGGTCGTGCAGGGCGATCAGGGCGCCGCGCACGGGGTCCCGGTCGCAGAAGGGGGCGGGGTCCGGGAAGCGCTCGTGGAGGGCCTCGGCAAGGGGCCGAGCAAGGGGCCGCGCCGCGGCGCTGGCCTCGGCCAGGGCAGGCAGGCGCAGCTCCAGGTGGCGTGCGAGCCGCTCGGAGCCGATGGCGGCCAGCTCGACCGCTCCGAGGACCGCGGCGACCGACCAGCCGGCGACGCGCAGGCGCCGGTTCAGTCTCCGCGGGGGATCCGCCGCGAGCAGCGCTGGGACCACCGCTGCCGCCGCCGGGCCGAGGACGAGGCGCGGATCCGAGGGGCCCTGCAGGGCGAGGTAGACCAGCACGGCGAGGGGCGCGAGGGAGACGAGCCGTGGGCCGAAGCCCTCGCCACCCGCGAGCTTGCCGCACTCCCTCCAGCCGCGGATGGCGAGGAACGGCGCGAGGGGTCCCACCACGGCGGCGACCCCGAGGACCCAGGTCAGCAGACCCTCCGGCCGAAAGCCCAGCTGGAGGGAGACGGCCCAGGCCGTCGCGCGTGGCAGCACGCCGCCGGGCTCGAGCGCGATGGCGAGCGCCGCGCCGAGCAGCAGCCCGAGCAGCGCCGGACCCGTCAGGCTCTGCTGGCCCTCAGGCCCGTCCTCCGCCGGCCTCTCGCGGCGGTCGAGGCTGCACCCGAATGCGGCGAAGGGCAGCAGGAGGGTGAGGGGATGCGCCAAGAGCCCCAGCCCGCCGAGCAGGCCCAGGGTGCGAGCGGCTGTGGCAGCACCGCGGCTGCAGCGCAGGGCAGCGTCGAGGGCGGCGAGGAAGAGTAGGGCCAGGATGGGCTCGCGGCTCCAGCCGACCGTCGCCAGGGCCATGCCCGGGAGCGCGTGAAGCGTGATCCAGACCCCGGCGACGCGGTGGGGGGAGACGCCCGCGCGCCGGCCCATCGCCGCGAGCGGCAGGCTCCAGAGGAGGGCTGCGACGAGGCCCGGCGCGCGCAGCACGATCCGCCCCAGGGGACCACCGTCCGCCCAGTCCGCCAGGAGCCGGGTCAGGGCGTCACCTTGGAAGCTCCCCACCCCGGCGGTCGCGTGGGCCCAGGCCATGGCCTCCTCGGCGCGTAGCGGCCAGAGGGCCGCGAGCACCACCTTGAGGAGGGTGCCCAGCGCAAGGGTGAGGAGGAGAGGGTTCATCTACGCAGGACGCCCCGCATGGCGGGGCGTCCTGGAGGTTCGCGAGCGGGCGGGGCTCAGCTCAAGAGCGTGCCGGTCTTTCCGTCCAGCTGCTCCTTGAGGCGGTTCATCACGTTCGTGTGGATCTGGCAGACGCGGCTCTCGGTGAGCGACAGCATCTCGCCGATCTCACGCATCGTGTGGCCGACGCGGTAGTACTGCTCGATGATGAAGCGCTCCTTGTGGGTCAGCGAGCGCGTCATGTAGGTCATCAGATCGCTCTTGTTGATGATGTCCGTCGGATCGATCGACTTCTTGTCCTCGAGGACATCCACCTTCTCGAGCGAGCTGTCGTCGTCGCGGTCCTCCCAGCGGTCGGAGAGGGAGTACATCGACTTCGCGGTGGCCTTGCCGATCTCGATGGCGAGCTCGGTGTGGGTCAGCTCCAGGGCCTCGGCCAGCTCCGCGTGGGTGGGCTCACGGCCGTACTCGGCGGTCAGCCGCTGCAGGGTCTTGTCGATCTTGCTGGCCTTGAGGCGCACGAGGCGCGGGACCCAGTCCTGCGAGCGCAGCTGGTCGAGGATCGACCCGCGGATACGCGTGGTGCAGTAGGTCTTGAACTTGATGCCGCGCTCGGGGTCGAAGCCGCGGATGGCGTCCATCAGGCCGAAGAGGCCGGCCGAGATCAGGTCGTCCAGCTCGATGGACTTGGGCAGGGTCTGCAGCAGGCGCTCCGCGATGTACTTCACCAGCGGGTAGTGCCGCTCCATCAGCACGTTGCGCACGCGCTCAAGGGCGTCGGCGTTCTTGGAGTCGCGCGCCCGTGCGTACTCGCCCCACAGCTCCTCGGTGGGGCACTCCTCGAGCGGGCCGCTCCAGCCCTTCTTCGAGACCGCCTTCGAGGAGGCGGCGGGCTTGGCGTTCGCCTTGGTCGTGGCGGTGGTCTTTGCGGCTGCGGTCTGCGTCTTGGTCCCGGACATGGCTCTCCCTTCCTTGTGTGCACCCGTTCGAATCAATAGTTCACGAGGGCGTGGACGGGTGCATCCAGCCTCTTGCGCCCCTCGAGGAAGTTCAGCTCGATGGCGAAGCAGCACGCCACCGGGTCTCCGCCGATCCGTCGGACCAGCTTCAGAGCCGCCTCCATCGTCCCGCCCGTAGCGAGCAGGTCGTCGACCATCAGAACGCGCTGGCCCTCGGCCACGGCGTCCAGGTGGATCTCGATCGTGTCCGTCCCGTACTCCAGCTCGTAGCTCTCGGAGGCCGTCTTCCAGGGCAGCTTGCCCGGCTTGCGGACCGGCACGAAGCCGACCCCCTTGGCCATGGCGAGCGCCGCGCCGAACAGGAAGCCGCGCGACTCGATGCCCACCACGGCGTCGCAGGCCACGTCCGCCAGGCTCTCGGCGAGCAGCTCGACGCTCCGTCGGAAGGCCGTCCCGTCGCCGAGGAGCGGCGTGATGTCCTTGAACAGGATGCCCGGCTTGGGGAAGTCGGGGACGTCGCGGATCAGGGACTCGATCAAGGCTCTTCCTTCGCTCGGCGGGGGGGGCTGGGGGCCGCCGGGCCAAGGTCCCGAGCCTCCCTGGGGAGGCGCCGGGCCGCGTGGACGGACGGTTCCGCTTGTCTTCTTCGGAAGCGCCCACTGGAGCCTTGAGACGACCCCCTACATTTCGTCGGGCGCCGCGACCCCTAGGATCCGCAAGCCATTGCCAATGATAGACTTACACGCAATCGCGAGGGAGAGACGGGCGCTCGTGACACCCGGATCCTGTCCCAGGACGCGACTCCGGGCGACCCAGGAGTTCACCGCGCGGCACAGGCCGAGCAGGTACTGGGTCACCATGCTCGGCTCGGCCTCGCGGGCGGCGCGCTCCAGGACCGCCGGGTAGCGCCCCAGCTCGAGGACCAGCGCAGCGTCCTCCTCAAGGGCCCCCCAGGAGGGCTCGGCCCCGCCCTCGCCCGCGTCCGCGACCTTGCGGGCGATCGAGGCCAGGCGCGCGTGGGTGTACTGCACGTACGGGCCCGTGTCGCCCTCGAAGGAGAGGACCTCGTCCCAGGTGAACGAGATGTCCTTGACGCGCTCCCGCTTGAGGTCGTTGAAGACGACCGCGCCCACGCCGACCTGCTCGCCCACGGCCTCGGGATCGGCGAGCTCGGGGTTCTTCTCCCGCACGATCTCGGTCGCCCGGCGGGCGGCCTCGTCGAGGACGTCCTGGAGGAACACGACCTTGCCGCGGCGGGTGCTCATCTTGCCCTCGGGCAGGCGGACCATGCCGAAGTCCACGTGCTCCATGCGCGGCTCCCAAGGGAGGCCCATACGGTCGAGGACCAGCTTCAGCTGGCGGAAGTGGAGGCGCTGGTCGCCCCCCACGACATAGAGGCAGCGCTCGAAGTCGTAGAGCTCGTGGCGGTGGAAGGCCGCGGCCAGGTCGCGGGTGGCGTAGAGGGTGGTGCCGTCGGTCTTGCGCAGGATGCAGGGCGGCAGGTTCTCGTCGTACTGCGTGAGGGACACCACGAGGGCGCCCTGCGACTCCTCGGTCACGCCAGAGGCCACGATGCGCTCGACGGTGGGCTCGAGGTAGGGCTCGTAGAAGGCCTCACCGCGCACCTCGTCGAAGGACACCCCGAGGCGGTCGTAGACCTTGTCGAACTCCTTGAGGGAGAGCTCGGTGATGCGACGCCACTGGGCGCGGACGGGGCCGTCGACGAAGCGGCGGTGAAGTTCTTCCTCGAAGAGGGCCTCGAGCGCTCGCAGGTCATGGAGCACTTGAGCTGGCTGTGCGACGTCTACGGCCCTCGGGTCACGGGCTCACCCAACCTGCGCAAGGC